>NZ_JBEZED010000032.1:0-90658 GCF_040648675.1 Micromonospora sp. NPDC049101 | reverse complement strand
ACGGGCGGGCAGGACGGGCGGGCAGGACGGGCGGGCAGGACGGGCGGGCAGGACGGGCGGGCAGGACGGGCGGGCAGGACGGGCGGGCAGGACGGGCGGGCAGGACGGGATCGCGCTGCTCCGAATTCTCTTCGACATCGGCTATTGACGTCGCCGTAACAGGTGGCCTAGCGTCTGTCGAACCGCTTCGTCGAAGCGTTTCGACGATCATGCGGGAGCGATCCCACGCCTGGCCAGAGGAGGTGCGCGGTGGCCACCATGCACGACGTCGCCCGCCTCGCGGGCGTCTCGGTCAGCACCGTCTCGTACGTGCTCACCGGCGCCCGGCCGATCTCGCAGGCCACCCGGGGCAAGGTGCTCGCCGCGATGGCCGAGCTCGACTACCAGCCCAACGCGATGGCCCGTGGCCTGGCCAGTCGCCGCAGTCGGATCCTCGGCCTGCTGATGCCGATGGACGAGCGCGGCCTCGGTGCCACCGAAACCGCATTCGTCACCGGCGCCGCGGCGGCGGCCAGCGCGGCCGGCTACCACCTGGTGCTCTCGCCGGTCGGTGGTGGTGACCTCGACGACCTGCGTCGGCTGGCCACCCAGCGGATGCTCGACGGTGTCGTGCTGATGGAGGTCCAGCTCGCCGACGAGCGGGTCACCGTGCTCCAGGAGGCCGGCGTACCGCTGGTCCTGATCGGCCGCACCGGCGACACCAGCGCGCTCTCCTACGTCGACATCGACTTCGACCAGACTGTCAGGGAGGCCGTCGCGCACCTGGTCGGTCTCGGGCACCGGCGGATCGTCTACGTCAACCACTCGGCCGCGACGGTGGCCAGCGGTTACGGGCCCGCGCTGCGTACCCGGGACGCCTTTGTCGCGGCGATGACCGGGCACGGTCTCGACCCGCTGATGATCACGGCCGAGGACAGCGCCGCCGGCGGTCGCGCGGCCCTGGCCGCCGCGTTCGCGCAGGCCCCGGAGCTGACCGCCGTGCTGGCCATGAACGAGACCGCGATCTTCGGCATCCTCGGCGAGCTGACCGGGCGTGGGTTGTCGGTGCCCGAGGACGTCTCCGTCGTCTCGATGGTCACCTCGACGCAGGTGGCCGAGTTGGCGACCCCGGCGCTGACCGCGATGACGTCACCCGGGTCGGCGCTGGGTCGGATCGCGATCGAGGCGCTGGTGCGCCACCTGGACGGCCCCGGCGATCAACGCCACCAGCAGTTGCTGCCCTGCGCATTAGAGATCCGGGGATCGACAGCCGCACCACGAAGCCGCCACCTCATGGGGGCTGACCAGTAGGAACGGCCCGCCGCCGCGCTGCAACGCGACGACGGGCCCCGTGCAGTACCGCTAGATACTCAACGAGGAGGATTGTAATGCAGCGACTCCGCCGGATCGTCGCCGCGATCGCCCTGGCGGCGACCGCGACGACCACCGTGGCCGCCTGCGGCGGTGGCGACAACGGGGACGACAGCGACGCCAAGGTTCTCAAGCTCTGGCACTACGAGAGCGAGAACAGCGCCATGGGGGTCGGCTGGAACAAGGCCATCGAGATCTTCAAGACCGAGCACCCGGGCGTCGAGGTGCGCTTCGAGCGCAAGGCGTTCGAACAGATCCAGCAGAACGCCGGCATGATCATCAACTCGTCCGAGGGCCCGGACATCATGGAGTACAACAAGGGCAACGCGACCGCCGGTCTGCTCTCCACCCAGGGCCTGCTCTCCGACCTGAGCGCCGAGGCCGACAAGCGCGGCTGGGCCGGCAAGCTCAGCCCCAGCCTGCAGACCACCGCCCGCTACAGCGACAAGGGTGTGATGGGCTCGGGCAAGTGGTTCGGCGTGCCGAACTACGGCGAGTACGTCACGGTCTACTACAACAAGGACCTGTTCCAGCGCAACGGCGTCAAGGTGCCGACCAGCATGGCCGAGATGACCGCCGCGATGGACACCTTCGTCGGCAAGGGCGTCACCCCACTGGGCATGGCCGGCGCCGAGTACCCGGCCGGGCAGCTCTTCTACCAGCTCGCCCTGTCCAAGGGTGACCGGCAGTTCGTCGACAACTACCAGCTCTACAAGAACCCGGTCGACTTCAAGGCCGACCCCCTCAAGTACGGCGCGGACACCTTCGCCGAGTGGGTGCGCAAGGGCTACGTCGCCAAGAACTCGGCAAGCCTCAAGGCCGAGGACATGGGCACCGCCTTCATCGGTGGCAAGGTTCCGATGATCGTCTCGGGTAGCTGGTGGTTCGGCCGGTTCAAGACCGAGATGAAGGCCAACTGGGACACCTTCCTCTTCCCCGGCAACACCCTGCAGGCCGGCTCCTCCGGCAACCTCTGGGTCGTCCCGGAGAACAGCAAGGCCAAGAGCCTGGCGTACGACTTCATCGACATCACCCTGCGTCCGGAGATCCAGGACCTGATCGGCAACAACGGTGGTGTTCCGATCGCCGCCGACGCGTCGAAGATCAGCGACCCGAAGGACCGCAAGCTGATCGAGGACTTCAACACGGTCAGCAAGTCCGACGGGCTCGCCTTCTACCCGGACTGGCCGGTCCCCGGCTACTACGACGTGCTGGTCTCCGGCTTCCAGGGCCTGATCAACGGCTCCAAGTCCCCCGACCAGGTTCTCGACGCGATCGCCAAGCCGTACGCCGACGGCGTCAAGGAGATCACCGGCAAGTGACACGGCGAGCGGCGGGCGCGACCGGTACGACCGGCGCGCCCGCCCGCCCCGCCGGGAAGGATCTTCCATGGCAGTCTCCGAGACCGTCGCCGCCACACCATCAGCCGCGACGCCCACCCCGCCCGCGCCCAGCCGCAGACGCCGCGGCCGCGACGCGGCGTACTGGCTCTACCTGCTCCCCGGAGCGGTGCTCTTCCTCCTGGTGATCGGCGCACCCCTGGTCGGCACCCTCTACCTGTCGTTGACCAAGTGGTCCGGCATCGGTGACCCCAGGTGGGTCGGCCTGGACAACTACCAGCAGTTGATGCAGGACGACGTGTTCTGGGCGTCGTTCCGCAACACCGTCTGGATGATCGTCGCGATGGTGGTGGTGCCCACCCTGCTCGGGCTGTTGCTCGCCGCGGTGCTCTTCGACGTGATCGGCCGGCGGTTCAAGCCTCGCACCGCCGCCGCGCTGCGGGCCGCGTTCTACCTCCCGCAGGTGCTGCCCGTCGTGGTGGCGGGCATCGTCTGGGGCTGGATCCTGCGCCCCGACGGCGCGTTCAACAGCCTGCTCGACGCGGTCGGTCTGGGCGCGCTGCGCCACGACTGGCTCGGCGACCCGGGCACCGCCCTGCCGGCCGTGATGGCGGTGATGATCTGGGTGCAGATCGGCTACCCCGTGGTCGTCTTCATGGCGGCGCTGCAGCGGGTCGATCCGGAGCTGTACGAGGCGGCCGAGGTCGACGGCGCGAACTGGGTCCACCGGTTCCGCGCGATCACCCTCCCGCAGATCCGGCCGGAAACCTTCGTGGTGGCCCTGACCTGCACCATCGCCGCGCTGAAGGTGTTCGGGCCGATCTTCGCCCTGACCCGGGGCGGCCCGGACAACGCCACGAACGTGCCGAGCTACTTCGCGTACTACACGTTCTTCAAGAAGTTGCAGGTCGGCTACGGCTCCGCGATCTCCACGGTGCTTACCCTGATCATCGTTCTGGTGGCCGTGGTCTTCATCTGGATGCAGGCGCGCAGCGAGCGCCGGGACCGGGGGAACTGAGATGGCCGTCATCACTCCGCTGCCCGTCCGGGGCCCCGTACCCGATCGGCACCACCGCGGCGTCAGCCGCTGGATCGTGCTCGCCCTGGTCGTCCTCGGCGCGCTGGTCATGCTCGTGCCGTTCGCGTTCATGCTGCTCAACGCGTTCAAGTCGCCAGGTGACTACTCGTCGAGTGGCCCGTTGAGCTGGCCGAGCGAGTTCTACACCAAGGGTCTGCGCACGTACTGGACCGAGGTGAACTTCCCGCTCAAGCTCTGGAACTCGGCGTTCATCGCCGGCTCCGTGGCCGTGCTCGGCGTCGCCGTGTCACTGCTCAACGCGTACGCCCTGGGCATCGGCCGGGTCCGTGGCCGGCTCTGGATCGTCGGGTTGTTCCTGCTGGCCAACATGCTGCCGCAGGAGGCACTGATCTACCCGCTGTACTACGTGGCGAAGCAGATCGGCCTCTACAACACCCAGCTTTCGGTGATCATCATCTTCACCGTCATCCAGAGTGCGTTCGGCACCTACCTGCTCGCCTCGGTGCTGGGGACGTTCCCGCGTTCGCTGCTGGAGGCCGCCGCGCTCGACGGCGCCGGCAAGTGGACGGTGCTGTGGCGGGTGGTCTTCCCCAACCTGCGGCCCACCCTCTCGGTGCTGCTCATCTTCTTCTTCATCTGGACGTGGAACGAGTTCCTCATCCCGCTGGTCATGCTGATCGACAACCAGACGCAGACGATCCCGGTCGCGCTCGCGTCGCTGCAGGGTGACCGGCTGATGGACGCTCCGACCACGAACGCCGGCGCCCTGATCAGCCTGGTGCCGGCGATCCTCTTCTTCCTCATCTTCCAGCGCACCCTGGCGCGCGGCATCACGGCAGGAGCCGAGAAGTGAAGTTCACCGACGGGTACTGGCAACTACGCCCCGGTGTCAGCGTCCTACGCCCCGGCGTGGTGGAGTCGGTCGAGCCGGACGAGCGCGGCTTCACCGTCTTCGCGCCGACCGCCCCGATCACCGGTCGCGGCGACACCCTGAACCGTGCCCTGGTCACCGTCCGGTTCTTCTCCCCCGCCCCCGGCGTCATCGGGGTGACCATCGCCCACCACACCGGCGGGCTGCCCCGCGAGCCGCACTTCGGGCTGAGCACCGACGAGACGCACCCGGTCACCGTCGACGTCACCGGGATCAGCGCGACGCTGACCACCGGTGAGCTGACCGCGCGGGTCGCGCTCGTCGACGGGTGGCGGGTCGAGTTCCGGCACGGCGACCGGCTGGTCACCGCGTCCACCGGGCGCAGCATCGGCGTCGTCACCGACGCCGAGGGCCGCCGGCACGTGCACGAGCGGCTCGCGCTCGGTGTCGGCGAGACGGTGTACGGGTTGGGCGAGCGCTTCGGCCCGTTCGTCAAGAACGGGCAGACCGTCGACATCTGGAACGCCGACGGTGGCACCGCCAGCGAGCAGGCGTACAAGAACGTGCCGTTCTACCTCAGCAGCGCCGGCTACGGGGTGTTCGTCGACCACCCGGAGCACGTGTCGTTCGAGGTCGGCTCCGAGGTCGTCGCGCAGAACCAGTTCAGCGTCGAGGGGCAGTCGCTCACCTACCACGTCATCGACGGGCCCGACCCGAAGGACGTGCTGCGCCGCTACACCGCCCTCACCGGCCGACCGGCCCGCATCCCCGCCTGGTCGTACGGGCTGTGGCTGTCCACCTCGTTCACCACCTCGTACGACGAGAAGACGGTGACCGAGTTCGTCGACGGGATGGCCGAGCGCGGGCTGCCGCTGTCGGTGTTCCACTTCGACTGCTTCTGGATGCGCCAGTTCCACTGGGTCGACTTCGTCTGGGACCCGGCGACCTTCCCCGACCCGGAGGGGATGCTGCGCCGGCTGCACGAGCGGGACCTGAAGGTGTGCGTCTGGATCAACCCGTACATCGCGCAGCGCTCGTACCTGTTCGAGGAGGGCCGCGAGGCCGGCTACCTGGTCCGCAACCCGGACGGGTCGGTCTGGCAGTGGGACAAGTGGCAGGCCGGCATGGCGCTCGTGGACTTCACCAACCCGGACGCGGTGCGCTGGTTCACCGGCAAGCTCAAAGCCCTGCTGGACATGGGCGTCGACTGCTTCAAGACCGACTTCGGTGAGCGCATCCCGACCGACGTGGTGTGGCACGACGGCTCGGACCCGCAGCGGATGCACAACTACTACTCCTACCTCTACAACAAGGCGGTCTTCGAGCTGTTGGAGACCGAGCGCGGCAAGGGCGAGGCGGTGCTGTTCGCCCGTTCGGCCACCGCCGGGGGGCAGCAGTTCCCGGTGCACTGGGGCGGCGACTGCGAGTCGACGTTCGTCGCGATGGCCGAGTCGCTGCGCGGCGGGTTGTCGCTGGCCGCGTCCGGCTTCGGCTACTGGAGCCACGACATCGGCGGCTTCGAGGGCACCCCCGATCCAGCCGTGTTCAAGCGGTGGGTCGCGTTCGGGCTGCTCTCCTCACACTCGCGGCTGCACGGCTCCGGCTCGTACCGGGTGCCGTGGGCGTTCGACGACGAGGCCGTGGACGTGCTGCGGCACTTCACCCGGCTCAAGCTCGGCCTGATGCCGTACCTCGCGGCCGCCGCCCAGGAGGCGCACCGCGACGGTACGCCGGTGATGCGCCCGATGTTCCTGGAGTTCCCGGACGACCCGGCCACGGCGCACCTGGACCGCCAGTACATGCTCGGCCCGGACGTGCTTGTCGCGCCGGTGTTCAGCGCCGACGGCGACGTCACCTACTACGTGCCCGCCGGCACCTGGACCCACCTGGTCAGCGGCGCGCAGGTCACCGGCCCGGCGTGGGTCACCGAGAAGCACGCGTTCGACAGCCTGCCGGTGCTGGCCCGGCCCGGCGCGGTCATCCCGTTCGGCTCCCGCACCGACCGACCGGACTACGAGTGGGCCGACGATGTGCGGCTGCGGCTGTACGCACCGGCCGAGGGGCAGCGGACCCGGGTCCGGGTACCGTCACCCGGGGACGGGCCGGGCGCCGAGTTCGACGTGCGCTACGAGGGCGGGACGGCCAGTGCGGAACTGGTCGCCGGTGCCTCGACGGGCTACAGCTGCGAGATCCAGGGGACGGAACGATGACGCGACACCACTTCCCGGAGAGCTTCGTCTGGGGGTCGGCGACAGCCTCGTACCAGATCGAGGGTGCGGCCACCGAGGACGGCCGCGGACCGTCCATCTGGGACACCTACAGCCACACGCCTGGTCGGACGCTCAACGGCGACACCGGCGACGTGGCCGCTGACCACTACCACCGGTGGGCCGACGACCTGGGGCACATCGCCGATCTCGGGCTCAGCGCGTACCGGTTCTCCATCGCCTGGCCGCGGGTGCAGCCGGGCGGCTCGGGCCGCTTCAACCAGGCCGGCGTCGACTTCTACTCGCGGCTGGTGGACGGTCTGCTGGAGCGGGGCATCCGTCCGGTGGCCACCATGTACCACTGGGACCTGCCGCAGGAGTTGGAGGACGCCGGCGGCTGGGCGGCACGGGAGACCGCGTTGCGCTTCCAGGAGTACGCGGCCGGCATCGTCGGTGCGCTGGGCGACCGGGTGCACACCTGGACGACGCTCAACGAGCCGTGGTGCTCGGCGTACCTGGGCTACGCCTCCGGCGTGCACGCCCCGGGTCGGACCGAGCCGGCGGCGGCGCTGGCCGCGGTGCACCACCTCAACCTCGCGCACGGCCTGGCCGGTCGGGTGGTCCGGGAGCTGGCGCCGGCCGCCGAGTTGTCGGTGACGCTCAACCTGCACGTCATCCGGGGCGCCTCCGACTCGGCGGCCGACTCCGACGCGGTGCGGCGGATCGACGCCCTGGCCAACCGGGCGTTCCTCGGGCCGATGCTGGACGGTGAATACCCGGCCGACCTGCTGGCCGACACGGCGTCGGTCACCGACTGGTCGTTCGTCCGTGCGGGCGACGAGAAGCTGATCGCGGTGCCGTTGGACGTGCTGGGGGTCAACTACTACTCCAGCACCCTGGTCCGGGCCTGGGACGGGGTGTCGGCCCGCTCCGACGCCGACGGGCACGGTGCGTCGACGTCGACGCCGTGGGTCGCCGCCGACAACGTCGACTTCCTGCCGCAGCCCGGCCCGTACACGGCGATGGGGTGGAACATTGACCCGCCGGCCCTGACCGAGTTGCTGCTGCGCCTGCACCGGGAATACCCCAGCCAGCCGATGATGATCACCGAGAACGGCGCGGCGTTCGACGACGTGGTGTCGGCCGACGGCCGGATCCACGACGACCGGCGGATCGACTACCTGCGCCGGCACATCGGTGCGATGGCCGACGCCCGCGCGCAGGGTGCCGACGTCCGTGGCTACTTCGTCTGGTCGCTGCTGGACAACTTCGAGTGGGGCTACGGCTACGACCGCCGCTTCGGGATCATCCGCGTCGACTACGACACGCAGGTCCGCACCTGGAAGGACAGCGCGCACTGGTACCAGCGGCTGGCCGCCACCGGCGAGCTGGACTCGGCGCAGGACTGAGGTCTGCCACGCCCGCTCCGATCACCACCGGTCGGGCGGCCATGCCCTGACGAGCGTGATGCCGGTGAGTCATCTTGATGACTCACCGGCATCACACGTTCTGGGATGCGCGACGCGACGCCTCCCGCGGCTCGCGATTGACGACGTGCGCCACTGCCTCTCAGGTGCCTGACCTGGCGTCGGTGGGTCCAGGACCCTGTCCTGGACCCACCATCACCGGTCTTAGTTCTCGTTACGTCGCAGTCTCAGTCGGGCCAGCAGTAGCAGGGCCACACCGAGGCCGACTCCGGCGCTCCCTATCCCCAGCATCGGCCAGGTCGAGGTGCCGGTGACCGGCAACGGGTGCTTGGTCGGGTAGCCCGTCGGGCTCACCGGCGGCTGGGTCGTCGGTGCGGAGGTCGGCCCGGTCGGTGTCGGCGTGGGCAGCGTCGGTGTGGGCGTCGGCCCCGTCGGTGTGGGCGTCGGCCCGGTCGGTGTGGGCGTCGGCCCGGTCGGTGTGGGCGTCGGCCCGGTCGGTGTGGGGGTCGGTGTCGTCGGTGTGGGGGTCGGTGTCGACGCTGTTGGCGTCGGCGTCGGTTGGGAGCAGTTCAGCAGCGTCGAGAACGGGAAGTCGTGGATCTCCCCGCCGTCGTGCGTCAGCGTCCGGCTGATGATGCTTCCCTCGATGTTGCCGTTCGTCGCGGCATTCAGGGCGGCGTTGGGCGCGTAGATCGTGCCCTCCAGCGTCGCGCTGTCGTCGGTGAGGGTGATCGAGGTGGCGGTCGGGAGGTTGAACAGAATGTATCTGGCCTGGTCTCCACCGATTCCGGCGAAGTTCGGCACCCGCCAGACGAACGCGTCAGAGACGTCGCTGGTGTCCACGTTGACCAGCAGTGGCGTGTCGGCGGTGGGCTGGTCGGCGAAGGTGAGCACCGAGATGTTGGCAAGATCGCTGGCGGACAGGTTGAGCACGTTCGTGACACCGGGGGCGAGGTTGACCACCGCGTTGCTGCCCGGCGGAACGGGCCGGGGCAACGGGGCACCCTCCGGGGTGGTCAGCACGACGTTCTGCTGACAGGTGGCCAGGCTGGTGGCGGTCGCGCGGAAACCCTCGAACGCGCTGCCGAAATCCAGCGGCGAGGAGGGGCCGACACTCGCCACGGGTTGCCGGGTCACGAGCTCGACCCGGGGTGATGCCTCGTAGTCGTCCACCGGCAGGACCCGGGTGTTGACCTGGGCGCCGTTGTTGTCGGTGTCGCGGACGAAGGTGCCGGTCAGGTCGCCGACCTTCACGTAGCCGCTCCCCAACACCTGCAACCGCGACCCGGGGACGCTGGCGGCGAAGTCGACCCGGCCGCCCACCAGCAGGGCCGTCGGATTACTGTCCGGCGGCACCACAAAAGACCCGGCGCTGCTCCCGGCGACCTGATAGTTGCCGAAGCTGAGGTTGCCCCCGACCGCGATGGTCCCCTCGTTCTCGGCACCAATCAGCCGCGCGTCTCCGGCGGTCATGACCAGGAAGCCCTGCGTGCCGGCCACCGGATCGACGGCTAGCCGGGGCTGGGCCTCGGAGGTGGTCGCCAGCATCGCCAGCACGACTGCTGTCGCCCCGCCCACCAGGGGCAGAAGCAGGCGTCGAGTGCCCACCCCGGTCTTCGCTCTCATCTGCACTGTCTCAGCAAAGGTCACGAACCGGTAACGAGCCCCCTCGCGGCAAGGGGTGCCCGGTCCAGGAAATCACCCAAAAGGTGATGCATCGCCCAAACCACCCCATCAGCGGCTCGGCCCGGAGTCACCGGAGAGGGGCTGGCCCCGATCAGGGGGTGGGCAGGTCGGCGCAGAGCTTGCTCGGGAAGGCCGGCTCGGTGGCGCGGACGCGTCCGCAGCCGGCCTCCGTCGAGCTGGCGATCCTCTTCCAGCCGCCCTGGCCGGCCCACCGCAGGAAATAGCGGCGCACGTTGACCGACGAGTCGCAGCCGGGCCGCGCCTCGACACCGCACGGCACCGGATCGAACGGCACCGTCATGACCAACCAGGCGCCGTCGCAGCCCTCGACCGATCCGGTGGAGTGCCGGGACACGTCCATGCCGCGGACCACGACGCCGACCCACGCCTGGTCACAGTGGTCCTTCGGCATCGGACCGCACCCGAACGTCGGGTCGCAGCGGTGGTACGCCGCGCCGTCGACCTTCCACGGCTCCTGGTTGAGCACGACGGTCCGGCCGGCGATCGGCCCCGACGCTGTCAACGTCACCTCGGCCGGTGTGTGGGTGGGGCAGGCCCCGACCACCGCGGACAGGCGCGATTCCTGCACCACGTCGGCGTGGACGCGGTTGTTCTCCTCGACGAGGTTGGTGATTCGCGGGTTCCGGGAGCAACCGTCCGCGTCACCCGGCAGCGCCACGGTCAGCACGAGCGAGCGCAGGTCCGTGCCGACCCGGACGGCCGTGACGTCAGCCTGGTAGGTGGCCCAACCGGCGTCTGCGGTCGGGCCGTCCCGCACCGGCGTTTCGCCCGGCCTGGCGCAGCTGACGAGCGCGGCCAGGCACAGCAGGGCGGTGGCGAGTCGACGCATGGCACCGAGTATCGCCGCTGGGCGGCCCGGCACATCAGCACGGATACTCAGGCCACCTCAGACCCCGACCCGCTGCGGCGGGACGGTCAGGCCGTAGAGCGCCATCAGCTCCGGGGTGTCGACGCGGCTGCCGTCGGCCACCGAGTCGCAGGCGATGTCGACGATCTGGTCCTTGTGCGCCAGCAGGTACGGTCGGGCGCCCACGTCGGCGCTGGCCAGGGTGGCGATGCCGGGCCAGTGCCGGCGGCCGAACAGCATCGGGTAGCCGCGCAGCCCGTCGTAGGTGGCGCAGACCAACACATCGGGGTACGGCAGTGCGGCCACCCGGCGAACCGCGACGGCGGTCAGCCCCGGCATGTCGACGGGGACCACCACCACCGCCTCGATCCCCTCGTCGTCCAGGGCGGCCAGACCGGCCCGGATGGACGAGCCGACCCCGGTGCCCCACGCCTTGTTGATGACGACTGTGGCCCGGCCCAGGTCGGCGGTTTCCCGGACCTGCTCGGCGGCGGCACCCAGCACGACCACGATGCGTTCGCAGCCCGCCTCGGTCATCGTGTCGATCATCTGGTTGACCAGTGGCTTCTCGCCCTGGTGCAGCAGCGCCTCGGGACCACCGATCCGTCGTCCCCCGCCCGCGGCGATGATCATTCCTGCGATCCCGTTCAGCTGCGCCCCCTCCAGCGTGGGACCGACCGTGACCGGTCCGCCCCTCCTACGGACACTGCAACGAGGACGGCCAGCCGAGAGTAGCGGGGCGAAAAGGAGAAATAGTGCAATCGTTATACACCACTCCGCTGATTCGACGATCAGGACGACAAACGTGCGGCGGCGAGCGCGACCGGCATCGCGTCCCGCGGCGGCCGACCCAGCAACCCGGCGAGGTCCGCGTGCCCGCCAGCGAGGAAACCGGCCGCCGTCGCCGAGTAGATCGACATCAGCATGGCTGGCTGGAAGGGCAGCAGGTTCAGATCGTCCAGGGCGCGCCGCTGCGCACCCAGCGACACCGGGCGATAGGGCACCTCCAGCGCCTCGGCAAGTGCGGCCGCCGTCAGCGCGACCGGGCCGGTCAGCTCGTACACCCGGCCACGGTGCACGGTCGGGTCGTGGGCCACCCGCACGGCGGCGTCGGCGAGATCCTGCCGGGTCACCGCAGCCAACCCTCCCGTCCCGAACGGAGCCGCCACCACACCGCCTACCGGCGCCGCCAACTGACCGAACAACTCGGCGTAGATCCCGTTGCGCAAGATGGTCCACCCCAGGGCGCTCTCCTGAAGGCGGCGCTCGGTCCACCGGTGCGCCAGCGCGAACGCCAGGTGGTCACCACCGCCGGCCAGGCTCGTGTAGACGACATGTTCCACCCCGTACCGCTCGGCGGCCGCGATGACCCGGCCGTGGCGGGCGATGACGACGTCGTCCTCGCCGTAGCCGGCGGAGACCAGCACCAGCACGCGAACCCCCGCCAGGTCCGGGCCCGCCGGGTCGTCGAAGTCCATGGCGCGACCAGAGTCGCCGTACGGGGCGGGACTCCGGGAGCCAGCCAACGGCGACATTCCCCGGGCGAACAGCCCGGCGTGGATGAGTGAACCCAGGTGCCCGGAGGCACCGGTGACCAGCAGCATGGCGATCCTTCCAATGGTACTGATCAGGAACTAACCTCATCGTTGGGAACCACCGGACCGGGCACAAGGAGGCACTTCCGTGTCAGTAGGCCACACCGCGGTAACCGCCGCCCTCGAACCCTGCGGGCTGCCCGAGCACCCGGACTGCGGGATCCGCGACGTGCTCGACCGCATCGGCGACAAGTGGTCGGTGCTGGCGATCGTCGAGCTGTCCGTCGGCACCAGGCGTTTCCGCGAGCTGCAACGCGCCATCCACGGCATCTCGCAGCGGATGCTCACCCTCACCCTGCGCCGCCTGGAACGGGACGGCCTGGTGCTGCGGACGGTCTTCCCGACCGTCCCGGCGACGGTGACCTACGAGCTGACCGACCGCGGCCGAAGCCTTACCCACCTGGTTCGGCAGTTGACCGACTGGTCACTGGCGCACAAGGACGCGATTGCCGAATCCCGCCAGGCGTGGGACGCGGCGAACCCGGGGTCAGCCGTCTCCTGACCCGATCGGCCGCCGGGCGGGCCACCCAGGTCAGGCCGCGTCGGCGTAGCAGTCCACGATGGACAGGTCGAGCGGAAACCGGACCGGCGTGGCACCGAAGAGCAGCGTGGAGGCCCGCTCGCCGCACCGGGTGACGGCCGCGGCGACCGCATCCGCCTGCGCGGCCGGCGCGTGCACGACCACCTCGTCGTGCTGGAAGAAGACCAACTCCGCGTCGGTGTCGGCCAACTCCGTGCGCAGCGTGGCAAGCAACGTGGAGGCCCACTCGGCAGCGGTGGCCTGGATGACGAAGTTACGTGTGAAACGACCCCTCGACCGCGCGGCCCGCGCCCGGGGACCCTGCGGATCGGCCGCCGCGTCCGGGTCGGAGGGCGCGTCGTCCGGATCGCCGAACCCCACCGAGCCGGGCGGGCACGTCCGCCCCAGCCAGGACCGCACCAGCCCACCCGCCTCGCCGGTGCGCGCCGCCGCCTCGACGAAGGCGAACGCCGTCGGGTAACTACGCTTCAGCACCGCCAACGCGGGCACCGCCGCGCCGCCGGTCTGCCCGTACATCGCGCCGAGCAGCGCCACCTTGGCCTTGGCCCGGTCGCCGCCGAACGAGTCGCGGGCCAGCGCGGCGTAGAGGTCGCCGGCCCCGCCCGCCGCCGCCAGCCGGGCGTCGCCGGAGACCGCCGCCAGCACCCGTGGCTCCAACTGGCCGGCGTCGGCGACCACCAACCGCCAGCCCGGATCGGCCACCACCGCCCGGCGGATCACCTTCGGGATCTGCAACGCGCCACCGCCCCGGGTCGCCCAGCGGCCGGAGACGACCCCGGCGGGCACGTACTCCGGTCGGAACCGCCCGTCGCGCACCCACTGCTCGAGCCAGGACCAGCCGTGCGCCGTCCAGATCCGGTAGAGCTCCTTGTATTCCAACAGCAGCGGCACCGCCGGATGGTCGACCCCGCGCAGCACCCAGGCCCGGGTGCTGGGCAGCTCCACCCCGACCCGGGCGAACGCCTTCAGCAGCTCCGCCGGGGAGTCGGCGTGCAGGCGGCGTACGCCGAACGCGTCGGCCATCCGTGCGGCCAGCTCGGCGAGTCGGCGTGGTGGGCCACCGACCGGGGACGCCTCGCCGAGCAGCTCGTGCAGGATCTCGTCGTGCACGTCGGCACGCCACGGCAACCCGGCGGCACCCATCTCCACCGCGATCAGCGCGCCAGCCGACTCGGCGGCCACCAGCAACCGGAACCGGCCCGGGTGCTCGGTCGCGGCGACGCGGGCGAGCTGGTCGGCGTACACCTGGATCAGTGCGTCGATGCCCGGCCCCGACGGGCCGGGCAGCGTGTCGAAGAGCGCGCCCTGGCCGTGCCCGGGAGGCGCGGCGGCGCGCGGTGGTGGGTCGGGCGGCACCGGCGCACCGGTCAGGCGGGCCCAGGCCGCGGCCAGCGCGCGGGGCTCGCCCCAGCGGCCCGCCTGCCCGAGCAGCAACGCCTCGGTCAACTCCACGTCGTGGCACCTGTCGACCCGGACGCCGGCACGCAGCAGCGGCGGGTAGACGGAGGTGGCGGCGGACCAGACCCAACGCGGATGCTCGGCGGCCTCGCGGGCGGCGACCGCGGCGACCAGGTCGACGACGGGCTCGGTCGGACCGAGCGGCCGGCCGGCCGAGTCCAGTGGGCAGAGCACTCCCCCACCTCGCTCGTCGGACACCACCGCCACCAGCACGAACGTGATTCTGCCTCTCCCGTGCGACAGAACCGGAGGCGGACCTCACCGGCGTCGGGTCCCTGCGGTGTCGGGGACGGTCGGTAGCGTGGTCGGGTGCCCCCAGAGATCCCGCATTCCGATCCCGGCACTCCCGACACCCGGGGTCCGATGCGATACCTGTGGTGGCTGGTCCGCTGCCAACCCTGGCGGGTGCTGCGCGGCAGCCTGATCGGCACGGCCTGGATGGTCGGGCTCTCCGCCCGGCCCTACCTGATCTACCGCGCCGTCGACGACGGGCTGCGCCCGGGAGACACGCGCGCCCTGGTGTTCTGGGTCGCGGCGATCGTCGTCGCGGGGGTGGCCCTGTCCTACCTCGGCATCATGCGGCACCGCACGATGACCTTCATCCGGGAGGACGCCAAGGCCCGCTCGGCGGAGGTGCTGCTGCGCCACCTGTCCCGCATCGGCGCGGTGCTGCCCCGCCGGGTCGGCGCGGGTGAGGTGTCCACCATCGGCGGCTCCGACATCGACTGGACCGCGCAGGTGCTGACGCTGACCGGGCCGGGCGTCGGCGCGGTCGTCGCGTACGCGATCATCGCCGTGGTGCTCTGGGCGATCTCCCCGCTGCTGGCGCTCTGCGTGCTGGTGGGAGTGCCGGCGGTCGGCCTGGTCGTCGGGCCGCTGCTGCGCCGCCTGGAGCGGGTCGAGTCGGTCTACCGCCGGCAGCAGGGCGCGCTCACCGCCCGCTCCGGCGACATCGTGGCGGGGCTGCGGGTGCTCGCCGGGGTGGGCGGCCGGGACCTGTTCGCCCGGCGGTACGCGGCCAGGTCCCAGGAGCTACGCGCGGAGGGCTACCGGGTCGGCGCGGTCTACAGCTGGATCGACGCGGCGACTGTCGCCATCCCCGGGTTGTTCCTGGCGGCGGTGGTGTGGCTGACGGCTCGGATGGCGGTGACCGGTGCCGTCACGATCGGCGAGCTGGTGGCCGTCTACGGCTACGTGGCGACCCTGATCGTGCCGGTGTGGTTCCTGCTGGAGGGCAGTCACCAGCTGATCCGGGGGCGGGTCGCGGCCCGGCGGATCGCCGACCTGCTCAACGTGGCCCCGGACGAGGTCGGTGGCCCGGGTCGCCGGTGGTCGGGCGCGGTGCCCGACGCACGCCGGCCGGGTGCCCTGGCCGCACCGGCCGGCCCCGCCGACCTGCACGACCCCCAGAGCGGCCTGACCGTGCCCGCCGGCCGGCTGACCGGGGTCGCCGCCGACGACCCGGCGGTGGCCGTGGCGCTGGCCGACCGGCTCGGCCGGTACGTCCTCAGCGACACCACCTGGGGCGGTGTGCCGTTGACCGCTGTCGCCCTGGACGAGGTCCGTTCCCGGATCGTGGTCGCCGACCACGACTCGTACCTCTTCGCCGGGACACTGCGCGACGTGCTGCGCCCCGGGGCCGACGACGACCGGATCCGGGCGGCTCTGCGGACCGCCTCGGCGGACGACATCGTCGACGCCCTGCCCGCCGGGCTGGACACCCCGCTGGACGCGCGCGCCCGGACGCTCTCCGGCGGTCAACGCCAACGGGTCCGCCTGGCCCGGGCTCTCCTCGCCGAGCCGGAGGTGCTGATCCTCGTCGACCCGACCTCGGCGGTGGACGCGCACACCGAGGCGCGGATCGCCGAACGGCTGCGTGCCGCGCGGGCCGGGCGGACGACCGTGGTGATCGCCACGTCGCCGCTGCTGCTCGGCCGCGCCGACGTGGTCGCGTTCCTGAGCGCCGGCCGGATCACCGCCACCGGCAGCCACGCCGACCTGCTCGACGCCGACGCCGCCTACCGGCACCTGGTGGCCCGGGGCAGTGCCGACCTCGACCAGCCCACCGACACCGAGGTCTACCGGTGAACCGGCTGCCGGTGGCCGACCGCCGCACCGTACGTCGCGCCCTGCGCGACATGATCGGTCGGCATCGCCGGGCGGTCGGCGTCGTGCTGGCGCTGCACTGCGCCGCCGCGGTCGCCGGCCTCGCCCCGCCGTGGCTGCTGGGCACCATCGTCGACCGGGTCACCGCCGGCACGGGTGTGGCCACCGTGGACCGGCTGGCGCTGGCCATCACCGGCTGTGTCCTGGTCAGCGCGCTGCTCTCCCGCTACGCCCAGTACGCCGGCCACCGCTTCGGTGAGCGGGCCGTCGCCGAGCTGCGCGAGGAGTTCGTCTCCCGCACCCTCGGCCTGCCGGTGTCGGTCGTCGAGCGCGCCGGCTCCGGCGACCTGGCCACCCGCAGCTCGGTCGACGTGGCGACGGTCGGGACCACCGTGCGCAACGTGGTGCCCACCATCGTCATCGCGTCCGTGCAGTTGACGTTGCTGTTCGGGGCGATCTTCCTGCTGCATCCGCTGCTCGGCCTGGCGGCGCTGGCCGGGCTCCCGTCGATCGTGGCGACCACCAGGTGGTATCTGCGGCGGGCCAGCCCCGCGTACCTCACCGAGGGCGCGGCGGCCGCCGAGTTGACCGAGACGCTCACCACCACCGCCGAGGGCGCCCGCACGGTGGAGGCGCTGCGGCTGACCGACGACCGGGTCCGGCACGGCACCAGCCGGATCGCGCGGCTGTGGCAGGCCCGACGGGTGACCCTGGCGCTGCGTACGGTGTACTTCTCGGTCGTCGAGGCCAGCTATCCGCTGCCGATCGCCGTGGTCCTGCTCGTCGGCGGTTACCTGCTCTCCCGGGAGGTGGTCTCGCTCGGCGCGGTGGTCGCCGCCGCGCTCTACCTGCAACAGGCGATCGATCCGATGGACCGGCTGTTGCAGTGGACCGAGCAGGCGCAGCGCGGCTTCGCGTCGTACGCCCGGGTGCTCGGCGTCGGCATGGTCCCGCCGGAGGCGCCCGGTCGGGCGGCCACCTCGCGGGGCGAGCGGGTCGTCGTCCGCGGGGCGCGGTTCTCCTACTCCGGAGGGCCGGACGTGCTGCACGGCATCGACCTGGAGGTGCAGCCGGGTGAGCGGCTGGCCGTCGTCGGTCCGTCGGGTGCCGGCAAGTCCACCCTGGCCCGGTTGCTGGCCGGGATCGACGCGCCACGCCACGGCGTGGTCAGCATCGGTGGCTGCCCAGTCACCGACCTCGACCCCGCGGAACGTCGGCGGCGGATCGCCCTGGTCACGCAGGAGCACCACGTCTTCATCGGCTCGGTGCGCGACAACCTCTCCTTCGCCGCGCCGGACGCGTCGGACGAGCAGATGCACGCCGCGCTGGTCACCGTGGGCGCCGACTGGTATGTGGGGCTGCCCGACGGTCTGGACACCCAGCTCGGCGACGGGGCCCGGCAGCTCGGCGCGGCCGAGGCACAGCAGCTCGCGCTGGCCCGGCTGGTGCTCGCCGACCCGCACACGCTGATCCTCGACGAGGCGACCGCCGCGCTCGACCCGAGCACCGCCCGTCGTACCGAACGGGCGCTGGCCGCCGTGCTGGTCGGGCGGACGGTCATCGCGATCGCGCACCGGCTCAACACCGCGCACGACGCCGACCGGGTCGCCGTGCTGGCCGACGGCCGGATCACCGAGATCGGCAGCCACGACGACCTGGTGGCCGCCGACGGGGCGTACGCCGCGCTCTGGCACTCGTGGCACAGCCAGGCCGACGAGCGCCCGAGGTGATCTACTACTTGACGGCGCCGGAGGTGAGGCCGGCCTGGATCTGGCGTTGGAAGACCGCGTACACGATGATCATCGGGAGGATGGCGAGGGTCAGCGCGGCGAACAACCCGGACCAGTCCGCCTCGTAGCCGGCGTTCACCGAGATCTCCGCGATGCCCTGGGTGAGCACCCACTTGTCCTTGTTGGAGAGCAGCACCAGGGGCAGCTGGTACTGCGCCCACTGACCGATGATGTTGAAGATCGCCACGCTGATCAGGCCCGGCTTCGCCATCGGCATCATCACCTGGAAGAACAGCCGGGTGTGCCCACAGCCGTCGATCATGCCCGCCTCGGCGACCGACGTCGGCAGCGTCTTGAAGAACGCGGCCAGGAAGAACACCGTGAACGGCAACGAGTACGCGGTGTAGACCAGCACCACCCCGAGGTGGCTGTCCAACAGGTGCAGCTGTTTCACCACGAAGAAGAGCGGCACCAGGGCCAGGAAGACCGGGAAGGCCAGCCCGGAGACGAACAGGTAGTAGACCGCCCGGTTGCCCCAGAACCGGTAGCGGGCCAGCACGTACGCGGCCATCGAGCCGAGCAGCATGGTGAGGAACGTGCCACCCCCAACCACGATGACGCTGTTGAGGAAGTACCGGCCGACGTTCGCCTTGGTCCAGGCCCGGCCGAAGTTCTCCCAGCGCAGCTCCGCCGGGAGCGTCCACGGGCTGCTGAAGATCTCGCTGGTGTTCTTGAACGCGGCGAGGAAGGTCCACAGGATCGGCACGATGACGATCACCGCCCACACGGCGAGCGCGATGTGCCCCAGGCCCGCGAAGAGCCGCACCTCCGAGCGGGGGCTGCGGCCTCCTCGCCCACCGGTGGTCTTCGGGTCGCCGGTCTTCGGCGGTAGCGCCGCCGGTGTCGGCGGCAGCGTCGACTGCGGGTTCATCAGTACTCCACGCTTTCCCGCTTGGTGAGCCGCAGCGTCAGCGCCGCGAACGTGAGGGTGAGGAAGAACAGCGCCACGCCCATCGCCGAGGCGTAACCGTACTTCGAGTAGACGAACGCGTTGCGGTAGATCTCCATCGCCAGGACGGTGGTGGCGCCGTCCGGGCCGCCACCGTCGACCGAGAGCACCGCCACGATGGCGAACGCGTCGAACGCGGCGATGCCGAGGTACACCCAGGCCACCTGGAGGGTGTCCCAGAGCAGCGGCAGGGTGACCCGGAAGAACAGCGTCACCCTGCTCGCCCCGTCCATCTCGGCGGCCTCGTAGATCTCACCCGGGATGGAGGCCATCCCGGCCGAGAACAGCACCACGTAGAAGCCGACCGCCTGCCAGACCAGCACCGCGATGATCGACCAGAGGGCCAGGCTCGGCTTGACCAGGAAGAACACCGGGTCCAGGCCGAACTTCATCAACACGCCGTTGATCAGGCCGGACTCGTTCGGCCGGTACACCATCTGGAACAGCACCGCGATGATGGCCACCGCCAGGACCTGGGGGAAGAAGAACACCACCCGGTAGAACTTCGCCCCCCAGACCCCCTGACGTTGGCCGCCACTGCTCTTGCCACCCACGTTGAGCAGGAAGGCGAAGAACAGCGCGATCGCGATGGTGATCAGCGGCAGGGCAAGCAGCAGTACGCCGTGGTGCTGGACCGCCTTCCAGAAGGTGCCGTCGTCGAGCAACCTCCGGTAGTTGTCGAAGCCCACCCACTGCGGGGCCGACAGCCCCCGCCAGTTGGTCATCGAGATCTGGAACGCCTGCGCGTACGGCCAGATCACGAAGGTCACGTACAGCGTGACCGGGAGAAAGAGGAACCCGATCACGAATGGATACTTGCCGTGCCGCATGACCCCTACGCTCCGATCAGCGCTTGAACTTGGTGACGGAGGAATCCTTCTTGATGGCGTCGGCGCGCTTCTGGATCCGCTCCACGAAGGCGTCGGCATTGATCCGGCCGAACATCAGCTCGTTGGTGGCGGCCCGCGCCTCCGTGTCGAGCTCCTTGTACCAGCCGTCGAAGTACAGGTTGAACACGTCCTGGCCGGCGGCCTTGAGCGCGGCCTGCGAGCTGGCCACACCGGGCGGGAAGGCGAAGCCCTCCGAGCCGGCGGTGACCACGGTCGGGGCCTTGACCACCTCGGTGAAGCCCTTCGCGCCCGCCTTGGACAGCATCTGACGCATGTACTCCAGGCCGCCCTTGGGGTTCTTGCTCTTCGCCGAGACGAAGTAGCCCTCACCCGCGGTGGCCCGCAGTGCGGTGGCCGGCAGCTTGTCCGACGCGGTCAGGCTCGGCACCGGCATGAGCTGGTACTCGAAGCCGGCCGGGGTGTCCTGCTTCTGCTCGCCCTCCAGCCAGTCACCGCTGGGGTACAGGGCGACCTTGTTCTGGTTCTGGCGCAGCTGCACGTCGGTGTGCTTGAGGCCCTCGAAGCTCTTGTCGCTGAACTTCGCCCCGACCTCGGCCCACGCCGTGGCGGCCTGCTTGATCGCGTCCTGCTTCCAGGCGCCGTCCTCCAGGTTGTCGATGTTCTTCAGCACATCGGTGCCGCCGATCTTGGCAGCCTGGGTGAGGATGACGTTCCACTGGTAGTAGGCCGCGTTCGCCCCGGCGTAGCCGTACGGGGTGATGCCCTTGGCCTTGATCTTGGTGAGCAGGGCGATGAACTCGTCCCAGGTCTTCGCCGGCGCCCAGCCGTTGTCCTTGAACAGCTTGCCCGAGTACCAGATGCCGAAGACGGTGGAGACGTAGTACAGGACGAACGGCTTGCCGTTGAACGAGCCCGCCTCGATGGTGCCCGGCACGACGGTGTCGCGGACCTTCTTGGCCGGGTCGTCGACCGACGGGGCGTCCCACAACTCGGTGAGGTCCTGGAGCTGGCCGTCGGCGACGAGCGCACCGAAGTCCATCAGCTTCTCGCCCGAGTTGTTCACGAACTCCGGCGGGTTGCCGGACGCGAACCGCGGCTGGAGCACGGTGGAGACGGCCTGTGTGGCCTGGTGCTTGACCTCCGCCTTGGGGAACGCGGTCTTGTAGAGCGGCTCGTGCACGTCGGTGGCGTACTTCTCGCCGTAACCACCGTTGAAGATGATCACCTCGATCGCGGCGTCCTCCTTGACGCCGAGCGGGTTCTTCTCGCTCTTGGTGCCACCGGCGACCTGCTCGGTCTCCTTGTCGCCGCTGCTCGTCGCGCAGGCGCTGAGCAGGCCGATGGCCGGAGTGGCGAGCACGCCCACGGCGGCGGCGCGACGCAGCACCGTGCGACGGTCGAGTGCGGCCGGGTGTTCGGGGGTAATCGACATCGTCGTCTCTCCTTGGGAAATTCGGGTCAGGCGGTACGCCGGAGACGCCCGGCGTACCGCGACTCGAGGGCGATGTTGTGCTCGTCCCCGCCGGGGACGTTGGCGGAGAGGTAGATAGGGGGCACCTCTCCGGCCTGGTGGAACCGTCGTACGACCTCCGCGGTCAGCAACTGCGCCAGCAGCGCCGTGGTGACCGAGGAGACCGCACAGACCGCGCCGCCGCCCTCGAGCGGCAGCAGTGCATCGCCGTACGGCGCGCCGTTGTCCAGCACGACGTCGGCGAGGTCGGCGAGCCGCTGACCGGACGGGTGCCGAGGAACGACCCGTGCCGTGTGCTCGACCGAGGTGACCGCGATCAACGGATGACCGCGCTCGGTGACCAGCGCCGCCAGCTCGACCACCGAGCCGTTGATGCCGGACTGGGACGCCACCACGAACACGTCGCGCGGCTGGGGCGCCGCGAGCGCGTAGATCTGGTGGGCGATGGAGGGGTCGCGTTCCAGCTTCGGGTCGGCGAGCACGTCACGCGGGGCGTCACCGTGCAGCACCAGGTCCCGTACCGAGAGCCGGTTGGTGGGGACCAGCCCGCCGGCCCGGGCCACCAGCTCGGCGGCGAACGCCTCGGAGTGCCCGGCGCCGAACGCCTGGAGCACGCCGCCGTCGCGCAGGCTGTCGGCGATCAGGTCGGCGGCCCGGGTGATCCCGTCGGCCTCCGAGTCGAGCAGTCGGTCGAGCACCGGGCGGACGGCGTCCGCGTACCCCTGGGCACTGATCATGACAGGACCCCCTTCGCGGCCTTGTGCCCGTCGACGGCCTGCGCGGTGCGCCGGAAGGCCGCGTGGGCGCGGTCGTGCGTACGTTGGGCGACGGCGATGTAGAGCAGGTCGAGCACCACCAACTGGGGGTGTCGGGCGGAGAGCGCGTCCGGCCGGAAGGTGGTCGCCTGACTGGCCGTGAGCAGCACGATGTCGGCCAGCTCGGCCAGCGGCGAGCGCGGGAAACCGGTGAGCGCGAGCGTGGTCGCGCCCCGGCTGCCCGCCTCGGCGAGCATCTCGATCGTCTCCCGGGTCTGCCCGGTGTGCGAGATGCCGAGCGCCACGTCCCCGGCGCGCAGCAACGCGGCGCTGGCCAGCCCCTCGTGCACGTCGTTCCACGCCCACGCGGCCACGCCGATGCGGTGCAGGCTGAACTGCATCTCCTCGCCGACGAGCGCGCTGCCGCTGGCGCCGAAGATGTTCACCCGGCTGGCCCCGGCGATCGCCACGGCCGCGCGCTCCACCTCGCCGAGGTCGAGCAGGGTTGCGGTGTCGTGCATGGCCCGGGTGTCGGCGGCCATGATCTGGTCGAGCACCCGGGCGAGCGGGTCGCTCGGCTGGATTTCGCGTCCGATGTCGACGGTCCACCCGGCGGAGCGGGCCCGACCGGTCTCGGAGGCGATGCCCAGCCGCAGGTCGGCGTACCCCTCGAAGCCCATCGCCCGACAGAAGCGGGTGATGGTCGCCGGTGAGGTGCCGCTGCGCTCGGCCAGCTCGACGATTGTGGATCGGGCAGCGGCCTCCGGGTCGCTCAGCACGTGCTCGGCGACCCGCCGCAGGGCGCCGGTCAACTCGCCGAGCCCGTTGCGGACCCGGGCCAGCACCCCGTCGGAGGCGGAGATCCGTCGATCGATCGCGTCGGCGTCGACCACCGCGGTCCCCGCGGCGGTGTCCACCTCGTGATCAACCATGTGTCGGCTCACCTTTCCGAAAAGCTTGTTAACTGTTAGTGGTAAAAGTTCTTACTGAACGGCCCTCCGTGTCAAGACTGTGGGCGAAGTTTTCAAACTGTTACCTGGCGCACAACCCGCCGCAGCCGCCGAAACTTGCCCTCCAACACGCCGCCCACCAGCATGAACAGGCCCGATCGCCACACCAACCAAGGAGGCCCCGTGCCGATGCCCGACACCCTCGTGATCGGTCTCGATGTGGGCGGCACGTCCACCCGGGCGACCGCCCTGACCCTCACCGGGGACCGTGTCGGCAGCGGCCGCGCCGGCGGTGGCAACCCCACGAGCCACGGCGCCGAACGGGCCGCCGCCGAACTGTTGACCGCGCTCCGCGAGACGCTCGCCGACCTCGACCCGGCACGCGTCGTCGCCGGCACCATCGGGCTGGCCGGAGCCGGCCGACTGCTCGCCGACCCCGCCGGCCGCGCCGCCTTCGACCGGGCCTGGCACGACGCCGGCCTACGCTGCCCGTACGCGGTGCACGGCGACGCCCTGGTCGCGTACGCCTCCGGCAGCGCCGCACCGGACGGCACCGTGCTCATCGCCGGCACCGGCGCGATCACCGCACAGGTCCACGACCTGCGACTCGACCGGATCGCCGACGGCCACGGCTGGCTCCTCGGCGACACCGGCTCAGGCTTCTGGCTCGGTCGCGAGGCGGTACGCCGACTACTCGCCGACCTGGACATCGGACGCCCGCCCGGGGCACTGGCCACGGCGGTGCTCACCAACCTGCTGGGCAGCGCCGAGATCGCCGCCCGCCCCCGAGACACCGTGGACGCCGTCATCCAGACCGTCACCCGACGAGCACCCATCGAGCTGGCCCAACTCGCACCACTCGTCGTCACCGCCGCCGGCCAGGGCGAACCCGTCGCCGTCGCCCTGATCGGCGAGGCCGCGACCCACCTCGCCGAAAGCGTGGGCCGAATCCGCCCCGCCGACGCGGCGACACCCCTCGTGCTCGGCGGCGGACTCCTCACCGCGGACACCCCGCTGGCCACCGCCGTCCGGGCCGAGGTCGCCCGCCACTGGCCGGACGCGCCCCTGCGTACCGCCGGCGACGGTGCCGCCGCCGCGGCCTGGCTCGCCGCCCGCGACCTACCCGAGGTCACCGACCCGGCGGCCCTGCACGCCCGCCTGTTCCCCACCACCTGACCGCCGACGCCCGCCACCAAGCCCGGCAAGGCAAACCCGGGACGCCGGGGCATGATCACGCTCGATCGTGGATTTCAACGCCGTTGCGTTAGGTGGAACGGCTGTTCGTCAACCAGCACTGCCTCGCCGATCATGGAGTTGTGGTGGGTAACAGAACGCCCGTAAAACCCCCAAAGTCGGCACCACAACTCCATGATCGGCAAGCCGGGCCCAACCCGCTCCCCGATCGGGCACTCCCGGGTTGACCCGCCGGCTACAGCCCTAACGCAACGGTGTTGTCGTGGATTTAGTCCCTAACTCGCGCCGCGAGGCCACTACACCCTGGCTCAAGCACGATCAAGGCATGCGCGGTCGCCCCCGCGCCCGCCGCACCGACACCCGCCACTCGACCACCCACGAACGATGCGCGGGGCGGCGCGGCGTTGGGCGGCGCGGGGCGGCGCGGTGGGCATTATCGGACAGGCAGCTCGCGCGCCCACCGCCGGCCGATCCGGACAGACGGCCCCGTGCCGCGTCCGGTGGGTCGCTCAACTAGCAGCCGGTAGCGCCGCGCGACGCCCGACCCCGCCGCTGGCGGCCGTCGCGTGCAGCGCCGCCGCCAGCACCGCGAAGGTCACCCAACCGGCCGCCAGCGCGGCGGCCGTCGAGGTGTCCTGCCAGCGGTGGTACGCCGCCAGGAAGCCGACGAGTGCCAGGCTGTTGCGGGCGAAGTGCCGGGTGAACGCCACCAGGTCGCGGCGGCTTTCGATGGCCACCAGCACCCCGGCGTACGGGAAGGTCACCACCATCGCGCGCAGCAGCTCGCCGAGCAGCCCGGTGAGCGTCGCACCCAGCAGGATCACCAGCAGCTTGACCGACGCCGGCAGCCGGGTTCGCGGTCCCACCTCCCCCACCGGCGGCCCAGCCCTCGCCGGCCGCACTGCCGGCAGTGCCGGCCCGATCGACGACGGTGACGGCAACGACGGCGGCACAGTCGACGACGCCACGGTCGGCGGCGGCGGCACGGTCGACGGCGGCGGCACGGTCGACGGCGGCGGCGGCGGCCCAGCCGGCGGCGGCGGCACGGTCGGTGCGGGGTGTTGTCGGCGCAGCAGCAGCATCGTCACCGTCCAGAGCGCCACGGTGCCGGCCAGCGCGGGCCAGAAGGGCACCGGTACGGCGAGTAGACCCGCGCTGAGCGCCACGTACCCGATGATCCCGGCGGCGTCGGCGATCAGAATCGGCCAGCGCAACCGGTGGTGCGTGACCGCCACGATGACGAAGAACAGGTTGAGGCCGAGCACCCCGAGCAGTTGCGCGCCCTGCACCCGGTGCCCGGTGCTGACCAGTGCCAGCGTCATCGGCAGCGGGAGACTGTAGACCAGCGCGCGCATCCGCACCGACCGGATCAGGCTGACCGCCCAGACCACCGCGGTCACCAGCAGTACGGCTTGCACGGTCATCGGTGGCCCGCCCTCCCGTCGCGGTCAGTCGAGGAAGGTCTCAGTCGAGGAAGGTCGCCGCCTCGACGCAGACCTCGAAGACGTCGCTCAACCGGGCCAGGTCGCCGGCGTTCACCGAGAACTGGTTCTCGGTGATCTCGCCGTGCGCGCTCATCCGGCCCTCCCAGCACGCCGTGCCGTCCCACAGGGTCAGGTTGACGTGCCGGGAGGCATCGACCACGCCCCACGGCAGCAGACCCACCCGCACCCCCGCCTGGTGTTGGGCCCGCACCAACGCGGTCAGCTCGTCGGTCAGGCCGGCGTGCAGGAACACCCGGGTGATCCGTACGCCCCGGGCCAACGCCTCGGTGTTCGCCGCCCAGTAGTGCCGGCCGATCTCGCCACGCCACCAGCTCAGTTCGCCGCTGGCCCTCGGCATCACGTTCGTCACCGCGTCCAGTCGCCGTACGCACTCGCGAGTGCCGCCGAGCAGGTCCTGGCAGTCGCCGCCGGGTCGGATGATCCGCCCGACGCGCAGCTGGTCGGTGTCGGCCCGAAACCGCTCGAAGCGACGCCGGGCCTCGTCGGCGACCCGGGTGTTGGGATGCCGCTCGACCGCCTCCCGGGTGCCGGTGACCACCTCCGGCACCGCGTGCACCAGCCAGTGCGGCCCCTCCAGCAGGGTGCGTAGGTGGAAGCGGCGCTCGGCGCGGGCCAGCGAGTCGACAAGCAGCGAGATGGTGGTGCCCATCAGCCCGGCGAGCAGCGACTCCACCCCGGTCGCCGCGTTGGTCAGGTCCAACGTCACGGAGAGCGAGATCGAGATCAGGATGCCGACGAGCGCGACCGGGTCGGTGTGCGCCAGCAGCCGGACGAAGCCACCCGCCGAGGCGATCCGGCCGGCGCGGGGTCGGCGGAGCAGATCGGACATCGACGTACCTCCCGGGCGCCGGCTGACCCCAGCGTACGACGGGACGGCAACAGTGCCCCGGTACGATCCTGCGGTGCCCGAGCTGCCCGTACCGCTGCCCGTGGGTGCGCCGGACGACCCGGCGGCCGGCGTCGCCCGGTGGGTGGGCGCGGACCCGATCCGTGGCCTGGTCGCCCGTTTCGGCGGCACCTGGCCCGACGGTGACCTGACCGAGGTCCTGCGGTTTCTCGACGAGTTCTCGGCGACGCACTGGGACTTCCGGGGCGGCCGGGAACGGCCCGAGGCCCGGGAGCCGGACCTCGACCCCGACACCGCCGAGCTGGTGCTCGCCGCGGCGGCCGCGCTCGGCCTGGTCCGGCCGGTGTTGCCGACCCGATCGACGTACGCCCACCTGGTCGTCCTCGGTGGCCTCGGGCACGCCTGCGTGCGCCGGGTCGCGTACGCCGCGCACCTGCTGCGCGCCGGCCTGCGGGTGACCGGCGAGGTCGCCGTGCTGGGTAGTTTCCGGCCGCTGTCGGACTGGGAGCGCCGCACGCTGGCCGACGCTGGCCTGCCCGGCGACGACACCGAGGTGGACGTGCTGGACTCGGCGGTCCGGCGGGTGTTCGGGGTGACCGCCCCGGCGGAGCGGGCCGGCGTCGACGCCGGTCACCCGCACCACTCCTGGTCGTCGCGGACCTACCGGCCGGCGAGCCTGCCACCGGTACGGGTGCTGGCCGCGCCGTCGGGCGAACCGGATCGGCGGCGCGCCCACACCGCCGACACGCAGCGGTTCTGGGCCGAGCACGCACGGGTCGCCCCGGGTGACGAGATCCTGATGGTCACCGCGCCGATCTACGTGCCGTTCCAGCACTGCGACGCGCTGCGTACCCTGGCCCTGCCGTACGGGTGTGGCATCGACACGGTCGGCGTGGACCCGGCGCTGGCCGACCTGGCGGTGTTACCCGAGCAGACGCTCACCCCGGGGCGCTACCTCCAGGAGATCCGCTCGGCGATCCGCTCGATGCGCGCCCTGCACTCCCGGCTGCCCGCACGCTGACCGCTCCCGCCCAGCCGGCGACGGCCGCCCAGCCAGCGGCACCCGCCCAGCCGGGCTCAGCCGGCGGTGTCGGCGACGGCCTGGGCGAAGACCTCGGAGCGGTGCTCGAAGTTGCGGAACCGGCCGTAGCTCGGCGCGGCCGGGGACAGCAGCACCACCCCGCCGGCCGGGGTCACCTCGCGGGACAGCCGGACCGCGTCCACCAGGTCGTCGACCAGTTCGGTACGTACCTTGGGCAGGCCGGCGAGCACCTCGACGATGCGCGGCCCGCTGTCCGGGATCCCGATCACGGTCAGCTCCCGCTCGGCCAGGTGCTCGGCCAGCGGCGTGTAGTCCAGACCCCGGTCGTTGCCCCCGACGATCACGGTCAACGGCCGCCCGTCGTACGCGTCGATGGCGTGCATGGCCGCGTACGGGCTGGTGGCCAGGGTGTCGTCGACGAAGGTCAACCCGGACGGGTCGGTGATCTCGGTGAGCCGGTGGGCCAGCCCCTGGAACTCGGCGACCGCGACGGCGAGGTGGTCCTTGCCGGCCACCACGTCGATGCCGAGCGCGTCGAGCACGGCGAGCGCGACGCACAGGTTGCCCTCGTTGTGCCGGCCCACCAGTGGCAGCACGGCGCGCGGGAAGAGCGGCTGGTCGCCCAGGTGGAACCAGGGCGTACCGTCGATGCCGGCCGCGACGTGGCTGCTGTCGGGCTGGCCGGCGCGCACCGCCGGCAGCTCCCCCAGCTCGGCGGCGAGCCGGGGATCGCCGCCGTTGACCACGATCGTCTGCGGCGCGTGGGCCAGCAGGTTGAGCTTGTCCCGGTAGTACTCCCGCTCCCCGCCGTGCGCGTCCAGGTGCTCGGGGAAGAGCGCGGTGACCACCGCCACCCGGGGCGAGTCGGTGAGGTCGCTGCACTGGTAGCTGGACAACTCCAGCACGTACAGCTCCGCATCCGGCAGGTCGAGGGTCGGCACGCCGATGTTGCCGCCGAAGACGTTCGGCCGGCCCATCGCGGTGAGCAGGTGGCTGATCAGGCTGGAGGTGGTGCTCTTGCCCTTGCTGCCGGTGACCCCGACGGTGCGCGCGGCGTGGTCGGCCATCCACAGCGCGGTGCCCTGGGTGACCAGGACGCCGCGTCGGCGCAGTTCGACAAGCCACGGGTGGGTCTGCGGCACGCCGGGCGAGCGGACCACCACGTCGGCGGCGGCCAGCCGCTCGAAGCCCGCCTCGCCGGTGACCAGTGGCGCCGCCTCGGCCAGCGGGCCGTCCCAGGGCAGCGACAGGAAGTTGGCGCTGTCGTCGACGGCGACCAGCTCGGCGGGGCCGTGCGCGGCGATCGCCGTCACAGCGGCCCGGCCCTCCCGGCCGGTGCCCCAGACGGCGACGGTACGTCCGCGCAGGTCAGACAGGCGCACTGGGCTCTCCTCGGAGGTCGCGGCGGCGGCAGGGCGGGCCCGGTCCGGACACGGCCGGACGAACCAGGGCCTAGTATGGCGTGTGCCCAACGAGCAGCTCCGGCGGATGGACGCCTTCACCTTCCCGTCCTACTCGATCGACTTCGCCACCGGCGAGGTGTTGTTCGACTACGCCCTGACCGGCCCGGCCGGTGAGCAGCGGTTCACCGAGGTGATCACCCTCCCGCTGCCGGCGGAGCCGCCCTCGGACGAGACGGTGGCGACCCTCGGCCGGGTGTTGGAGGTGCTGCACCTCGTCGCCGGGGTCAGTTACTACAAGGCCGCCGCGCCGCCCCGGCTCGTGCTGCCGGCGCCGCTGGGCGTGGCCACCGTCGACTACGTCACGGCCGTCTACACCAGGGGCCTCGCCGAGTACGCGTACCGCAACCAGCTGCCGCACGTGTTGGCGCTGCGTCCGGAGGTGCCGGCCGGCTCGCCGGAGCCACCCCGGGTGTACGACGACTCGGAGCGTCGCCCGCTCTCGGCGGTCGGCGGCGGTAAGGACTCGATCGTCAGCCTGGAGGCGCTGCGCCGCGCCGAGCTGGACCCGGTGCCGTTCTCGGTCAACCCGAACCACGTGATCGTCTCCGTGAACGAGGCGTCCGGGCTGGTCCCGTTGGCCGCCCGCCGGCGGCTCGACCCGGTGCTGTTCGACCTGAACGCGGCCGGCGCGCTGAACGGGCACATCCCGGTCACCGCGATCAACTCGCTGATCGCGGTGGCCACCGCGGTCCTGCACGGGCTCGGCCCGGTGGTGATGTCCAACGAGCGCTCGGCGTCCGACCCGAACCTGGTCTGGAACGGTCACGAGATCAACCACCAGTGGTCCAAGGGTGTCGAGGCGGAGGGGCTGCTGCGCGCGTCGCTGGCCGAGCACGCCGGCCTGACCGACCCGTACTTCTCGCTGCTGCGCTCGCTGTCCGAGCTGCACATCGCCCGGCTGTTCGCCGAGTTCACCCGCTACGACGACGTGGTGACCAGCTGCAACGCCGCGTTCAAGCTGCGCGACGCGAGTGAGCGCTGGTGCCGCGACTGCCCGAAGTGCCGGTTCGTGTTCCTGGCCATGGCACCCTTCATGCCGCGCGAGCGGGTGGTGGGCATCTTCGGCGGCGACCTGCTCGCCGACGAGTCGCAGATCCCCGGCTACCGCGAGCTGCTGGGCGTGGACGGGCACAAGCCGTTCGAGTGCGTGGGCGAGGTCGAGGAGTCGGTGGTGGCCCTCGGCCTGCTCGCCGAACAGGCCCAGTGGCGCGCCGCCCCGGTGATCCAAGCCCTGGTCGACGCCGTCCCGGAGACCGCCTGGTCCGCCGTGGCGAACTCGGACGTCTTCACCCCAGGTGGCCCCAACCACATCCCCCCCACCTACGCCAAAGCCCTAAACGCCCTCACCTAACCCACCCCACCCCCACCCCCCTCCCACCCCGGGCCCGCCCGTCGGCCCCCGCCCCGCCCAGGCCGTCGATCATGACGTTATTGCCACCCCGCCCGGCGTGTCGGGACAATAACTCCATGATCAACTGGGAGGGGCCCCGGGGGGTGCGGGGGTGGGGGGGGTGGGGGGTGGGGGGTGGGGGGTGGGGTGGGTTAGGGGGTTCGGACTGCTTGTAGGGCTAGTAGGGCTACGTGTAGGGAGAGGCTGGCCTCTACCGAGTCGAGGTCCACGTCGAGGATGCGGGCGATGCGAGCCAGGCGTTCGTAGAAGGCGGGTCGGGACAGGTGGGCGGCGGCGGCACCGGCGGACTTGTTGCGGCCCTGCTCCAGGTACGTGCGCAGGGTGTCGAGCAGCCGTTCCCGGGGGTGGCGGGCGTCGTACTCGAGCAGGGCGCCGAGTTCGCGCTCGACGAAGGTCTGCAACCGGGGCTCGTCGCGCAGCAGGTGCAGCAGGCCGGCCAGACCGACGTGGGGCAGCCGGAATACCGCCAGGTCACGCCGGTCCCGGGTGGCCGCCTCGGCGATCTGCCGCGCCTCGACAAGCGACCGGCGGGCCTCCCGCAACGTGCCCACCCCCGATCCGGCGGCCACGATCACCGCACCAGGGCCAACACCCCGGGCCCTCTCGACACCCACCCGCACGGCCTCCACCCCGAACGCCGGGCGGGACGGATCGGCACCGGGAGCCGCGCGGGAGGACTCCGCGCCGGACGCGGAGCGGGACGCATCGGAGCCGGGGGTGGCCCGAGCCGGTTCGACACCGAGCCCCGGTCGGCCGGTGCCGGCGTCGAGGCGTACCCGACGAAGAGCGCTGGCGAACGCGGACAGCGCGCGGTCCTCGGCGGCCGGGTCGGTCAGGGCCAGCAGCGCACCCACCGAGTTGTCGTCGACAGCGCTGGTCAGCGCGGTCAGCTTCGCCTCGCGCAGCGCCTGGCCGACGGCCTCGGACAGGTCCCGCAGCCGGGCCTGAGCGGCCTCCGGGCCGGTCTCCCCGACCGGGTCCTCAGCCCGGTGTCGGACCATCACGCCGACCAGGTGCCGACGGTCGAGCACCACGCCGAGCGCCTTCGCCCGCAAGGCGACCTCGTCCACCGGTCGGGAGTGGTCGAGGAGTGCGGTGAGCAGGGTGCGGTGGATCTGCCGTTCCAGCCCTTCGGCGTCGCGGCGGATCAGTCGGCCCAGCGCGAGGGTGGACGCGGCCCGCTCGATCAGGATCGTCAACCGGGTGGGCGGGCCGGCGGTCGGCCCGCTGGGCTGGGCGCTGGGCACGTCGCCGCTGGCCGGCCAGCGCAGCAACAGTCGCCCCCAGTCCTGCCCCCGCGCGCCCACGGCGGTGACCAGCCACCCGTTGTCCGGGTCGTACGCGGTGCGCCCGGTCGGCCGGACCCGCCGGGAGTGCTGCTCCCAGCCGTCGAGCAGCAGCTCGGCGCTCTCGCCCGCCGGGTCGTACCCGAGCACCTGGCGGGACAGGTTCTCCAACACCACCGGGCAGCCGGACAGCTCGGCGGCCTGCCGGATCACCTCGGCGGCGTCGCCGCCCTCGACGGACAGGTCGTTGAAGCGTTGGTGGATCTCCTCGGTGGCGCGCAGCTCGGTGAGCTGCGCGTCGACGATCAGCGCGTGCACCGCCTCGGTGATCCGCACGAACGGGGTGGCGCGGCGCAGCTCCACCAGGGGCAGGCCGCGCCGCTCGGCGGCGGCGACCATCACCCGGGGTACGCCGCTGACGTAGCGGCGGCCCAACTCGACGACGAGCCCGGAGACACCGACGTCGGCCAGGTCCCCGATGAACGCGCGGAGCCCCGCGTCGTCGCCGGGTAGACCGATGCCGGTGGTGAGCACCAACTCGCCGCCACCGAGCAGGGTGGCGATGTCCGGCACCTCGGCGACGTGCACCCAGCGGACCGGCTGGTCCAGCCCGGCGTCCCCGGCGACCACGCGCGGTGCGCCGTGGCGGACCGGGCCCAGGGCGAGGACCTCACGCACGGTAGGGAACACGGCCGACACGCTACCCTCCGTGACGCCGGTTCTCGACATTCGCCGGGCGACGTCACGGAGGGGCCATGGGGGTCGCTCAGTCGACGCCGAACTCCATCGCGGCCCGGTCGAGCGCCTCGTCGTCGCCGGAGGAGACACCCCGGGAGGCGATCGCCTCCGCGCCGCCCTGCGGCATCGCGCCGATCAGGCCGGTGGAGGCCGCCTGCGCGGCACCGACCATCCGCTGCGGGCTCGCCCCGCCGACCATGCCGAGGTTGGCGTACTGCTCCAGCTTCGCCCGCGAGTCGGCGATGTCCAGGTTGCGCATGGTGAGCTGGCCGATCCGGTCCGACGGGCCGAACGCCGAGTCCTCGGTACGCTCCATCGACAGCTTGTCGGGGTGGTAGCTGAAGGCCGGGCCGGTGGTGTCGAGGATCGAGTAGTCCTCGCCCCGGCGCAGCCGCAGCGTCACCTCGCCGGTGACCGCCGTGCCGACCCAGCGCTGCAACGACTCGCGCAGCATCAGTGCCTGCGGGTCCAGCCAGCGACCCTCGTACATCAGCCGACCGAGGCGGCGACCCTCGTTGTGGTAGTTGGCCAGGGTGTCCTCGTTGTGGATGGCGTTGACCAACCGCTCGTACGCGTAGTGCAGCAGCGCCATTCCGGGCGCCTCGTAGATGCCGCGGCTCTTGGCCTCGATGATCCGGTTCTCGATCTGGTCGGACATGCCGAGGCCGTGCCGGCCGCCGATCGCGTTGGCCTCCAGCACCAGGTCGACGGGGCTGCCGAACTCCTTGCCGTTGATCGTCACCGGGCGACCCTGGTCGAAGCCGATCGTGACGTCCTCGGTCGGGATCTCCACCGCCGGGTCCCAGAACCGGACGCCCATGATCGGGCTGACCGTCTCGATGCCGGTGTCGAGGTGTTCCAGGGTCTTCGCCTCGTGCGTGGCGCCCCAGATGTTGGCGTCGGTGGAGTACGCCTTCTCGGTGCTGTCCCGGTAGGGCAGCCCGCGTTCGAGCAGCCACTCCGACATCTCCTTGCGCCCACCCAGTTCGGTGACGAAGTCGGTGTCGAGCCACGGCTTGTAGATGCGCAGCATCGGGTTGGCCAGCAGGCCGTACCGGTAGAACCGCTCGATGTCGTTGCCCTTGAAGGTGGAGCCGTCGCCCCAGATCTGGACATCGTCGGAGATCATCGCCCGCACCAGCAGGGTCCCGGTCACGGCCCGGCCGAGCGGCGTGGTGTTGAAGTACGCCCGTCCGCCCGAGCGGATGTGGAACGCCCCGCAGGTCAACGCCGCCAGGCCCTCCTCGACGAGGGCGGCACGGCAGTCGACGACTCGGGCGAGCTCGGCGCCGTAGCTGAGGGCGCGGCCGGGCACCGAGCCGATGTCGGGCTCGTCGTACTGGCCGATGTCGGCGGTGTAGGCGCAGGGGACGGCGCCCTTGTCGCGCATCCACGCGACCGCGACCGAGGTGTCGAGGCCGCCGGAGAAGGCGATGCCGACACGTTCGCCGGAGGGCAGGGAGGTGAGAACCTTGGACACGGGGAAAATTATGCAACAGACCGCATGGGCATGCAAGCTGAAGCGATCTACTCTCCGTCGAACCCCGGATCGTCGCGGCTCAACTCCCAGAAGGCGACAGCCGCGGCGGCGGCGACGTTCAACGAATCCACTCCGCGGCGCATCGGGAGCCGCACCCGTACGTCACTGGCGCTCTGCGCGGCTCCGGTCAACCCGGGGCCCTCGGCACCGAACAGCAACGCCGCCCGCGCCCGCTGGTCCGGGGAGAGCCGCTGCATCGGCAACGCGTCCGCCGCCGGGGTCAACGCCAGCACCGTGAAGCCGGCCTCCCGCACCTCCTCCAGACCCGCCGGCCAGCGGCTGAACTTCGCGTACGGCACCGCGAAGACCTCACCCATGCTGACCCGGACGCTGCGCCGGTAGAGCGGGTCGGCGCAGGTCGGCGACAACAACACTCCGTCGATGCCGAGCGCGGCGGCGCCCCGGAAGATCGCACCGAGATTGGTGTGGTTGTTGATGTCCTCCAGGATCACCACCCGGCGCGCGGCGGCGAGCACCTCGGCCGCCGTCGGCAGCGGCCGGCGGTGGAACGACGCCAGCACCCCCCGGTGTACGTGGAAACCGGTGGCCCGTTGCAGCACGTCCTGCGTCGCGGCGTACACCGGCGCGTCCCCGGTGTCCAGGTCGGCGAGCTGGTTGATGCGCTTGGCGTCGACCAGGTACGACCGGGCCGGGTAGCCGGCCCGCAGCGCCCGGCGCAGCACCAGCTCACCCTCGGCGATGAACAGGCCGTGCGGCGGCTCCCAGCGGGTGCGCAGCTCGACGTCGGTGAGCGCGCGGTAGTCGGCGATGCGGTCGTCGTCAGGGTCGGTGATCTCGTGGACGGGCACCCGACGATTCTGCCGGACGGCGCACCTCGCCCACCGATGCCCACCCGTGGGGTGTTTTGTCCGAAGGAGAAGGGGAACGACGGTGGACTACCGGACCCGACGGGAAGGACCACCCAGGTGAGCGCAGACCACACCGGAGCGGGCGAGGCCGGCGCTCTCCCCCGGCACCCCACCGTCGCGGACCACATCGTGTCGCGACTGTTGAGCTGGGGCGTGCACCGCTACTTCGGCTACCCCGGAGACGGCATCAACGGCCTCACGTCCGCGCTGCAACGCACCAACGGGCGCACCCAGTTCATCCAGGTACGCCACGAGGAGACCGCGGGCTTCGCCGCGTCGGCGCACGTCAAGTACGGCGGCGGGCCGCTGGGCTGCGCGCTGGTGACCAGCGGGCCGGGCGCGATCCACCTGCTCAACGGCCTGTACGACGCCAAGCTCGACCACCAGCCGGTGATCGCCCTGGTCGGGCACACCGCGACCACCGCCGAGGGCGGCGGCTACTACCAGGAGGTCGACCTGCTCGCCCTCTACAAGGACGTGGCGGCGGCGTTCCTCGCCCAACTCGACCACCCGGCGCAGGTACGCCACCTGGTCGACCGCGCGTGTCGCACCGCGTTGGCCCGGCGTACCGTCACCGCCCTGATCCTGCCCCTGGACATCCAGGACGAGCCGGCCATCCCGGACCCGCCCCACGCGCACGGGTACTACCAGACCAGCAACGTGCCGAGCAGCACTCCCACCGTGCCGCCGGCGGCCGACCTGCGGCGGGCCGCCGAGGTGCTCAGCGGTGGCAAGCGGGTGGCCATGCTGGTCGGGCAGGGTGCGCTGGGCGCGCAGGAGGAGGTCCGCGAGATCGCCCATCGACTCGGCGCCGGGGTGGCCACCGCCCTGCTCGGCTTCACAGTCGTCGACCACCGCGAACCATGGGTCACCGGGGCGATCGGGCTGCTCGGCACCCGGCCCAGCTGGCAGTTGATGACCGGCTGCGACAGGCTGCTGATCGTGGGCAGCAACATGCCGTACTCGGAGTTCTATCCCCCACCCGGGCAGGCCCGCGCGGTGCAGATCGACCTGGACGGCACGCAGCTCGGGCTGCGGTACCCGACCGAGGTGAACCTGACCGGGGACGCCCGCCCCACGTTGCGGGCGTTGCTGAACGAGCTGGGCCCCGGCCCCGGGCCGACCGCCTGGCGGGCGGAGATCGCCGAGGCCACCTCGGCGTGGCGTCGGGTGCAACGCGACCTGGCCGAGCAGACCGCCGACCCGGTCAACCCACAACTGCTCTTCCACACCCTCAACGAGCGCCTGCCCGACGACGTGCTGCTCGCCGTCGACTGCGGCACCACCACCGCCTGGTACGCCCGCCACCTCCAGGTCCGCCCCGGGATGCTCGCCAGCCTGTCCGGCACCCTGCTGTCCATGGGCGGTGCCATGCCGTACGCGCTGAGCGCCAAGTTCGCCCACCCGGACCGACCGCTCGTCGCGCTGATCGGCGACGGCGCCATGCAGATGAACGGCGTCAACGAGCTGATCACCGTGGCGAAGTACTGGCGCGGTTGGGCCGACCCCCGGTTCGTGGTGCTGGTGTTGAACAACCGGGATCTGGCGTTCGTAAGCTGGGAGCAACGTTCCAGCGAGGGGACGCCGATGTTCCCGGACAGCCAGCAGTTGCCGGACATCGCCTACCACCAGTGGGCGGAGGTGCTCGGGCTGCACGGTGAGCTGGTCGACTCGCCCGAGCAGGTGCCCGGCGTCTGGGAGCGGGCGTTCGCCGCCGACCGACCGGTGGTCATCAACGCCTTGGTCGACCCGGCCGAGCTGATGCTGCCGCCGCACTTCACCGTCGAACAGGCCCGCAACACCGCGGCGGCGGTGCTGCGCGGCGACACCGACTGGGCCGGCATCATCCGCCGCGGCCTCCCGTCGACCCTGGCGAGCTACCGTCCCCGCCGCCGCAAGGGCTGACCCCGCCCCGGCGCCGTCGATCATGGAGTTGTGGTGGTGGATGGAAGCCGCGAGCAGCCGCATAACGGGCACCACAAGTCCATGATCGACGGGCCAGGCGGTTAGCCTCGCCGGTTCAGCCAGCGGTCCAGCGGCGAGAGGCGGTTGTCGTTCTGGTTTTGCGGGCTCTGCGGGACCGTCGGGCGCTCTACCGGGCGCCGGGGGTCGCCGGCCAACTCGTGGCTGGGTGCGGCGAACGCCTTCTCCGGCTGGCCCTTGACGGCGGTGGCGATCACCCGGGCAACCGCGTCGATCACCTTGCTCTGCACCGCCGAACCCACCGCGTCGGCCGGATCGTCCGGGTTGGCGGCGATGCCGGCCACCGCGACCTGCGGGGTGAAGCCGACGAACGTCTCGGTGGAGTTCTGCTCCGAGCTACCCGTCTTACCGGCCACCGGCCGGCCGTCGAGGATGTCGTTCACACCGGTGGCGGTGCCACCGTTGCACTGCCCGAACGCCGACTGCTGGCCCACCGGGCAGCGCGCGGCGTCGGTCGCGGCACGGGCGACGTCCGGGTCGAGGACCCGCTTGCAGGACGGCTGCCCGACCGGCACCTTCTCGCCGTTCGCGGCGGTCACCGAGCGCACCGGCACCGGCGTGCAGTAGGTGCCCTCGGCGGCCACCGTGGCGTACGCGTTGGCCAGGTCGAGCGGGGTGGTGGCGGCCACGCCGAGGGTGAACGAACCCCAGTTCGCGGAGTTGTTCTTCGCGAAGGCGGCGTCCGAGTCGGCGCGGAAGGTGATGCCGAGCCGCTGCGCCATCTCGACCACCTTGTCCTGCCCGACCTGCTCGGCCAACCAGACGAAGTAGGTGTTCACCGAGCGGCCGAAGCCGTCCCACATCATCCGGTACCCGTCCATCCAGTCCGGGTTGGCGTTCGCCGGGCACCAGTGGCCGTCGCAGCTGCCCGGCCCCTCGGCGGCGTAGCGGGTGGGAAGCTTGGCGGGCGCGTCGAAGCCGGTGGAGAGGGTACGGCCCGACTCCAGCGCGGCGAGCATGGTGAACAGCTTGAAGGTGGAACCGGCCTGGTACCCGTCGACGCTGGCCCCGCCGGAGATCAACGGGTTCACGGTGTTCGGATAGTTCGGCTGCCCGGCCGGATTGTCGGCCAGGCTGTAGTGCCGATTGACCGCCATCGCCAACACCTGCCCGGTGCCCGGCTGCACCGCCGCGATCGGCAGGGCGTGCTTGCTGCCGTACCCGTAGACCTTGGTGGCCTGCTGCTGTGCGGTGGCCTGGATCTTCGGGTCCAACGAGGTGACCACGGTGTAGCCACCCGAGCGCAGGGCCTGCTCGCGCTCCGCGACGGTGGCCCCGAACGCCGGCTGGGCGACCCACCAGCGCCGCAGGTAGTCGCAGAAGTAACCCCAGTCGTCGTGCCCCTGGGACACGGCGGTGCAGCCGTTGGGCTGGGCGGTGGGGTGCAGGGCCAGCGGTTCCGTCTTGGCCTGGGCGGCCTGCGCGGCGGTGATCGCGCCGGTGGCGACCATCGAGTCCAGCACGTACGACCGGCGGGCCAGCGCGTCGTTCTTGTTCCCGTCGATCGGGCTGTACGCGTCCGGGGACTGCACCAGGCCGGCGAGCAGGGCCGACTCGGCGAGGGTCAACTGCGCCGGAGGCTTGCCGAAGTAACGCTGGCTGGCCGCCGCGACCCCGTACGCGCCGGAACCGAAGTAGGCGATGTTCAGGTACCGGTCGAGGATCTCGTCCTTGCCGAGGTTCTTGTCCAGGGCACTCGCGTACCGGATCTCCTGGATCTTGCGCCCGACGGTGGGGTCGGTGGCGGCGGCGCGTTCCTCGGCGGTGCGGGTGGGGTCGGTCTTGAGGACGTTACGGACGTACTGCATGGTCAGCGTCGAGCCGCCCTGCTCGGTGCCGCCGCCCTTGACGTTGGCGACCACGGCTCGGGCGAGGCCGCGCAGGTCCGCCCCACCGTGGTCGTAGAAGCGCCGGTCCTCGGCCGCCACGATCGCCTGCCGCATCACCGGGGCGATCTCCGACAACGGCACGTCGGTACGGTTCACGTCGTAGAACGTGGTGATCAGCGTCTTGCCGTCGTTGGCGTAGAGGTAGGAGCGCTGCGGAGTGGCCGGGGTCTTCAGCGAGGCCGGCAACGCGGCGTACGACCCGAGCGCGGAGCGGGCGGTGAGCCCGAGCAGCAGGTTGCCCGGCAGCGCGGCGACTGCCAGGGCAAGCCCGGCCAACACGCCGGCGAGCAGCACGGTGAACAGCCGCGACAGCGGCGAGCGGGAGGCGGCCATGCTCCCCAGGATTGCCACGAAGTGGGGAAATCGGCCAGCCTGGGCGGCAATTGTCAGGCAATTCACCGACAACCGGGGCGGCGGCCCGGCCGTCAACCACTCAGTACGCCGCTCCAGCGGATGAAACCGGGCAACAGGAGCACGGCGCACACCAGCGCCAGAACCGTCATCACCAACGGCAGCCGGGCGCGCCGCAACGCCCGGCGCAGGTACTCCTGCCGGATCTCCTGCTTCTCGGGCTCGCTGAAGTCACGGTCGATGTAGAGGTCGGCGTCCCGTTCGGCCGCCTGGAACAGGTGCGCCGCCCAGGTCAGGAAACCGGCGGCGACCACCCAGAGCGCCGAATCCAGCGCGATCTTGCCGGTGGAGACATCCGTGCCCGCCGGGCCGGTGGAGACGGACGTGAGCATGTTGATCCCGGCTCCGGCGAAGAGCCCGGCCAGGAAGTTCAGCGTCGACGGCGCGGGCACCGCGATGCTCACGAGCCTGCCTCCGATCCCGCGTCCGGCCACGGCAGGTCCGGCCAGGCGACGCCGCAGACCCGGCGCCCGAGCGCGTCGATCCGCTCCAGCAGCTCTCGATCGGCATGCTCGTCCAGGAGGCTGGTCAGCTCCGTGAGCTGGGCTCGGTAGTCCAGCTGTTCATTGATCACCTTTTCCACCGCCGGCGTCCGCATCGGCCCGTCGCGCTTGGCGATCCGTTCGCGGATCGTCCCCTCGATCTGCTCGCACCCCCGCTGCCAGGCACGCAGATTGCGCCGGGACAGGGACGCCCCGTTGGCGGACGACGTGACGGTCTGCGGCGCCACGGCCACCTCCGACGGCTCGGACGGCTCGGGCCGACCCTGGTTGATGACGTGACCGAACAGTTTCAGGCTCTCCAACTGCACGATCCGCCACACGATGTCGGCGAGTTGGGCTGCCACGAACGGAATGCGCAGTCGCTCCTCGGGCGCGGTGGACAGCAGCGTCGGGTTCTTCTCGGTGGCGATCCGCTGGAACAGCGCCCGGAGGTGTTCCTGGGTGCCGTTGGCGGCCCCGGTGCAGAGCAGCGTCGCCTCCAGCGCCTGCGCCATGTCGATCTCCCGCCCCGGGGTGGTCCACTCCCTCTCGCGCCCCATCAGCCAGGCGTGCGCGGTCTCCACCTCCGGCCGCGTCGGCGACACTCCGGCGCGCACCAGCGCACTGAGGCACATGGCGGTGGTGGCCTCGTCGCGGTTCCACGTGCCGGTGCCGCTGCGCCACCAGTTGTCGAACGGCCCGCCCGCGGACACCTGCCGCAGGAGCCAGTTGCAGGCGTCCCGGACCACCGGGTGGTCCATGCGCAGGTTGGCCTGAGTGAGACCGAGGACCACCCGCGCGGTCACCCACGGCACCCGCGCCGGGTAGAAGTAGCCGTCCTCGTGCTGGGCCTCGCGGGCCACCCCGATGAGGAGGTCGATGCGTTTCTGGTCCTGGTGGACGGCGGGCGCGGAACCCTCGAAGCCGAGCAGGAGACCGAGCACCCAGTTGCGGTACATCTGGTCGGTGTCCAACTCCTCGGCGCGCAGGCCGGCCAGGTGCGGTGCCGCGCCGAGGAGGGCGTCCTCCGTGGCCATCGACTGCTGGATCTCCTCGAAATCCTCGTAGTCGGCGGTCACACCACCCACCGGCACGGGCAGCTTGCAGCCGGGCGCCTCGTAGCTCCACCGCGGCCGTACCACGCCGGCGATCTCCCACCAGGAGTCGACGTGGTTGAGCTGGTTCAGCGCGCTCGCGGCGAAGACGGCGGCACCGGAATTGTCCTTCCAGGACCTGTCGTCGCCGCTGCGCTTGCGCATCGTCCTGCCGAGCCGGATCAGCGTCTCCCAGGTGCTGAGCAGGTGCAGGGTGTCGGTCCGCGCCGCGTCCGGCGGGACCAACTGGTCGAGCCGGCTCAGCGTCGCCTTCATCAGGCGCTCCCCGCCGCGCTGCAGATGCAGCCACACGTTGCGCTCCGGGCTCTTCCACCGGCGATCCGCGTCCCAGTGCCGACGGGCGTGGTTCATCACCAGTTGCGCCCGACGGCGGGAGCCGATCAGGTAGGCGCCGTCGATCTGGTAGATGAGGCCGTCGTCGCGCAACCGCACGAGCGCCTGCCGCAACGGACCCGCCTCCCGGGTGGCCATCTGCAGCTCCAACACGCCCAGGCAGGCCACCCGGTAGAGCACCTCACGCTGGTCGTCGCTCGTCACCTGCCGGGTGTAATACGCCTCCAGGTCCGCCTCGGTGGGCACGGTGCCGTGCCGCCCGTAGAGGTGGATCGCCGTCAGGGCGATGTGCACGTCATCCTGTGCCAGTCGCCGGATCGTCTGCCAGTGCGCCTCGTCGATGCCACTGTCGACAAGCAGTTGGGTGACCAGCGGCCGGCCCTCGGCGAGAACCTGTCGCAGCTCACGAGTGGGTTCGCCACCGGCGAGGGTGGGGCCCGCCACCTTGTAGCTCGTCGCGAGCACCTGCACCTCGAGGCCGAAGTCCGAGCGCAGCCGGGTCACACAGTCGAACAACTCGTTGAGCACCAGCGGATTCGCGTGCAGGTTCTCCAGGACGACCAGGTAACGGCCGGAGCGACTCCGCTCCTGCTCCAGCAGGGCCAGCACGATCGACTCTGGACCGTCCGCCGGATCGGCGAGATTGAGCCACACGACACCGTCGTCGGCGCGCCGCTTGTCGGCGATGTTGGCCACCAGCGCCGACTTCCCGCAGCCGTGCTCACCGATCACCAGCACGTCCCGGCCAGCCTCCAGCTGCCGTTCCACCTGGGTGGAGGCCTCGGTCAGCCGGTCCAGCCGGGCGTAGTACTCCATCGCCTCGGCCGAGGGCGGCTCGGCGTGCCCGACCCGCCGCGGCTGCCAGCGGAGACCGAACGGATCCTTCTGCAGGGCGTACGCGACAAGCACCAACGGCGTGACCGCGTGGGCCCCGTCCCCCTCGGTCGTGGTCCGGACGACGTGCTCGGAGAGCCGCACCTCGGCGGTGTGCCCCATCGCCTCCACCCGGACGACCAGCTCGTGCCCCACGCTGTCGCGGAACTCCGCCGTCGCGCTGACGACCCGCAGCGCGGCGGGCCGCTCGTCGAGCATGGCGGTCTGGGCGGTGAGATCCTTGTGGGCCGCGGTGAGCAACTCGTACGCGACCGGCTTGGGGCCGAGCGCCTTGACGGCCAACCAGGGTGAATAGTCGGGCACCGACCCCCCCCCTTCGGCGATCACCGTGGGTCCACCAAGTCACCACGACAGGTAAATGCTAACCGCCAGTCCTCCCGCTGTCGCAGGGCAGGTCCACGCGCAGTTGGAGGTACTGGGTCCGGACCAGCTCCCCGTGGACGGACTTCACGTCCGAATCGGACACGTGGAAGCCACCCCGGTCGAACGCCGCCCGCACCTCGTCGGCGTCACCGAGATCGTGGCTGGCCATCCGCGTCGCGTACCGGCGGGCGGCGTCGGCAAGCTCGTCCAGCTCCACCGAGAGCAGCCCACGCCAACCGGCGGCCCGCTCCCGGAACCGCAGCTCGAAATCGTCCACGAGATCCGACACCCGGTGGCGGTCGTCCTGCTCCTCGTCGTCCTTCGGCCACTCGTTGCCCGGATGCAGCCGGACGGTGGTGATCACCGAACCGCCCGGATTCAGCAGCGCGGACCAGCTGCCGATCACCGCGTCCGCCGAGGCGCGGTTGAACCGGGTCAGGAACGCGTCGGCCAACACCAGGTCGAACCGGCCGCCCTCGACGAGCTGCGCGACCGCGTCGGGACAGGTCACGTCGGCCTGGTGCACCTCGACCCGGGCGCCGATCTGCCTGGCGTACCAGTCGCAGGCCAGCAGTGGCGTCTGACACATGTCGAGCACGTGCACGTCCAGGTCGGCGGGAATGCCCCCGAGCGCCGACCGCACCGCCTCCAGGAGGAAGGCGAGGATGGTGTAGTCGGCCGTGCCGCTGATCAACACCCGGCGCGCGCCCCGGCGGATCGCCTCGGCCAACTGCCCGGCGTAGAACTCCGCGTGCCACTGCGGGCTGCTGACCATGTCGAACAGGCGCAGGTACTGCCACGACTGGTGGTACCAGGAGCAACTGCTCCGGTCCAGGTGCGACGGCCCGCAGGACATCGGCGCCATCGCGTACAGCATGTTGGCCGACTGGAGCAGCCAGCGGGTCAGCTCCGGGCCGGGCCGGCGCGGCCGGCCCCGGTCGGGCAGGCACGACCGGCTCATCAGGCTGTCCCAGAGCAGGCGGGCCCGAGTCACCTCCTCGGAGTGGCCACTGACCACCCAGGACGCGAGGCCGTCCCCGCCCACCTCCTGCCGGACCACCACCTGACCGTCGATCAGCCACATGTCGGTCATCGGCACCAGGGGACGTTCGCCGGCGATGAACACGGGCACCATCACCGCGTCCAGATCGTGCGCACGGTCCTCCGCCAACTGTCTGTCGACCTCCCCCGAGCCCACGTCCTCGCCTGGCACGAGGTACATGCGGCGTACCGTCGCGCGTCGCGCCAGTTGGCGGAACAACGCCCGGGAGAACGGATCGGCGGGCCGACCGGCAGTGGTGTACGGGACGATCTGGCACAGCTCGTCGTGCACCCCGGCGACCAGCCCCTGCACCAACTCGTCCATCGCCGCGCCGGGTAGCCGCACGCAGTTGGGGTCGGTCCCCTCGTAGGAGGCCCGATAGAAGAGGCTGGCCCGACGCGCCCGGTCGATCAGGTCGGCGGGCGTGACCCTCTCAGGCGCCCCCTTTCGCTCGGTCATGTCCGCCACTCCCTCACCCTCGCGACGCCGTGATCACCAAATGGTGGCTTCCGGGCGCCAACTCGGCGTGCCGGATGCGCCAACCTGCGTCCCGGACGGCGGCAATGACGTCGGGATAGCTGAACCTGCGGGACTGGAAGCAGCGGATGCGGTGGCCCGCCGGCAGCCGTGTGCCATCCAGGACACCCGGTCGGCGCAACACCGCCTCGCCGGTCACCGTCGCGTCCCGCCAGCGCAGCACGAAATCCAGGTCGGCCTCGGACAGGCCGGCGGCGAGCAGCGGCTCCAGGGCCGCGCCACGGAACTCCGAGCACCGGTACGGTGCCAACACCGTGTCCGCCGGCTCGTCCGGCCGGCCCACCACCACACTCAGCACGAGCACGTCGCGCGGACGCAGTGAGGCCCGGATGTTGGCCAGGGCGGCGGTCGGGCATTCCAGGTTGCCGAGGGTGTGCCCGAGCAGGCAGGCGACCACCGGGTCGGGCCCGGGCCGCCACCGCTCGACCCCCTCGGAGGAGCCGGCCTCGATGTCCCACACGTGAGAGTCAACGCTCATCTGGCCACCCGCGAAGTGGGCCAACCGGTGACAGGCGATGGCGAGCAGGGTGGCGCTGAAGTCCAACGCGAGGTAACGCCGACAGGGGTGGCCAAGGCTGGTCAGCCGGTTGAGGAAGGCGCTGCTGCGTTTGCCGTTGCCCGGGCCGATCTCCGCGACGGCCAGCGCCCCGGCCGTCAGCGTCCGAGCGGCCAGCAGGGCTTCGGCTTCGTGGCGCGCGGAGGCCAGCATGCTCAGGTAGTCGTCGGTGCGGGCGTAGGCGTCGTGGGTGTGGGCGGCACTTCCGGCGTACGCGAACTTGAGGGGCAGCTGACCGGCGTGGATGGCCGCCAGCGCGGCGCGGCGATGTCGCTCACACTCGAAGTGCGGTGACCGGCACCGGGTCGCGTCACCCGTCGGACCTGATTGCGCTCGCAGGATGCCACCCGTGCCCGCCTCGCCGATCGTCTCTGCCACAACGTCCTCCGACGAAGTCAGAGTTACCGTCGGCCTGATAGTAGGGCAATGACGCAGGACAATGGCTCCGATGCGCCCGGGTTGTTTCACGATCTGTAAGCACCGCATCCCTTTTGCCAGGACTAGCAGACCGAAAAGCCAAACGCCACCGGCCGTCAGCCCGCTTTATCCGAGCCGAACGGCTATCCCTGCGCCAGCAGAGTGCATATCACCGGGCTGAGCTCAGTTCGGCCGACCGCTGCGGTTGCGCAACTGCTGCACCGCGGCCCGAGCCGCCGTGGTGAACGTGGGAGGGGTGAACTCGTGCCGCTGCCAGTCGCCGTGCAGCCCGCCGATGTCGTCGACCCCCTCCTCCACCAGCAGCACCATGTACTTGCTGAACGCGAGGGCGGCACCTTTCTCTTCGATCAACCAGGCGCTGGTCGCGAACTTCTCTCCGGGCTCGGCGAATTGCCGGGACCGGGTCATTAACGAGACGAAGAACTCGCACTCCCGAATTCTGTTCAGAACCGCCATTCCCACGTACCCGTCCGCGGCCCGGCCGGTGATCACGGTGAAACCGTTGTCCTCCAACAACCCGCTGAGGCCCCGGACGAACCCGTCCTCCTCCTTGAACCGGTACGACAGGAAGACGGTGTTGCTCGCGACCTTCGGCCGCACCAGACCCGAGTCGGGCCGCACGTGTTCCAGGATCCGTGCCTGATCGACGTCGTCGACCAGCCGTTCCAACTCGTCGTCGCCGCTCGTGGTCGCCCGGTCGCGCACCTCGTCGAGGAGCCGATCCGCCTTGGACCTGCTGCTGGCGAGCAGCCGGAACGCCTGGCAGTTGGTCAGCACCACGTCGGCCTCCGCCGCCAGCATCTCCGGCGGCGTCCGCTTGTCGAGCGTGAACGCGTCCCGCAAACGGCTCCGGTCACCGTGGTAGAACGCCACCGCATGTTCCTCCACTCGCGCCAGGTCGACGTAGAGCACCACGGCGGCCCCCTCGCCCGACTGGGACAGCGCGAACCTGCCGGCCTGCGCCAGATCGGTGCTGAGCGGATCGACGACGATCACGTCGAATGTGCCCGCGCCCGCCTCCCGAACGGCGTCGGCGAGACTTCCGACCGCCATCACCCGCTCCACCAACGGGCTGGAGGTCAGTTCCTGGTAGAGCCGCCCCGCGGCGGCGTCATCACTATCGCAGAGCAGTATGGTCAATCGGGGAAGCGCAGCCACGATATTGCTCCATGAATGTCGACATCGGCGGGAATGGAGCACCAATGGTGGCACGGTCCATCGACGGGTCACCTCCACGTTGCGTCCCTCGACAATGACCAAACGGACCCGTCCCGCGCCGTTGGGATGGGGCGTCATGGGCTGTGTGCTTTCCGGGACCGCACCCCTGGGCCCGGGGTGGAGCCCCGCCCGGGGGAGTCGACGTCACGGCGAGTGGACCGGCGTTCGGCTGCCACCCCGGTGCGACCCGGGCCCGTCGACCCACGCCCTCACCAGCGGCGGAGCCCCCTCCAGCGTCTCCGCACGTCGATGGCGTCGACCGTCTTGAACCCACCGACCGCCGCGGCGGTGTCGACGAGTAGCGGTAACGACGTCGACAGAGACAGGCCGCGATTCGCGCCCGTCGGCACGGAGGTCAAGGATCCGACAGTTCGGAGAACCACCATTCCCGCGGGCGCAGTTCCATGGACTCGGTCATTCCGCCGGGTTGACGCCGCCAGCGGCTTTTCGCCGAGACCAGGTGGACACCGCCGCCGGTTTTCCGCAGGGGTCGAGTTGACGCCACCGCCGGCTTTTGCCATGGCCGGGTTGACGCCCGTCGGCTTTTCTCGCGACGACTCAGGCGGCGGAAACGGGACCTCCCGGGGCGGTGGGTGGCGGGGCCGGGGTGGAGAGACTGGCGCTGGCCGCGTCGCGGGCGGTTTCCCGGGGCATCAGGCGACCGGAACGGTAGCCGATGCCGATGCCGGCGATCAGCACGAAGATCGCGCCGAACGTCTGGAGCGAACCGATCAGGGCGCCCCCCAGGCCGAGAAGGGGCGCGGCGATGATCAGCATGATGCCGTCGCCGAGACTGAACATGCCCGAGCGGGCCACCGCCCACCCGGTCAGGAACCAGCCCACGCTGTAGAACGTCGCGCCGATCAGGACCAGCGACCGCGCGGTGGTCCCGAAGACCGGCGTCTGCTCGGCGAGCCCGGCGAAGGGCAGCAGCAGCACGGTGCCGGCGATGCTGACCAGCAGCCCGGCGGCGGCCACCCGGCGGCTGCGGGTCGCGGCCAGCAGCCCGGTGAGCGCCAGCAGCGCGAGCAGGCCGAGCCAGACCGCGGCCACCCAACCGATCAGGTACACCGCCCGGCCGTCGGCCGGATAGGGGTCGTTACCCACCCCGCCGTCACTGGCCATCGCCACCGCGCCATAGAGGATGGCGTACGCGGGCAGCAGCCACACGGCCGCCCGCGCGAACCGACGCACCGACCAGGCCCAGCTGGCGTTCGTGGCCGGGCCGGCCGGGGTCGGCTCACCGACGAACGGCAGTACGCTGAACCCGCCACCGGTGCTGCGGGACCCCAGCGGTGCGACCGGGTCGTGCGCGCCGGGCACCGGGGCCGAGGACCACATCCGATTCGCCGGATCCTTCATGCGTCACCTCGCTCGTCCGCGAGTGGTGCGGAACGCGCCGGGGCGCCCCGATTGCCTGGTCACCACCCGTCCTAGGACCGATCGTGGCAGGCGTCGGAGCGCCCCATGAGCCTTTCTCGCATTTATCCGGCCGGGCGGCCGGCGTCCTGGATCAGCCGCGCTCGCGCTGGTCGGCCGGGTCCTCGGTCAGGCTGGCCGAGGACACCGGCTCCGGCGCGGGCAGCCCCTGCGGCTTGTTGCCACCGGCGGCCTGCGCCTCGGCGACGCGTACCTCGTCGTGGATCTGCTGGGCGGCGTCCGCCGCGGCCTGCGCCGCCTCCGCGGCCTCCCGCTCGACCTGGCTCGCGTGCTCGGCCGCCTCCGGCGCGGGCAGATCCCCCACCATCTGGCTCAACCCGCCGAGCGCGCCACCCATCCCCTCCAGGGCCTTGGTCAGCTCGGCCGGGATAATCCAGACCTTGTTGGCGCTGCCCTGCGCGATCTGCGGCAGGGCTTGCAGGTATTGGTAGGCGAGCACCTTCTGGCTCGGGTTCGCCTGGTGGATCGCGTCGAAGACCGTCCGGATCGCCTTCGCCTGACCCTCGGCCTGCAGGATCCGGGCCTGCCGGTCACCGTCGGCCCGCAGCACCGCGGACTGCTTGTCACCCTCGGCGGTGAGGATCACCGACTGCTTGTGACCCTCGGCGGTGAGGATCGCCGCGCGGCGGTCCCGCTCGGCGCGCATCTGCTTCTCCATCGAGTCACGGATGCTGGCCGGCGGCTCGATCGCCTTGATCTCGACCCGGGTCACCTTGATGCCCCATCGGCCGGTGGTCTCGTCCAGCACGCCGGAGAGGTGCCGGTTGATCTCGTCCCGGCTGGTCAGCGCACGCTCCAGGTCCAACGAGCCGATCACGTTACGCAGCGTGGTGACGGTCAGCTGTTCGATGGCCTGGAGGAAGCTGGAGATCTCGTAGGTCGCCCGGACCGAGTCGACCACCTTGAAGTAGAGCACCGTGTCGATCGAGACCACGAGGTTGTCCGAGGTGATCACCGGCTGCGGCGGGAAGCTGACCACCTGCTCCCGCATGTCGACCTTGGTGCGCACCGCGTCGATGAACGGCACCAGCAGGTTGAGGCCGGGGCTGAGGGTGCGCTTGTACTTGCCGAGCCGTTCCACCACATCCTGGCGTTGCTGCGGCACGATCCGCACCGCCTTGGCCAGCGTTATCACGGCGATCAACGCCACCGCGATCACCAGCACGCCGATTAAGGTCATCCCGTTCACCCTCTCGCTTCCGGCAGCTCACCGGCGGAAGAAATATCGTCCTGCCACACCAGGGCTGTCGCACCCCGGACTTTGATCACCCGAACCCGCTGACCTGGGTCGAACGTCTGCGTCGTGTCGTACGGGCGGGCACTCCACAACTCACCGTCGATCTTGACGAGGCCGTGGTCGGCGTCCACCCGCTCCAGCACCAACGCCGTGGAACCCTCGATCGCTTCCACACCGAACGGCTGCTCGCCGCTCTCCAGCGACGAACGCTGGTGCCGCCGCAGGGCCGGCCGGGCCACCAACAGACTCAGCGCCGACACCACCGCGAAGACCAGCGCCTGCACCGCTACCGGCGCGCCCAGGGCGGCGGCACCACCAGCGGCGAACGCACCGGCCGCGAACATGATCAGAAATAGCGTCGTCGTGAAGATCTCGGCGACGGCCAGCAGTACACCCAAAACGATCCACACCACGGCGTCCACACCACGATCGTGACACGCGAACGCACGCGCGGCCTCCCCAGGAAGATCAGTAGGCTCGGCGAATCCCTTTCCGGCCCTGATGCGGTGGCTCCGGCCCTGATTCGGCGGCCCGACCCGAGGAGATCCCGTTGACCCTGCTCCCCGAGACCGCCCGACAGATCGACGCCCAGGTCGCCCAGGCGCAGCTCGACGGCCATGCCCCGTCGCTGGTGCTGGGCGTGGTCCGCGACGGCGCGCTCGTCCACCTGGCCACCGCCGGTGAGCACCCCCGTCCGGACGTCGACCTGCAGTACCGGTTGGGCTCGATCAGCAAGACGATGACCGCAACCCTGATCATGCAACTGCGCGACGCCGGCCGGCTGGCCGTCGACGACCCGCTGGAGGAACACCTCCCCGGCACCGGAGTCGGCGCGCTGACCCTGCGCCAACTCCTCGCCCATGCCAGCGGCCTCCAGCGCGAGCCCGAGGGCGACTGGTGGGAACGGGCCGCGGGCGTCGACCTGGCCACCCTGCGCACCGGGGTCACCCCCGACAAGATCGCCTACCCGCCGCACGCCACCTACCACTACTCCAACCTGGCATACGGGCTGCTCGGCGGACTCCTCGAACGGCTCACCGGGACGCCCTGGGCCGACCTGCTCGACGAGCGGATCCTCACTCCGCTGGCCATGCGCCGCACCACGTACGCGGCCACCGAGCCGTTCGCCCGTGGCTACGTCGTCCACCCCTGGCACGACACCCTGCGCGAGGAACCGCGTACCGACACCGGAGCGATGGCACCCGCCGGGCAGCTCTGGTCGACGATCGAGGACCTGGGCCGGTGGGCCGCGTTCCTGGCCGACCCCGACCCGTCGGTGCTGGCCGCCGAGACGCTTACCGAGATGTGCTCCCCCGTGGTGATCAGTGACCTGGACGCCTGGACCCACGGGCACGGCCTCGGGGTGGAGCTCTTCCGGGAGGGCAACCGGGTGTACGTCGGCCACGGCGGCTCGATGCCCGGCTACGGCGCCTCGTTGGCCGTGCACCGCCCCACCCGTACCGCCGTGGTCGGCCTGGTCAACGCGTACACCCTGCGCACCGTGCACCTCGGCGCGCTCGGACGACGGCTACTCACCCTGGTGTTGGACGCCGAACCCGCTCCGGTCACCCCGTGGCGGCCGGCCACCGCCCCGCCGCCCGCCGAGCTGGCCGAGCTGACCGGCCCCTGGTGGTGGATGGGCACCATGATCCACGTGTACGCGGACACCGCCGGCGACCTGCGCGCCGGACCGGTCGGCGCACCCACCCTCCGCTTCGTCGCCGAGGGCCCGGACCGCTGGCGAGGCCGGGCCGGCGTGCAGGACGGCGAGATCCTCACGGTGCGCCGCGACGAGCGGGGCCGGGCGGTCGCGCTGGACATCGCCACCTTCGTCTACACCCGCACCCCCGACCAGGAGCCCTGAGCCCGGCCCGCCAACCGCCCCACGCATGATCGACTCGGTTTCCCGAAAGCGGGGGTGTCGGATCGTCCCGGACACCCCCGCTTCCCGAAATCCGAGTCGATCAACGAGGTCGGGCGTCAGGTCGAGGCAGGTCAGGTTGGTTCGGTGACGAAGTCGATCAGGCGTTCCATCGCGTTGATCAGGGGCGTCTCCACGTCGGCGAAGCTGTCCACCCGGGACAGGATGTGCCGCCACATCGCCGCCGGTTCGGCCACCCCGAGGGCCGCGCAGACCCCCTCCTTCCAGGGCTGCCCCGGTGGCACCACCGGCCACGCCGCGATGCCCAGCGCCCTCGGCTTCACCGCCTGCCAGACGTCCACGTAGGGGTGGCCGGTGACCAGCACGTACGGCGAGTTGACCCGGGCGACGATCCGACTCTCCTTGCTGCCCGGCACCAGGTGGTCGACGAGCACGCCGAGGCGTCGGGTCGGGCCGGGGCCGAAGTCGCGTACCTCGGCGTCGAGGGCGTCGATGCCGTCCAACGGCTCCACGACCACGCCCTCGATGCGCAGGTCGTCACCCCAGATCCGCTCGACCAGCGCGGCGTCGTGGATGCCCTCCACCCAGATCCGGCTGGCCTTGGCCACCTGGGCGCGAACGTTGTCCACCGCCACCGAACCGGACGCCGTCCGTCGACGGGCCGCCGGCACCGGCGCGCGGCTCGGGCGGCGCAGCGTCACCGGGCGACCGTCGAGCAGGAACGCCGCCGGCAGCAGCGGAAAGTTGCGTCGTCGGCCATGCCGGTCCTCCAGGACCACGGCGCCGGCCTCGAAGCCCACCACCGCTCCGCAGAAGCCGGAGTCGGCATCCTCCACGACGAGATCCGGCTCGGCGTCCACCTCGGGGGTGACCTTCCGCCGCCGCCAGTCTCCCGCCAACACGTCCTCGCCGTATCGCCCCGCCACGTCGATCACGCTAACCCCCACGCCCCCGCCCCACGCCCCCGCCCCCCACCCCCGACACACCGTCCCTCTCCCCCGCCCGCACCCCAACCCCCGAGCCCAGGGATTCGGGGCTAAAGGGGCAGTTCGGGGCAGGGCGGGCGACCGGAGCGGCAGTCGAGACAGGGCCGGTCGTGACCACGTACCCTTTCGGCATGTCCACCCCCGCAGCGGGCGCGGCCACACTCACGCCGCGCCGGTCGAGCCGGTTCGTCGCCTGGGTGCGCGCGTGGCGCGCCGGCCTGGTGCCGTACGACGAGGTCGCCGATGCCATCGCCGGCGACGAGGAGCACCTCGTTGCGGATGCCCCCGGCACCTGGACCGACGTCCCGCTGGGCGCCGCGCTACCCACGCTGGCCAAGCTCTCCCCGGACGACATCCGCCTGGTGCTGCCCGCGCCGGGCGACCCGCGGGGGCTGCCCGGCCCGGGCGACTTCGCCGGTGCGGCGTTGGTGACCGGCGAGGCGGTGGTCGCCGGCGGGCTCGGTCTGATCCCCCAGGTGCGGCTGCACACCTCCGGCTCGGGGGACTGTTTCGAGACGGTGCTCTGGCGGGTGTACCCGCTACCGGCCAACGCGCCGGCCGCCTCCCTCGCACTGCCAGGTGCCGCCGAGGCGGAGGCCGAGTTGGCCGCCGCGCTGGCCGAGACGACCGCCGCGCTGACCCGACTCGACGTGGCCCAGTGGCGGCCCGAGTTGGCCGGTGCGCTGGCGGCGTTGCGCCGCCCGGACGGCACCACCGACCTGCCACCGGGCTTCGACCCGCGAGCCCGACGGCTCTTCGCCCGCGCCGCGGTGCTCGACCGGGTGCTCGCGTTGGCCGGGCACGCCGCGCCCGGCGGTGCGATCAACAACCATGAGGCCCAGCAACGCGACGCGGCTCTGCGCCCCCTCACCACGGCCTGCCGCCAGGCGCTGGTGGCCGCCTGCAACGCGCCACTGCGCCCCTGACGCACCCCGCGCGGCAGCGGAGCGCCGCCACGCCACGCCCACGCCACGCCGAGCGACCCCGGGACGAGCCGCTGAGCGGGGGCGGTCAGATCTCGTCGAGCAGGTCCGCGACCGAGTTGATGATCCGGGACGGACGGTACGGGTAGCGCTCGGCCTCGGTACGGCTGCTGATCCCGGTGAGCACCAGGATGGTCTCCAACCCGGCCTCCAGGCCGCAGAGGATGTCGGTGTCCATCCGGTCGCCGATCATCGCGGTGCTCTCCGAGTGCGCGTTGATCGTGTTGAGTGCCGAGCGCATCATCATCGGGTTGGGCTTGCCGACGAAGTACGGCTCCACCCCGGTCGCCTTGGAGATCATCGCGGCGACCGAGCCGGCGGCGGGCAGGGCGCCCTCCACGGACGGGCCGGTCACGTCGGGGTTGGTGCAGATGAACCGCGCCCCGTCGTTGATCAGGCGGACGGCCTTGGTGATCGCCTCGAAGCTGTAGGTGCGGGTCTCACCGAGCACCACGTAGTCCGGGGCGAAGTCGGTGAGCACGTAACCGACCGCGTGCAGCGCCGTGGTCAGCCCGGCCTCACCGATGACGTACGCGGTGCCGCCCGGCCGCTGGTCGGCGAGGAACTGGCCGGTGGCCAGCGCGGACGACCAGATCGACTCCTCCGGCACGTCCAGCCCCATCCGGCTCAGCCGGGCGGTCAGGTCACGCGGGGTGTAGATCGAGTTGTTGGTCAACACCAGGAACGGCTTGCCGGAGGTGCGCATCCGGTTGATGAACTCCGGTGCCCCGGGCACCGGCTGGCCCTCGTGCACCAGCACGCCGTCCATGTCGGTCAGCCAACTCTGCACGGGCTTGCGGTCATGCATGGGTGCTCCCAGCGGAGGTCGGGCGACGGGTCGGCACGCAACACACGGTCGCGCAGGTGTCCCACATGGGCAGCTCGCCCAGGCGGCGACGCACCTGCGCGCCGTCCGGGTCGGTCCGTTCGGTGACCAGCTCACGCACCATGGTCACGAAGCGCGGGTCGGTGCCGGGGGTGGCGGCCCGAACGAAGTCGAGGCCGAGCTGCTTGGCCGTCTCCAGCGCCTCGGTGTCCAGGTCCCACACGACCTCCAGGTGATCGGAGACGAAGCCGATCGGGCTGACCACCACCGAGGTGGTGCCGCCCTGCGCGAGGGTGGCCAGGTGGTCGTTGACGTCCGGTTCCAGCCACGGCATCTGTGGTGGTCCGGAGCGGCTCTGCCAGACCAGGTCGTACGCCAGGTCGGGGGCGGCGGCCGCGGCCACGAGCCGGGCGGTCTCGTGCAGTTGCGCCTCGTACCGGCCGCCGTGCGGGCCGGCGTTGGCCGCCATCGAGCTGGGGATGGAGTGGGCGGTGAAGACCAGCCTGGTGGTGTCCCGCTTCGCCGGGTCGAGCTGGCCCAGGGCCGCCCGGACCGCGTCGGTGTGCGGCTCGACGAAGCCGGGATGGTCCCAGAACTGGCGCAGCTTCTCGATCACCGGGGCGTCCGCGCCGACGGCGGCACGGGCGGCGGCGATGTCCTCCTGGTACTGCCGGCAGGACGAGTAGCCGCCGTACGCGCTGGTGACGAAGGCCAGCGCCCGGGTGACCCCGTCGTCGCGCATCCGGGTCACGGTGTCGGCGAGCATCGGGTCCCAGTTGCGGTTGCCCCAGTAGAGGGGCAGGTCGACACCGTGCGCGGCGAAGTCGGCGCGGATGGCGGCCAGCAACTCGCGGTTCTGCTGGTTGATCGGGGAAACCCCGCCGAAGTGCTGGTAGTGCTCGGCGACCTCGGCCAGCCGCTCGGGCGGCACGCCTCGCCCCCGGGTCACGTTCTGTAGGAACGGCATCACGTCCTCGGGCCGTTCCGGCCCGCCGAAGGACACCAGCACCACCGCGTCGTACGACATGGGGTCATTCTTGTCCCTCGGCCGGGACCGCCCGGCGACGCCCCCTGGTCCGGACGTGTGGATCACGTCCGCGGCGGTCGGGGGCGTCGTCGGGGGAACGTCAGGAGCCCATGGCGTGGTAGCCGCCGTCGACGTGGACGATCTCGCCGGTGGTGGCCGGGAACCAGTCCGACAGCAGCGCCAGGCAGGCGCGGGCGGCCGGCTCCTGGTCGGTGAGGCTCCAGCCCAGCGGGGCACGCTCGGACCAGGCCTCCTCGAACTGGCCGAAGCCGGGGATGGACTTCGCGGCGATGGTGCGCAGCGGCCCGGCGGCGACCAGGTTGCTGCGGATGCCCTGCTTGCCCAGGTGCAGCGCCAGGTAGCGGGACGCGGACTCCAGGCCGGCCTTGGCCACGCCCATCCAGTCGTAGACCGGCCACGCCTTCGTCGCGTCGAAGGTCAGGCCGACCACCGCGCCGCCGGGCGACATCAGCGGCAGCGCCGCCATGGCCAGCGACTTGTACGAGAAGGTGGAGACGTGCAGGGCGGTCGCCACGTCCTCCCAGGGGGCGTCGAGGAAACCGCCGCCCAGGCAGCTCTGCGGGGCGAAGCCGATCGAGTGCACGACACCGTCGAGGCCGTCGACGTGCTCGCGTACCCGGTCGGCGAGGCTGGCCAGGTGCTCGGTGTTGGTGACGTCCACCTCGATGACCGGGGCCGGCTCGGGCAGCCGCTTGGCGATCCGCTCGACCAGGGAGAGCCGGCCGTAGCCGGTCAGCACGACCTGCGCGCCGTTCTCCTGAGCGATCTTGGCCACCGAGAAGGCGATCGAGGCGTCGGTGATGACACCGGTGACGAGCAGCCGCTTACCGGCGAGCAGTCCGGACATCGCAGATTTCCTCCGTAGTCAAAAGGGTTAGTGGCCCATGCCGAGGCCGCCGTCGACCGGGATCACGGCGCCGGAGACGTACCCGGCGCTGTCCGAGGCCAGCCAGGTGACCACCCCGGCGACCTCGTCGGGGCTGGCCATCCGGCCGGCCGGGATCGACTTGCGGATCTCCGCCTTGCGGTCCTCGGGCAGCCCGGCGGTCATGTCGGTGTCGATGAAGCCGGGTGCCACCACGTTCGCGGTGATGTTGCGGCTGCCCAGCTCCCGGGTGATCGAGCGGGCCACGCCGACCAGACCGGCCTTGCTGGCGGCGTAGTTGACCTGCCCGGCACCGCCGGCGAGACCGACCACCGAGGAGATGAAGATCATGCGGCCCCACCTGGCGCGCAGCATCTTGCCGGAGGCCCGCTTGGCGACCCGGAACGCGCCGGTGAGGTTGGTGTCCACCACGCCGGTGAACTGCTCCTCGGTCATCCGCAGCAGCAGCGTGTCGGCGGTCATGCCGGCGTTCGCGACGAGCACCTCGACCGGCCCCAGCTCGGCCTCCACTGCGGTGAACGCGGCGTCGATCGAGGCCGCGTCGGTGACGTCGGCGCGTACGCCGAACAGCCCCTCGGGCGCGTCGCCACTGCGGTGGGTGACCGCCACCCGGTCGCCCTGCTTGGCGAAGGCCTGCGCGATGGCCAGGCCGATCCCCCGGTTACCCCCGGTCACCAGCACGGTACGGGCCACTGTTCCCCCTTGCGAATGGTCAGCACGGACGCGTCGGAGCCTAGGCGTTACCGGCAGGTAAGCGCTAACGGGAGTCACGTCACACCGGGGTACGACACGGGGATCAACCCCTGGTGGCACGCCCGGTGACGGGGTCGGCCCGTAGCCTCCGGTTGGTGAACCGGCATCCGATCGCCGTGGCCCTGCGGGCGCTGCGGCAGACCCTGTGGGGACCCGACGCCCCGCCCGGTCAACCGCTGCTGGCCCGCTGGCCCCGGCTGGCTCGTTACGCCGCCCCGGTCGGGCTACTCGCCGCGCTCGGCCTCTTCTGGATCACCCTGGCCGTGGAGAGCAGCGACTGGGGCCTGCCGATACCGATCGCGGTGCTGTTCGCGGCGATGACCGTGGCGCCGCTGCTGGCGCTGCCCCGGCGTCCGCTGCTGGCCTGGCGGCTGACGGTGCTGGCCCTGTTGATCTGCACGTTCAACGCGCCGACCGACACGCCCGGCCCGTGGACGCCGCCGCTGGCGCTCGGGTCGATCGCGGTGGTCGCGGTGGTCCTCGCGCGGGTCGACCGGCCGGTGCTGGCCTGGGTGGTGGCGATCACCGCGGTGCCGGTGCTCACCCTGGTGCACCCCGAGAACCGGGCCGCCGTCCTGGCGCTGCTCGGCGCGCTGGCGATCGTGGGCGACCTGATCCGGCGTAACCGGCTCTCCCGACGGGCGCTGGCCGCGCAGACCGAGCTGAGCGAGCGGGAGCAGGAGCGCCGCGCGGTGCTGGAGGAACGCACCCGGATCGCGCGCGAGCTGCACGACGTGGTGGCGCACCACATGTCCCTGATCGCGGTGCAGGCGGAGACCGCCCCGTACCGGCTGACCGACGTGCCGGCGCCGGTAGCCACCGAGTTCGTCGCCATCGCCGCCTCGGCCCGCGACGCGCTGACCGACATGCGGCGGTTGTTGGGGGTGCTGCGCAGCGAGACGAGCGGGCCGCAGACCGCGCCGCAACCCGACCTGACCGACCTGGGCGCGATGATCGACGCGGCACGCCGGGCCGGCCTGCCGGTCACCCTGGACGCCACGGGGGGGCACGACGGGCAGGTGCCCGCGCCGGTCGGGCTGGCCGCGTACCGCATCGTGCAGGAGGGCCTGGCCAACGCGGCCCGGCACGCGGTCGGGGCCGCGGTGCGGGTCACCGTCCGCACCGGTCCGTCCGGGCTGGGAGTACGCGTCGAAAACTCCCCGGCCGACGTCCGACCGACCACCGACGGCGGCTCCGGGCACGGCCTGACCGGTATGCGGGAGCGGGCCACCTCGCTGGGCGGTACGTTCACCGCCGGGCCACTGCCCGACGGGGGTTACGCGGTGGCGGCCGAGTTACCGTACGACGCGGAGGGCGGGGACGTGTGATCAAGGTGCTGATCGCCGACGACCAGGCGATGGTCCGGCAGGGCTTCGGTGCGCTGCTCGCCGCCCAACCGGACCTGCTGGTGGTGGGTGACGCCGCCGACGGCGCGCAGGCGGTCGCCGCCACCCGTCGGCTCGACCCGGACGTGGTGCTGATGGACGTGCGGATGCCGGTCATGGACGGGCTGGCCGCCACCCGCAAGCTGCTCGGTGACCGGTCGGCGCAGCGACCCCGGGTGCTCATCCTCACCACCTTCGACCTCGACGACTACGTGTACGAGGCGTTGCGCGCCGGGGCCAGCGGCTTCCTGCTCAAGGACGCCCCGGCGGCCGATCTGGTGCAGGCGGTGCGGGTGGTGGCGGCCGGGGACGCGCTGCTCGCCCCGGCGGTCACCCGTCGCCTGATCGCCGAGTTCGCGGCCCGCCCGGACCGCCGCCGGCCCCGCCCCACCGACCTGGCCGGGCTCACCCCCCGGGAGACCGAGGTGCTGCGGTTGATCGCCCGGGGTCGCAACAACGCGGAGATCGCGAGCGACCTGGTGGTGGCCGAGCAGACCGTGAAGACGCACATCGGGCGGATCCTGGCGAAGCTGGGCCTGCGCGACCGGGCCCAGGCCGTGGTGCTGGCGTACGAGACGGGTCTGGTGGCCGCCGGCGAGTAACCCGCCGGAGCCAGCCCACGGACGGCTCCCCGGTACGACGACCACGCACCGCCCACCCGCGCACTGTGCCTCCGGACGACATTCCGGAGGGAGAACGACATGCGACGACGAGGTGCCGGTCGGGTGGCGCTGGCCACGCTGCTCGGCGTGAACCTGGTCCTGCCGACCCGACCCGAGCCGGTGGCGGCGACGGGTTTCGTGGAGGCGTACCCGGTCACGGCGGCGGCGATGCGCGCGGCCGGGCCGCCGTACGCGGACTGGGCGGCCGACGGGCGTCGGTTCCTGTCGTTCGACACCCGGGGCGACGGCCGCGCGGTCGAGGTGCTGGGTGACCTGGCCGGCGCGGACCGGGTCGCGGTGCTGGTGCCGGGGGTGGGCAGCACCCTGGCCGACTTCGACCGGGGGTTGGGCGGGGTGGCCCGGCGGGCGCCGGCGGTGCAGGCCGGGCAGCTCTACCGGGAGTTGCGGGCCGGCGATCCGGCGGCGCGGGTCGCGGTGCTGGCCTGGCTCGGCTACGACCCGCCCGACGGGGTGTTGACGGCCGCCGGCGGCGTCAGCGCCCGGCGCGGCGCGGCCGGGCTGGCCGTGCTGCTGCGCGAACTGGCCGCGCGACGTCCGGCCGCGACGATCACGCTGGTCGGGCACAGCTACGGCGCGCTCGTGGTGTCGCTGGCGGCGGCGGACGCCCCGGCCCAGGTCACCGACGTGGTGAGCCTCGGCGGCATCGGTGCCGGGGTGCAGCGCGCCGACGACCTGCCCGGCGGGCGGCGGTTCTGGGCGGCGGAGGCGCCCACCGACTGGATCCGCCTGGTACCGCCGGCCCGACTCCCCGGCCTCGGCTTCGGCCGCCGCCCCGGTGACCCGGCGTTCGGTGCCCGCCCCCTGCCGGTGGGCGGTGTGTCCGGGCACGACGGTTACCTCGCCCCGGGCAGCGCCACGCTCGTCGCGACGGCGGCGGTGGTGCGGGGCAGTGTCGACGCCGACCGGGTCGGGGACGCGCGATGAGCCGGGACCGTACCGTCGACGCGCTGCGGGCGTACGCCATCGGCGGGGTGGTGCTGGGGCACTGGCTGGTCACCGGGCTGGTGCTGACCGACGATGGCGGGTTGCGCCAGGCCAGCCCGCTGACCGCGATACCCGGGCTGGCCCCGGTGACCTGGGTGTTGCAGACGCTCGGGCTGTTCTTCTTCACCGCCGGGTTCGGCTCGGCCCGGTCGCTGGCCGGCTACCGGGGCAGGCCGGGTGGCTGGCTGGTCCGTCGGCTGCGCGGGTTGCTGCTGCCGACGGTGGCGCTGCTGGGGGTGGGTGCCGCCGTGCTGCTCGCCGCCACTGTCGCCGGCACCCCGGACGACACGCTCGCCGTCGCGCTGCGGCTCGCGATCAGTCCGTTGTGGTTCCTGTTGCCGCTGGTGTTCCTGATCGCGATAACCGGGCCGCTGCGCGCCGCCGTACGCCGGTGGGGGTTGGGCCGCTGTGTCGTACCGGCGGTGGCGGTGGTCGCCGCGGCGGACCTGGCGGTACGTCTGCTGCCGGCCGGCAGCCACCTGCCACCGGTCACCGTGGTGGCGGCCTGGTCGGTGCCGTACCTGTTGGGCGTGGCGCACGCCGACGGGCGGTTGGCCGGCCGACGGGCGGCGGGCACGCTCGCGGCCGGCGGGGCCGCCGCGCTGGCCGCGTTGCTGGCCCTGGGTTACCCGGTGAGTGCGGTCGGCGTGCCCGGGGCCGGGGTCTCCAACCTGAATCCGCCGTCGCTGCTGGCGGTGGCGCTGGCGGTCGCCCAGGTGGGGCTGGGGCTGCTGGCCCGGCCGTCGCTGGAGCGGCTGCTGTCCCGCCCGGTGCCGGGCCGGGCGGTGACCGAGGTGAACCGCTGCGCGTTCCGGATCTACCTGAGTCACCAGCCGGTGCTGGTGGCGGTGACCGCGCTGACCGCCCGCGGCGGGCTGGCCCTGCCGGGCTTGCACACCGGGCCGGACGACGCGGGCTGGGTGCTGGCGCGCTTCTGCTGGCTGCCGCTGCTCGCCGCGGTGCTGGTCACGGTCGTGCGGACCGGCCAGTCGAGATCGCCTCGCCACCCGGCTGGTGGAGGGGTCGCCGACCGGTCGGCCGAGTGCGTCTCGTCGGCACCGCAGGTGTACGATCATCGACGTTCCGGCCCGCCCGACTTGCAGGAGGTGATCGCTGTGCGAGATAGCGATCCTCCCAGTCGTGGCCGGGCCGATGGTCAGCCCCGCTGAGCCACGACTCAGTCTGGTGAGCTGACCCCGCTCCGCTCCCCCACCCCTCGGCACCCGCCGAGGTGTGTGCCGCGCCGTCCGACTCCGGACGGTCGCCGGGAGCCGCCCGGTCACGACTTCGTGTGCGCGTCCCTGCCCCCTGCGGTCCGCCCCCGCACGCGGACCGTCCAGCCGCCACCCGGAGCCGTCCATGAGCCGCTACGTCGCCCCACTGGGCTTCACCCTCGCCGCCGTCTGGGTGGCCATCGTCTTCGTCCTGGCCGGCGGCGGCCACTGAGCCGACTCCTGGCCGGCGGCGGCCACCGAGCCGACTGCCGACCGGCGGCGGTCGGTGACCCCGCCGCCGGTCCACCGCTCAGAGCATCCGGGACGACCACAGCAGGCTGAGCGCGCCGGCGCAGAGCGCCAGCAGCAGCGCCAACCCGGCATACCACTGGGTCACCTCACGCGGCTCGGTCCGGAAGCCGATCGAGCTGCCCATGTCCTGGTAGACCTGCTTCAGCTCACTCACCGAGGCCGCCTCGTAGAAGTAGCCCTCGGTGGTCTCGGCAAGCTCGGCCAGCGCCAACCGGTCCACCGGCACCCGCTGTAGCGTCCCACCGATGTCGACCTGGCCGGTGTCGGTGCCGAACGCGATGGTGGAGACCGGAACGTTGGCCGCCTGGGCCGCCGCCGCCGCCTCCTCCACCGCCCGCCCGGAGGTCCGGAACCCGTCGGAGAGCAACACGATCCGTGCCGGCGGAACGCCCGCCGCGCCGTCGGCCGGCACCGACCGGATCGCCTCCAGGCAGGTGAACACCGCCTCGCCGGTCGCGGTCGCCTCGGCCAACACCAGACCGTCGATCGCACTCGTCACCGCGTCCCGGTCCTTGCCCGGCGGCACCAGCACGTTCGCCGCCTTGGCGAACGACACGAGGCCCAGGTTGTAGCTCTTCGGCAGCTCACCGACGAACTGCTTGGCCGCCTCCTGGGCCGCCTCCAGCCGGTTCGGTGCCACGTCGTCGGCCTGCATCGACAGCGACACGTCGATGGCGAGCATCACGGTGGCCCGCTCCAGCGGCTCCCTGGTGTCCACCGCCGGCCGGGCCAGTGCCGTGGCCAGCACCAGCAGGCAGAGCAGGAACGCGGTCGCCGGGACGTGCCGACGCCAGCCGAGCCCCTTCGGCGCCACCGTACGCAGCAGGTCCACATTGGTGAACCGCATCGCGAAAGCCCGGCGGTGCAACTGCCGCCACACGTAGAACGCCGCGAGGGCGAGCACCGGCAGGACGGCCAGCAGCCACCACGGTTGCATGAAACGGATCATCGTGTCGTCCCCCGGGTACGCGCGTGCCGCTGCGCGGCCACGAATCGCACCATGTCCAGCAGCCAGTCTCGGTCCGTACGCAGACGCAGGTGGGCCGCCCCGGCGCCACGCAGGGCGGCGGCGATCGTGGCCCGTTGGGCGGTCGCGGCCTCGGCGTAGCGCTGCCGCAGCCGTGGATCGGCGGTCTGCACCTCGTGCAGCTCACCGCTCTCCGGGTCGACCACCGGCAACACGCCCACGTCGGGCAACTCCAGCTCGCGTGGGTCGATCACCTCGATCGCGAGCACGTCGTGGCGGACCCGCAGCTTGCGCATCGGCCGGGCCCACTGCTCGGCCGGGGCGAGGAAGTCCGAGATCACCACGGCCACCCCGCGCCGGCGGGGCGGACGGTTGAGCATCTCGACCAGGGCACCCAGGTCACCGCGACCCGGCTGGATGGTGGTGCCGGCGACGGTACGCAGCAGCCCCTGCGCCTCCTTGCGGCCGGAGCGGGCCGGCAGCCGGGTGAGCACCCCGGGACCGGCCGGCGGTGGTGGCCGACCGCGCCAGCGGCGGGCCGGTGCGGACACGCCGCCACCGGTGCCGATCACCGCGCCGATCCGGTTGCCGCCGCGCACGGTCAGGTGGGTGATGGCGGCCGCGGCGGCCACCACCACCTCCCGTTTGAGCCACTGCCCGGTGCCGAAGTCCAGGCTGGCGGAGAGGTCCAGCGCGAGCCAGGTCTCCAACTCCCGGTCGGCCACCGTACGCCGCACGTGGGGTGTGGTGGTCCGGGCGGTGACCGGCCAGTCCATCCGGCGCACGTCGTCGCCGGGGCGGTACTCCCGGGACTCGCCCGCCTCGCTGCCCGGTCCGGGCAACAGGCCGGCGTAGTCGCCCTGCAGCAGGCCGTCGAGTTTGCGGGTGACGAGCAGTTGCAGCCGGGACAGCACGGCCTCGCTGCGGTCGGAGGCGGGACGAGGGGTGGGTGAGGTCACGGCCGCTGCCCGGGCCAGCCAGCGCCCGGCGGCGGCGCGGTCGGCGACGGCGTGGCCTGCTGGCGGGGAGCGACCGCCGGCAGGGGGATCGTCGACATCACCCGGTGCACGATGTGGTCGGCGGGCACGTCGTCGGCGAGCGCGTCGTAGCTGAGCACCAACCGGTGCCGCAGGATGTCCGGTGCGATGTCCTGCACGTCCTGCGGCAGGGCGTAGTCGCGCCCCCGCAACAGCGCCAGCGCCCTCGTCGCCCGGACCAGGCCCAGCGAGGCGCGCGGGCTGGCCCCGTACTGGATCAGCTGCGCGACGTCGGGCATGCCGTGCTCGGCCGGGGCACGGGTCGCCAGCACCAACCGCACCGCGTAGTCGACAAGGGCGTTGTGCACGAAGACCTGGTCCGCCTTGCGTTGCAGGGCGATCAGCTCGGGTGTGTCGAAGACCGCTGTCGGCTCGGGAGCGGCCACCCCCATCCGGTAGACGATCTCGCGTTCCTCCGCGTCGGTCGGATAGCCCACCACGATCTTCATGAGGAACCGGTCCCGCTGCGCCTCCGGCAGGGGGTAGACGCCCTCCTGCTCGATCGGGTTCTGGGTGGCCATCACCAGGAACGGATCGGGCACCCGGTGGCTCTCGCCGCCGATGGACACCTGCCGCTCGCTCATCACCTCCAGCAGCGCGGACTGCACCTTCGCCGGAGCCCGGTTGATCTCGTCGGCGAGCAGGAAGTTGACGAAGACCGGGCCCAGCTCGACGTCGAACTTCTCGCTGGACTGCCGGTAGATGCGGGTGCCCATGATGTCGGCCGGCACCAGGTCCGGGGTGAACTGGACCCGGGCGAACGACCCGCCGACGACCTTGGCGAGAGTCTCCACCGCCAGGGTCTTGGCGACACCGGGCACCCCTTCGAGCAGGCAGTGACCACGGGCGAGCAGCGCGACGAACATCCGCTCCACCATCCGGTCCTGCCCGACGATCACCTTTTTGATCTCGAACAGGCCCTTCTCCAGCAGGGTGGCGTCCTGCGCCGGTGTGGTAACCGGGGCAGGTGCCGCTCCGTTCGGCGTCGGGGCGTCGGGCATGGTCGGCTGGGCCACCGGTCCTCCACAGCGTTTGTCGGTCGTCGCGGCTCGTGCGGTATCAAGACTCGCATGCCTTGCTGAGTGTCGAGGTGGGGAGAAGCCGATTTTCGCCGCGCCGCCCCGGGCAGCCGAATTGCGCACCGAGGGTGTACAAGGACCGGGCTGCCGCGTGTACGATTCACCCCGTCGCCGGGCGGCTCCCCCCGTGGCCGCCCGGCGCTCTAACTATCCGTCTGGCCACCCTAGACTGGCCGGGATGAGCACTCCCTCCAGCGCCGATGACGCCCTCGTCTGCTCGGCCCGCGGCTGCCGAGCCACCGCCGGGTGGGCCCTGGAGTGGAACAATCCCCGGCTGCACCACGTCGACCGACGCAAGACCTGGCTGGCCTGCGCCGAGCACCGGACCAGCCTCGGTGACTTCCTGGACGCTCGCGGCTTCCTGCGTGCCGTCACTCCGGTGCCCGGATCGCCTACGCTCGACATGTGACCACCCCCGGCGCCCCACCGCCTCCCGGATCCGACGCCTCGACGGCTGCACCGGCGGGCCGGGGGCCGTTGGAGCCCTGGCCCGACACGGTCCGCTGGCAGCCGATCTCCACCGATCTGATCTGGGTCGAGCTGATCCGCCTGGCGATCGTGGTCGCCATCGCGTTGGCGGCGACCGGCGTCGGCTGGGTGTTGAGCGACCACTGGCTGTTCGGGCTCGCTCTCGCCGTCGTGCTGCTGCTCGGTGTGTGGCGGGCCGTCGCGATCGGCCGCGCGGTGCGGGCCTGGGGGTACGCCGAGCGGGAGACCGACCTGCTGGTCCGGCACGGGCTGCTGGTCCGCCGGCTCTCCATCGTGCCGTATTCGCGGATGCAGTTCGTCGACGTCAGCGCCGGCCCGTTGGAGCGCGCCTTCGACCTTGCCACCGTGCAGTTGCACACGGCCGCGGCGGCGAGCGACGCCCGGGTGCCCGGGCTGCGCCCGGCGGAGGCAGCCCGGCTACGCGACCGGCTCACCGCCCTCGGCGAGGACCGGGCGGAGGGGCTGTGAGCGCTGCGGCGGGCTGGTCGGGGTGGCAGCGCGGCAGACCTGGCGCGTCCGGCGCGGAGCACCGACCGCGCCGAGGGCCGGCCCGATGAGCGACGGTCCCGCCGAGCCGAGCACCGTGCCACCCGTGGGCCCACCGCCGCACGGGCAGATACCGCCGGCCGACGCGGCCCTCCACGGGCCGGTGCCACCCGCCGAGCACGCCGCCTGGCCGGCGCCATCCGCCGACGCGGCCCTCCACGGGCCGGTGCCGCCGGCCGAGCACGCCGCCTGGCCGGCGCCCCCGGGCGGTGGCGAGGGTGAGCCCCGGCAGCGGCTGCACCCGCTCAGCCCGCTCCTGCACGGCGCCAAGTCGCTGTTCGTGGTCATCGCCGGGTTGTCGTGGTCGACGCTGTCCCGGGTCGGCTTCGGCTGGTTCGCCGCCATGGTGGGGGTGCTGGCGCTGGGCGCGACAGTGCTGTCGGTGATCAGTTGGTACAACACCGGCTACCACGTGGTCGGTCGCGAACTACGGGTGTACGAGGGGCTGCTCTGGCGGCGTACCCGGGCGATCCCGTTGGAGCGACTACAGGCCGTGGAGGTGGTCCGGCCCCTGCTCGCCCAGCTCACCGGCCTGGCCGAGTTGCGTCTGGAAGTGGTCGGCGGCGGCAAGACCGAGGCGCCACTGGCGTACCTCGGGGTGGCCGACGCGGCCCGGCTGCGCGCGCGGCTGCTGGCGCTGGCCGGCCGGGTGACGCAGCAGACCGGGCCGGGCCACGCGGCGCCCGCGGTGGTCCCGGGGGAGGCGGCGCCACCGGTGGCCGCGCCGGGCCGGCCACTGCACGCGGTACGCAACCAGAACCTGCTGGTCAGCCAACTACTCACCCCGCAGGCGTTCCTGCTCCCGTTCGGTGTGGCCTTCGTCGTGGTGCAGTTCGTCACGGCGGGGTCGTGGTCGTTCGTGGCGGTGGCGAGCACGCTGACCGCGATGGCCGGCGTGTTGCTGCAACCGATCCGCCGGGTCCTCGACGACTGGAACTTCCGGCTGGCCCGCGACGGCGGCACCCTGCGGGTGCACAACGGCCTGCTGGAGACGCGGGCGCAGACCGTGCCGCTGGCGCGGGTGCAGACCGTGCGGGCCACCTGGCCGCTGCTCTGGCGGGTGAAGGGCTGGCTGCGGCTGCGGCTGGAGGTGGCGGGATATTCCGTCGCCGAGGCCGACGACCGCAACCGGGCCGACCGGCTGTTGCCGGTCGGTGACCTGCCGACGGCGACGATGATCGTCGCCGAGGTGCTGCCCGGGGTACGCCTCGACACGCTGACGCTGAGCCCCCCACCGCACCGGACCCGGTGGCTGCACCCGCTGGGTCGTCGCGCGCTCGGTGCGGAGCTGTTCGAGGAGGTGTTCGCCACCCGGTCGGGGCGGCTCACCCGGCAGTTGGTGCTCGTGCCGTACGCCCGCATCCAGAGCGTGCGGGTGGTGCAGGGGCCGGTCCAGCGTCGCCTGGGGCTGGCCTCCGTGCACGCGGACACCGCTGGCGGTTCCGGTGCCACCGCCCAGGACCGCGACCTGGCCGAGGCGTGGGCGATGGCCGCCGACCTAAACACCCGAGCCCACCAAGCCCAATCCCAACCCTAACCCCACCCGTTCCCGCCCCCCGCCGCCCCGCCCACCCACCCACCCGCCCGCCCACCCACGGTGATCATGGAGTTATTGCTCTCCGGCCCGGCGTGTCGCGGCAATAACTCCATGATCACCGGGCTGGGGCCGGGGGGCCGAGGGGGGGCGAGGGGGGCCGAGGGGGCGGGGTGGGGGGTGTTAGTGGTCGGCGGGGACTGCGGGGTGGGTGATGGGGGTGTCTGGGCCCCGTGGGGTGGGGGACTCGGGTTGGTTGGGCGGCGGGTCGCTGGGATCGGTGGGCCGTGCCGCCTCGGCGCGCGGGTGGCGGGCCCGCCAGGCAGCCCAACCATGCTCCGCCAGGCCGACCGCCAGGAAGGTCAGCCCCACGTACGCCCAACCGACCAGCACGTCGATCACGTAGTGCTCACCGGAGTAGACCAGGGTGAAGGTCATCGCCAGCGGGTACGCGAGCAGCAACGGCCACCAGCGGCGGCGGGTGCTGGTCAGGAAGAACAGCACCACGAACAGCGCCCACGCGGTGTGCAGCGACGGCATCGCGGCGACCGGGTTGGACGCGATCTGGCCGGCGTTGAGCACGTTGCCGGCACCGTGCATGCCGAACGCCTTCCAGCCCCGGGTGGAGATCCGGGCGACCTCGGTGAGCAGACCGTTCTGTGCTGCCCACCAGGGCGGGGCGGCCGGGTAGATGAAGTAGGTCACCAGGCCGGCGGCGCAGAGGAAGCCCCAGCGCCGCATGTACGCGGCCCAGCGGTGCCGGTCACGCAGCCACAGCACCGCGGCGGCGGTCAACGCGACAACGAAGTGCGAAAAGTACACCCAGCTCGCGGCGATGTCCCACCAGTGCACCTGCGGGTGGTAGAGGTGCTGCTGCAACCAGACGGTGGGCACCTCGCCGCCGGTGGCCCAGCCGAACATGAACCGGTCCGCGACGATCAACTCCATCGCGTGTGGGGTGGCCCCGTTGTCGGCGAACCCGCGCGACAGGTTGTAGACGACGAACAGCAGCACCACCGGCACCCAGTCCCGGGCGAAGCGCAGGTGACTGCGCCACGGCCGGTCGCTGTTCCAGGCGACTGTCGCGGCCCAGATCCAGACGAAGGCGTACGTGGGGTCGGTGGGCAGCCCGATCGCCAGCCACGCGGTGACGAAGGCGACCGCCCACACGCTCATGGCGACGACGCGCCGACGACCCCCCTCGCCGGGCGCGGGCGGGTCGGTCCGGGCGGGGGGCTGGGGGTCAGTCACGACGGCCATCGGGGTCAAGGTTAACGACGGGTACGGCATCGACCGACGGGGACCACCCGGTGGTCGTTGCGGGTGGGTGCGCCCGGATCGCCGGGCGCGTGCCCGACGCGTCCGGTGAGCCCCTAGGCTGGCGAGCATGCAGGAGCAGCCCGAGCCGGCCTTCGCGCCGGGTCTGACGGCCCAGGTCGAGTTGACGGTCACCGACGCGGACACCGCCCAGGCGGTCGGTTCGGGGGACGTACCGGTGCTGGGCACTCCCCGGGTGCTCGCGCTGGCCGAGGCCGCGACGGTCGCGGCGACGGCGACCCGGATGCCGGCGGGGTCGACGACGGTGGGGACGCGCGTCGAGCTGGAGCACCTGGCGCCGACCGTGGTGGGCCGGACGGTCCGGGCGCAGGCCCTGCTGGCGACCGTCGACGGTCGCCGGCTGTCGTTCGAGGTCACCGTCAGCGACGGTGACCAGACGGTGGCCCGGGGTCGGGTGGACCGGATCCTGGTGGACCGGCAACGCTTCGTCGAGCGGGCCGGGCGGGCGTCGTGACGGCCGGCTTCGTCGAGGTCGCCGACCGGGTGCACGTGCTCCGCGAGCCACTGCTGCGGGTCAACGTCACCCTGATCGTCGGCGACGACGAGGCGCTCCTGGTGGACACGCTCTCGTCGGCCGCCCAGGCCGCCGAGCTGGCCGCCGCCGTCCGGGCGGTCACCGACCGTCCGTTGACGCTGGTCAACACCCATCACCACTACGACCACTGCTTCGGCAACGCGGTCCTGGCCGGCGACCCACCCCGCCCGGTGTACGCGCACGAGCTGGCCGCCACGGCGTTGCGCACCGACCCGGAGCGGCTGCGCCGGGAGGCGTACGAGGAGTTGCGCGCGGAGCACCCCGGCCTCGCCGCCGAGCTGGCCGACACGCCACTGCTCGCCCCGACGCACACCGTGCGGATCGAGACGTCGCTCGACCTGGGTGGCCGGCGGGTGCTGCTGCGCCATCCGGGGCGGGGGCACACCGAGGCCGACCTGGTGGTGCACGTGCCGGACGCCGACGTGTTGATCGCCGGGGACCTGGTGGAGCAGAGTGGCCCGCCCGCCTTCGAGGACTCGTACCCCCTGCGGTGGCCGGACGCGGTCGCGGACCTGCTGCGGCTGACCAGCGCGCGCACGGTGGTGGTGCCGGGTCACGGCGATCCGGTGGACGTCGATTTCGTCCGCGCCCAACACGCCGACCTGGTGAAGCTGGCCTGGCTGATCCGGGCCGCGCACACCGGCAGCGCGCCGCCGGAGAGGGTGGCCGCCGAGGCGCCCTTCGGTGCCCGCGCCGCCCTGATCGCCGCCCGCCGCGGCTACCGCGAGCTGAACGGCGAGGCGTAACCCGCCGCGCCCGAGGGCGGGGGGCGCGGGAGCGCGCCGGGCCACACAGCTAGCGCGCGAAGCGGCGCTCCACTGCGGCTCGGGTGGGCATGGCTGTCGCACCGCCGGGGCTTTCGCAGACCAGGCCCGCCACCCGCAACGCGAACGCCACCCGCTCGACCCAACCTGCCGGGGAGTCCGGTTCGCCGTCGGTGAGCAGGTCGGCGATCAGCGCGGCCAGCACCGAGTCGCCGGCGCCGGTGGCGTCGATCGCGTCGACCTTCGGGGCCGGCACCCGGACCGGGTCGGCGTCGGCGGCGGCCAGCACCGCACCCGCCGCGCCGAGCGTCACCACCACCGTGGCGGCACCCAACTCGCGCAGGTACGCGGCGACCCCCTCAACCGGCTCGCCCGGGTAGAGCAGCCCGGCGTCCGCGGCGCTCAGCTTGACCAGGTGCGCGCCGGCGGCGAACTCGGCCACCAGCTCGCGCAGCCCCTCCAGCGCGGCCGGCCCGTCCAGCAGCCGAGGGCGCACGTTCGGGTCGAAGACCCGCAGGCCGGTGGCGAGCGACCAGGCGCGTCGGGCGGCGGCCAGCGTGCCGGGCTGGAGCAGCGCGACGGAGCCGCAGGAGAGCACGTCGGCGCCCTCGACCAGCGCGAGATCCAGATCGTCGGGGCCGAGCAGGCCGTAGGACGGCGGCTCACCATAGAAGCGGAAGTCGGGTTCCGGCCCGGCGTAGGTGACCACCGCGAGCGTGGTCGGCGCCGGCACCGTCACCGCCCCGGCCACCCCGACGTCGACCGAGGTCAGGAAGGCGCGGATCCGGCCGCCCAGCGCGTCGTCGCCGAGCGAGCCGACGAACTGTGCCGCACCACCGAGGCGGGCCACCCCGACGGCGACGTTGAGCGGCCCGCCGCCGATCGCCTGCCGGTAGACCCGCTCCCCGTCGCGCTCGCTGTCGAGCAGGTCGACGAGCGCCTCGCCGAGCACCACCGCGTACCCCATGCCGTTCCTCTCGTCGTCGCCCACCACCGCACCGAGCCGATCGCCGTGCCACCAGGCTGGCACAACGCACGGCCCGCCGGGCGCCGAAGGCGGCGCACCGCGCGCTACCCGGGCGGGTGGACCGGCCCGTTGAGCGCGGCGAGGGGGCGACCGCTGCCGCCCCAGCGGGCCGCGACGATCTGCGCGGCCACACTCACCGCGGTCTCCTCCGGGGTACGACCACCGAGGTCCAACCCGATCGGGGACGCGAGCCGGGCGAGTTGCGCCGCGCTGAGCCCCGCCTCGCGCAGCAGCTTGTGCCGCTCGTCGTGGGTGCGCCGCGAACCCATCGCACCGACGTACGCCAACCGGTGGCGCAACGCCACCGCCAACAACGGCACGTCGAACTTCGGGTCGTGGGTGAGGACGCACACCACCGTCCGCCCGTCGGCCCGGCCCGCGTCCAACTCCGTCCGCAGGTACTGGTGCGGCCACCGCACCACCACCTCGTCGGCCTCGGGGAAGCGCCGTGCCGTGGTGAAGACCGGCCGGGCGTCGCAGACGGTGACCCGGTAGCCGAGGAACGCGCCGATCCGGGCCACCGCGGCGGCGAAGTCGATCGCCCCGAAGACGATCATCCGGGGTGGGGTGGCGTACGCGGTCACGAAGAGGCTGACGCCGCTGCCCCGGCGCTGCCCGTGGTAGCCGTACCGGAGCATCCCGCTGCGCCCGGCGGCCAGCAGCCCGAGGGCGTCGACGCGGGCGGCGTCGTCGAGCCGGTCGTCACCCAGCGAGCCGATCGCGACAGGTGGCCGCGTGGTCGTCGTCGGCGCGGCCGTCGGCCGCTGGCCGGTCAGCACCAGCCGCCGACCCAACCGGCGAGCCGGATCGGTCGGCACCGCGCCCGGTGGGTCGCCGGCATCGGCCGCCACGCAGGTCACCACTGCCGCCGGTTGGCCGTCGCGGCGGGCGGCGGCGACCGCCTCCACCTCCGGCAGCGCGCTGCCGTCGACGCGTTCCACGAACACGTCGAGAACGCCACCGCAGGTCAGGCCCACGGCGTACGCGTCGTCGTCACCGATGCCGTACCGGATCAGCTCGGGTGTGCCGGTGTCCAGGACGCGGCGCGACCGTTCGTAGAGGTCCGCCTCGACGCAGCCGCCGGAGACGCTGCCGGTGACCGTGCCGTCGACGGCGACCGCCATGGTCGCACCGGGCGGCTGGGGCGCGGAGCGCCAGGTGGCCACGACGGTGGCCAACGCGACAGGTTCACCTTCGCGGCACCGGCGGTGCACCTCGTCGAACACGTCCGGCACCGCCGCTGCCCCTTCGTCGCATCGTCCCCGTCCGCAGGATATGGCGTTCGAGGGCGGCCGGTGGGTCAACTGATCCATCGAGGAACGGCTATTGCGCCGCGGCCGTGTGGCGTGGTGGGATGAGGTGTACCGGGCGGTGCGAGGGCTGCGGCGCCGCCGGTTGCCGGGTTCGTCACACGCGAGGGCGCCGGTCCTGACCGGACCGTTGATGGCGCACGTCCACCGGCCGATTCCCCGCCGGGGCACGTCCGCTGTGCTCACCGCACCGCTCACATCAGCGGGGCGAGCAGGCCACATCCCACCCGATCGCGACGGGGCGGCTCGAGCAGCGCGCCTCGCGAGTCAGGAGAACCCGTGAATCGTTCCCGTATGGCCGCGTTGCTCACCGCGGCCATGACCTTCGCGCTGGGAGCTGTCGCCCTGGCGTCCAGTCCCCAGCCGGCCGCCGCGCACGGCGCGGCGATGACGCCGGGCAGCCGCACCTACCTGTGCTGGCAGGACGGCCGCAGCCAGACCGGTGAGATCAGGCCGAACAACCCCGCGTGCTCCGCCGCGGTGGCGCAGAGCGGGGCCAACTCGCTCTACAACTGGTTCAGTGTGCTGCGCTCCGACGCTGGCGGCCGCACCACCGGCTTCATCCCGGACGGGCAACTGTGCAGTGGCGGCGCCACCGGTTTCCGCGGCTACGACCTGCCGCGCACCGACTGGCCGCTGACCCACCTGACCGCCGGGTCGCGGCTGGACTTCAAGTACAGCAACTGGGCGCACCACCCGGGCACGTTCTACTTCTACGTGACCAAGGACAGCTGGAGCCCGACCCGGGCCCTGGCCTGGAGCGACCTGGAGCAGCCGTTCCTGACGGTGACCAACCCGCCGCAGCGCGGCTCGGTCGGCAGCAACGACGGGCACTACTACTTCAGCGGCAACCTGCCGTCGGGTAAGAGTGGCCGGCACATCATCTACTCCCGCTGGGTCCGCTCGGACTCGCAGGAGAACTTCTTCGGTTGCTCCGACGTGACCTTCGACGGCGGCAACGGTCAGGTGACCGGGGTGGGCCCGGGCACCGGTTCGCCGTCGCCCGACCCGACCACGCCGCCGCCGGACCCGACCACCCCGCCGCCGGACCCGACCACGCCTCCGCCGGACCCGACCACCCCGCCGCCGAGCCCGACCACGCCAGCGCCGGGCGGTGACTGCATGGCGGTCTACAAGGTGAGCAGCACCTGGCAGGGCGGCTTCCAGGGCGAGGTCACGATCATGAACCACGGCAGTACGCCGTTCAACGGCTGGACCGCGAGGTGGACCTGGCCCAACGGGCAGGCGATCAGCCAGATCTGGGGCGCCACACAGACGTCGTCCGGCTCGTCGGTGACGGCGACGAACGTCAACTACAACGGCACAGTCGCACCGGAGGGCACCACCACGTTCGGCTTCCTGGCCAGCAGCACAGGGACGAACGGTCTCCCGACGGTCACCTGCGCCCGCAAGTAGCCGCCACCACCCACTGAAATGACCAAGAGGTCTGCGTCACCGGAACTGCTCCGGATGACGCAGACCTCTTGGTCATCAGGGTGTCAGCGGACCATCGAACCGACCACCGGCTTCGTGAGCAGGGCGGACTGGTTGCGCTGGATGCCCGGGTCGAGGGTCTTGGCCACGAAGATCGCGTGCCAGATGCAGAAGATCAGCACCGTCCACACCTTGCGGGAGTGGTCGGCTTCCTCCCGCTTGTGCTCGTCGAGCAGCCGCAGCGCGTACGACAGGTCGAGCAGGTCACCCGCACCCGAGGTGCTCAGCACGTGCCGGGCCCACTCGTACATCTCGCCGCGCAGCCAGACCCGGGTGGGGGTCGGGAAGCCCAGCTTCTTGCGGTTGACGATGGCCGGCGGCACGACACCCTGCAACGCCTGGCGCATCGCGTACTTCGTGGCGTCGGAGCGCGGCGGCAGCTTCAGGTCCACCGGGATCTTCGCCGCGACGTCGAAGACCTCACGGTCGAGGAACGGCACCCGCACCTCCAGCGAGTGCGACATCGAGATCCGGTCGGCCTTGACCAGGATGTCGCCCCGCAACCAGGTGTAGAGGTCGACGTACTGCATCTTGGTGACGTCGTCCAGCTCCGTGCACTCGGCGTAGATCGGGGCGGTGACGTCGGTGTAGCGCACCGAGGGGTCGTAGCGCCGCATCAGGTGCTGCTTCTCCTCCTCGGTGAACATCCGCGCGTTGCCGTAGTAGCGCTCCTCGATCGGGGTGGTGCCACGCTCCAGGAAACTCTTGCCCTTGACCCCCTGCGGGATCGCCTTGGAGACCGCGCGCAGGCCCTTCTGCACCCCGCCGGGCAGACCGTTGACGGTGCCCAGCGACAACGGCTCCCGGTAGATCGTGTAGCCGCCGAAGAACTCGTCCGCGCCCTCACCGGAGAGCACCACCGTGACGTGCTCGGCGGCCTTCTTGGCCACGAAGTAGAGCGGCACCAGCGCCGGGTCGGCCACCGGGTCGTCCAGGTGCCAGACGATCTTCGGCAGCGCGTCGATCATGTCCTGCGGACCGATCTTGGTGGGGATGGTGGTGACGTCCAGGTGCCGCGCCGACTCCTGGGCGACATCGATCTCCGAATATCCCGGTACGTCGTAACCGACGGTGAAGGTGAGGATGTTCGGGTTGAACTCCCGGGCCAGCGCGACCACCGCCGTGGAGTCGATGCCGCTGGACAGGAACGAGCCCACCGGCACGTCCGAGCGCATGTGCATGCGCACGCTCTCCCGCAGCGTCTCCCGGATCTCGTGGTACAGCTTCTGCTCGTCGTCGACCGGCGCCGGCCGGAACACCGGCCGATACCACCGCCGTACGTCGATCCGCCCGCCCGGCGTCCAGGTCAGGTACTCCCCCGAGCCGATCCGGCTGATGCCCTTGTGCAGCGTGCCGGGCTCCGGCACGTACTGCAGCGTCAGGTAGTGGCTGAGGTTGGCCGCGTCGACACCCGCGTCACCCTGGTAGTTGCTGTGCGCGAACGGCAGCAGCGCCTTCTTCTCCGACGCCAGGTAGAGCCCGTCGGCGGTCTCCAGGTAGTGCAGCGGCTTGATGCCGAAGTAGTCCCGGCCACCGAAGGCACGCCGCTCCTGCCGGTCCCAGATGACGAAGGCGAACATGCCGCGCAGCCGGGTGAGCACCTGCTCGCCCCAGAAGTGGTAGCCCGCGACGATCACCTCACCGTCACCGGCGGTGGCGAACTGGGCGCCGAAGTTCCTGATCAGCTCCTCGCGCAGCTCGATGTAGTTGTAGATCTCACCGTTGAAGGTGAGCAGGTAACGGCCGTTCGCGTACGGCAGTGGCTCGTGGCTCGACGCGACGTCGATGATGGCCAGCCGCTTGTGGGCGAACACGCCGTCCGCGTACCGGCCGGAGGCGTCGCCGACCACCTCGACCCCGGTCTCGTCGGGGCCGCGGTGGTGCAGGCATTCCAACGCTCCGGCGATGTGGTCGCGATGCGCTGCGGCGTTGCCGTTCGCGCTGAAGAAGGCCAGAAGTCCGCACATGGTGGCCATCTTTCCACGCGCGCTGTCGACCCGTCGCAGCCGTCCGTCGATCCACCCGACTCCCGGCGGGCGGCAGCGGAAACCGGGCTCGCGGTACGGTCGGGATCAGCAACGAGGCGGAGGGAGCGGCGCAATGACCGAGGGACAAACCGACGGTACGCCGACAGACGGCACGGAATCGCACGATCCGGACTTCCCGGAGGCATTCCTGTCCTTCATGCGGCAGGGCTGGCGCGACACCGCGCTCCCCGTGACGCCCCGTCCGGAGACGCCCAACTACGCCAAGCGGCGTGCCGCGCTCTCCGCGGCCTTCCCCGGCGAGACACTTGTCATCCCCACCGGCACCGAGAAGGTCCGGGCCAACGACACCGACTACCCGTTCCGGCCGGGCAGCGACTTCGCCTACCTGACCGGCGACCACGACGCGGACAGCGTGCTGGTGCTGCGCCCGAACGGCTCCGGGCACGACGCGACGCTGTACATGCGGCCCCGCTCATCCCGGGAGACCGACGAGTTCTTCCGCAGCCGCAACGGCGAGCTGTGGGTGGGCCGGCGGCACACCCTCGGCGAGAAGTCGACCGAGCTGGGCCTGCCCACCGCCGACCTGACCGGCCTGGAGGCGACACTCGCCGACCTGGCGCCGGGGCGTACCCGGGTGTTGCGCGGTTTCGACGCCCAGGTGGACGCGGCCGTGCGCCCCTACGACGGGCCCCGCGCCGAGGGCCAGCCGGCCCGCGACCGGGAGTTGGCGATCGCCATCTCCGAGATGAAGCTGGTCAAGGACGAGTGGGAGATCGGCCAACTCCAGGACGCGATCGACGCCACTGTGCGCGGTTTCGAGGACGTGGCCCGGATCCTGCCGGCCGACCGCCCGGTCTCCGAGCGGCTGCTGGAGGGCGTCTTCGCGCTGCGGGCCCGACACGACGGCAACGACGTCGGGTACAGCTCGATCGTCGGTGCCGGCGAGCACGCCACGATCCTGCACTGGGTGCACAACCACGGCGCCACCCGACCGGGTGACCTGCTGCTGATGGACATGGGTGTCGAGGGCCGCAACCTCTACACCGCCGACGTCACCCGGGTGCTGCCGGTGAGCGGCCGCTTCACCGCCCTGCAACGCCAGGTCTACGACATCGTGTACGCCTCACAGCAGGCCGGCATCGAGGCCATCCGGCCCGGGGTGAAGTTCAAGGACGTCCACCTGACCTGCATGCGGGTGCTCGCCGAGGGCCTGGCCGAGCTGGGTCTGCTGCCGGTGAGCGTGGACGAGGCGATGGACGAGAAGTCGACGATCTACCGGCGGTGGACGCTGCACGGCTTCGGCCACATGCTCGGCATCGACGTGCACGACTGCTCGAACGCCCGCAAGGAGACCTACCGCGACGGCGCGCTGGGCGAGGGCTACGTGCTCACCGTCGAGCCGGGCCTGTACTTCCAGCCGGAGGACGAGCTGGTCCCCGCCGAGCTGCGCGGCGTCGGCATCCGGATCGAGGACGACGTGCTGGTCACCGCGACCGGCGCGGTGAACCTGTCGGCCGGGCTGCCGCGCACCTCCGACGAGGTGGAGACCTGGCTGGCCGAGCAGCGCGAGGCCGGCCCCCGCCTGCCCGGCTGACCGCACCGGCACGACCGACACCGACTACTGCGAACCTCACCGCCGGGCCGCGACGTCTCGACGTCCGGCCCGGCGCGGTAAACGCCCCGCCCCGCCCGGCCGACACCCCGCCCGGCCCGGCCGACGCCCCCGCCGGCGCGTGATCCACTCGGTTTTCTTGAAATCGCGGTGTCCGGACCCCGCCGATACCGCGTTATCAAGAAACCCGCGTGGATCACGCTGGTCCACTCGGCCCGACATCCACCCGGCCTGGCATCCGACCTGACGTCAACCCCGCGCACGCGCCCACGACCCCGGCAACGAGCACCCGACGCGGCGTCCACCCGGCCCACCACCCGACGCGACACCCACCTGCCACCCAAGTCGAGGCCCGCCCGCCACCCGACGCGGCGTCCAACGCGCCCACCTCCCGACGCGGCGCGCCCACCTCCCGACGCGGCGCGCCCACCGCCCGGCGCGGCGTCCACCCCGCCCACCGCCCGACGCGCCGGCCGCGACCGCCACGATGGCGAGCACCTGACGGCGACGCCTGCTCCCCAAGAGGCCTGCCGCGGACTTCCCGACCCCAGCAGCACCGTTCGCGTGGGCTCGTGCTGCTGGCGCCCTTCGTGTCAACGCCAACGCGCTCACCACGCCTGCCCCAACCTGGGCCTAATGTGGGGTTATCTCGGATAAGTCCTCATCACGAGGATGGTTCTCATACGGTGTGGATCGGAGGCTACAACCTATTTGTAGCTGGTCGTGACGCTTCGGGTGGTGCGACCCCGTCTGGCAGCAGGAAAGGGCGGAAGGCTCTGATGTCCAACGACGTAACGAGTACCGACGGCGGGGCCTCGACAGCTCCGCCGACACGACGACGGCGGGCGCTCTGGGTCGCCGGCGTGGCCGGGCTGACCGGCGTGGTCGGCCTGGCGGCCCTCGGCGGTGTGGCCGCCCGGGACGACAAGCCCAAATCCGAGCGGGCTTCCGACGCGCAGCCGTCGACCAACCGACAGAACGTCAGCGACGCCGGCGGCGCGAACGACGACGGCGCCAAGAAGGACGGCGCCAACGAGGACGGCAACCGGGACGAGTGGAGCGGCGGCGACTGGAGCGGCTTCGACGACCGGTCCGGCAAGGACGACAAACGCACGGACGACAAGCGCGCGGACGACAAGCGCGCGGAGAAGGACCGCACCAAGCAGGTCCCGTGCGACAGCGACAAGCTGATCCAGGCGATCACGTTCGCCAACAACGAGGACGGCGGCGTGCTGGAACTGGCCAAGGGCTGCACCTACACGCTGACCCGCAACCAGGACGGCAACGGCCTCCCGGTGATCACCGAGCACATCACCCTCAAGGGTGAGCACACCACCATCGGCCGTGAGGCCACCGCCGACTACTTCCGCATCCTCAACGTCGGCGCCGGCGGGCACCTCACCCTCAAGGGCCTGAGCATCAGGGGCGGCCAGACCCTTCAGCCATCGGTGACGGCCGACCCGGCGACGGTCTGGGCACCCTACTTGTCCCCGGCCCGGTCCGTCGCGACCGGCACGGCAGCCAAGCCTGCGGTCACCACCGCACCCGCCGGCACGCCGACCTCGGCGTCCACAGCAAAGGCGGCGGCAGCAGCCAAGCCCGCGGCGGCTACGGCCGCAAAGCCCAGCGCGGCAACAACGGCCGCACAGCCCGCGGCCGCAAAGCCCGCAGCGACAACGGCCGCCAAGCCCACTGCAGCCACACCCACGACGGGTGTCAAGGCTTCGACGGCAGCGGTCAAGGCCGCTGAAGCCAAGGCCGCTGAAGCCAAGGCCGCTGGAGCCAAGGCCACAGCGGTCAAGGCCGCTGGAGCCGAAGCCCCAGCAGCCAAAGCCAACGCCGCAGTAACGGCAGCCAAGCCGGTAGCCGCGGTGGCGACGCCGGTGCCGGCCGGGTCTGCGGTGGCGCCACTGGTGGACGAGCCGGGATTCAACGACGGAGCCGGGGTGCTGGTGCAGCCCGGTGGACGGGCGGAGATCCTGGACAGCGAGTTGCTCTACAACCAGTCCGGCGGCAGCGGCGGTGGGCTGGCCAACTTCGGCAGCAGCAGGCTCAGCAAGACGACTGTCGCGCACAACACCGCCTTCTTCGTCGGCGGCGGCATCTTCAACGCCGGCGTGCTCCAGGTCGACGAGTCGAAGATCAAGGACAACACCGGAATCATCGGTGGCGGTGGCATCTCCAACGGCGCGCCGGCGATTCGCAGCGAGGGCGTTGTGGGCGGTTCGGTCTGGGTCCACAAGAGCGAGGTCACCGACAACGAGACGCTCGGCTTCGGCGGCGGCGTGCTGGATGTCGAGGGCACCACGACGCTGCACCAGACGACTGTCGGTGACAACACCGCGGTGCTCGAGGGTGGTGGCGTCGCGGTGGCGGACAGCCAGCTCACCCTCAAGGACGCCACGGTGGTCAAGAACAGCGCCGCTCGCGAGGGTGGCGGCCTGTTCGTGAGCTCCGACAGCGTCGCGACGATCGAGAGCAGCAGGATCAAGGACAACACCTCGGGCTTGTCCGGCGCCGGTCTCTACAACGACGACGGCGTCACCACGCTGCGCGACAGCGAAGTGGTGGGCAACCGGGCCGTCGGTCCGTTCGCCCGCGGCGGCGGCATCGTCAACGCCGAGGGGAGCGAGGTCAGACTCCACCGGACGACGGTGGCGCACAACTTCTCCACCCTTGAGCCGGGGGGCATCTTCAACAGCATCGGCGGCACGGTGACGCTGGACGACGAGTCCCCGGTCACCGCCAACCGCCCGACCAACTGCTTCAACGTTCCGGACTGCTTCGCCTGACCGGGTGGGGCTGAACCACATAGAGAGCACGCCCCTCCGAGCCTGCCGCGGCCCGGAGGGGCGTGCCTGTTTGGGCAGCTCACGGGCCCGTGGGCCGGCTTGGGTGGTCCGGGCCCCGCTGGATGGAACATGAACCGAATGTGGGCCTTTCTCGGATAAGCCCGCGAGGCGAGGAACCTTCTCATACGGTGGTTTTGGGAGCTACAACCGATTTGTAGCAGGGGACGTCCGTCTGACGGCGGCGACCCTGTCTGGTACGAGGAGAGGGCAGAGAGCTCCGATGTCCAACTACCTAACGAACAACGAAGCCTCCGGGCGGGCGACGGCCAAGCGCCGCCGCAAGCTCTGGCTCGCCAGTGGCGTGGCCGGTTTGACGGGCGTGATCAGTCTCGCGGCGGTGGGCGTCGCGGGCAGCGCCGGTGCAGTCGGCTTGAACTGGAACACCGCGCAGGTCAGCAAGGACGGCGACCAGCGGGGTGAAGAAGGACGCGACTGGGACAAGGACAAGGACCAGGACCGCGACAAGGACAAGGACCGCGACAAGGACAAGGACAAGGACCACGAGCGCGGGAAGGAGGTGCCCTGCGACACCGACAAGCTGATCCAGGCGATCGTGTTCGCCAACAACAAGCACGGCGGTGTGTTGGAGCTGGCCAAGGGCTGCACCTACAACCTGACCCGCAACGACTACGAGGGCAACGGCCTCCCGGTGATCACCGAGCACATCACCCTCAAGGGTGAGCACACGACGATCTCCCGGGAAGCCACGGCGGACTACTTCCGCATCCTCAACGTCGGCAGCGGTGGGCACCTCACGATCAAGGGCCTGACCATCAAGGGTGGCCAGACCCTCGAACTGGAGAACGGTGTCGAGCCGGCGGCGGTCTGGGCGGCCTACTCGGACTCCGAGGCGATCGCAGCCCAGGTGAAGGCCGGCACGCCGTTGGCCCAGGCGCTCACCGCGCGGCAGGCCAACCCGAAGGCGGGCCTGAAGGCCGCGCCGAAGGTCACCCCGAAGGCCACGCCGGGCGTCGTCAAGCCGCTCGTCGAGGAGCCGGAGGAGAATGACGGTGCCGGCATCCTGGTCCAGCCGGGCGGCACCGCCGAGATCCTGGAGTCCGAGGTCGTCCTGAACCAGTCCGGCGGCAACGGCGGCGGCGTGGCCAACTTCGGCACCACGAAGATCTGGCACAGCACCGTCACCCGCAACACCGCCTTCTTCTTCGGTGGTGGTGTCTTCAACGCCGGCCTGCTCAAGGTCGAGGAGTCGAAGATCAAGGACAACACCGCAGTCATCGGTGGTGGCGGCATCTCCAACGGCGCCGCGGAGATCTTCACCGACGACGTCGACGGCGGGACCGTCGAGCTCAAGAAGAGCGAGATCACCGACAACGAGACGCTGGGCTTCGGCGGTGGCTACCTCGACATCGAGGGCAACACCACGGCGTACGAGACCACGTTCGCCTCGAACACCGCGGTCCTCGCCGGCGGCGGCCTCGCGGCGGCGGACAGCCAGCTCAACCTGCACCACGTCACGATCGAGAAGAACAGCACCGCCGGTGTCGGTGGCGGCGCGGCCATCGCCTTCGACAGCGTGGCCACCTTCGAGAAGAGCACCATCAAGGACAACACCGCCGGCTTCTTCGGCGGCGGGCTCTTCAACGCCGACAGCGTCACCACGCTGCGCGACAGCGAGGTTGTCGGCAACCGGGCCGTGGGCCCGATCGGGGTCGGCGGCGGCATCTTCAACATCTTCGGCGAGGTCAACCTGTCGAAGACGAAGGTCGCCCACAACTTCTCAACCTTCGAGCCGGGCGGTGTCTTCAGCTTCTTCGGCCAGGTGAGCGTGGACGACAAGTCCGCCATCACCGCGAACCGGCCGACGAACTGCCTGGCCATCCCGGGCGGCAGCATCGAGAACTGCTTCGCCTGATCAGGGCACAACGCCAGCACGACGAGCCGGCCCCCTTCCGCACCACGCGGGAGGGGGCCGGTTCACGTCACTTCTGGACGAACACCGCCACACTGCGCGCCGGTACGGTGAAGGTGCCGGCGGCCCGGTCGAACGAGGCGGTACGCAGCACCGGGTCGGCCGAGTCGACGAGCACCGGGTGCAGTGCCACGTCGGCCCCGCGCAGTCCGGTCACCGTCTGCGCAGCCGCCGACGGCGTGCCGTTGAAGACGACAGTCACCGACGCCCAGGCACCACCCAGCCCACGGGCGTCCAGGGTCATGGTCAACACACCCGGCGTCTCCTGCGCCCCGGACAGCGGGAACGCCACCCGCCGCTGCACCTGCTCGGCGGTGGCCAGGCCGAACACCGGCGACGACGCCCGGATGCGCAGCAGCTCGGCGTACCGGGCGTCGGTGGTGGTGATGGCTGTGCAGTCCGGCACCAGCGCCGGGTCGGCCAGCAGCGGCTTCGCGTACGGCCACTTGTCCTCGTTGTCGGGCGCGGGCGGCAGGCCGACGCCGAACCCGTTGCCCCGTTCGCAGTCCCAGCGGATCTGGTTGAACCAGTCACCGGAGTTGTACGAGTTGCGGTCCAGCGACTTCGACCGCAGCCGTTCGGTGCCGGCGGTGACGAACCCGGTGCCCTGTCCCAGCACCACAGTGCCCAACGCCAGCACCTGCATCCGGGAGCGGTCCGCCGCCGAGGTGGCCTGCGGCAGCTTGTACGCCAGCGCGTCGTACAGGATCTCGTTGTCGTGCGCGTCGACGTAGGTGACGGCCTCCCCCGGCGCGGCGGTGTAGCCGGCCGGGGAGCCGTTGTAGTCCACCTGCGCCCCGGTGACCTGCCGTCCGGCGGTGTCGGTGAACCGGTACCCGCGCAGGTTGCCGGTCAGACCCACCTTGATCAGGTCGTGGGCGTGCAGCAGGCGGGCCTTCTGCTCGGCCGGTGACCCGTTGACCTCGTCGCCGTTCGGGTCGGTGTAGAGGCCGGAGGCGAAGCCCTGCACCCGCGGGTTGGTGTCGAACGGTCCGCCGCCGCGTACGGCGTCACGGAGCCGGTCGTTGAAGGTGCCGATGCCGGTGCCCGCCATGTTGGCCTGGGTGGCCTGCACGAACCGGGCGTCGCCTGCCACCTCGCCGAAGTTCCAGCCCTCGCCGTAGAGCAGGATCGACCGCCCGTCCACGCCGTCGCGGGCGACGGTCAGCCGGTCCAGGGCCGCGCGGACGGCCAGGATGTTCGCCTTCGGGTGGTGGCCCATCAGGTCGAAGCGGAAACCGTCCACCCGGTACTGCCGCGCCCAGGTGACGAGCGAGTCGACGACCAGCTTGCCCATCATGGCGTGCTCGGGGGCGGTGTTGGCGCAGCAGGTGGAGTCGGCCACGCTGCCGTCCTCCAGCAGCCGGTGGTAGTAGCCGGGCACGATCTGGTCGAGCACCGACTTCGGGTCGGTGCCGGCCGCGGCCGTGTGGTTGTAGACCACGTCCATCACCACCCGCAGGCCGGCGTCGTTCACCCCGGCGACCATCCGCCGGAACTCGGTGGTCCGTGCCGCGCCGACCGGGTCGACGGCGTAGCCGCCCTCCGGCACGGTGTAGTGCAGCGGGTCGTACCCCCAGTTGTAGCCGTCGGTGTCGGCGACCGCCGCCACGCAGGTCTGCTGTTCGGCGGAGTCCGGCGGCAGCGCGGCCAGGTCGCAGGCCGGTTGGCGCTGGTCGGCCCGCTGCTCCGGGATGGTCGCGAAGTCGAACGCCGGCAGCAGGTGCAGGTGGGTGACCCCGGCGTCGCCGAGCGCCCGCAGGTGGGTCATGCCGGCCGTCGCCGGGTCGGTGAAGGCGAGGAACGTCCCCCGCCGCTCGGCCGGCACGGTGTCGTCGGCGATGGAGAAGTCCCGCACGGACAGCTCGGTGATCTGCGCCTTCGCGGGCGGCACCGGTGCCGGCTTGCGTAGCGTGCGCCACCCGGCCGGGGCCAGCGCCGGGTCGTTCAGGTCGACGAGCTGACTGTGGGTGGAGTCCGCCGCCAGGGCCACCGAGTACGGGTCGGTCACCGAGGCGGTGACCAGTTTCTGCGCCGCGGGTTGCCACGCCCGCACCTCGTACCGGTAGAACCTGCCGGTCCAGGTGTGGTCGCCGCGCGCCGACCACACGCCGGTGCGGTCGTCGCGGCGCATCGGCACCGTCGTCGGCGACGAGGTGGGCGAGTCGAACAGGTGCAGCGCCACGCTCTGGGCGGTCGGCGCCCACAGCGCGACGCTCGGTGTCCGGCCGTCGAACGTCGGGCCGAGGGTCGCGTCGGTGGCCCGGGAGTACACGTCGTCGAGCACGCCGGGGACCTGCACCCCGGTCGCGGCGAGCAGCGCACCCTCGGCGTCGCGTTCGGTGACCAGCAGCTGCCCCCGCAGCGCCGCCGGGACCTTCACGAGGTCGTGCCGATCAAGGGCGAAGCTACGGTACGACCACAGGTGCGGGAACCTGTCGCGTTGGGCCTCGGTCAGCCCGTTGCGCTGCGCCCGCAGCGGCACCGTGGTGTACGCCCCGGTCAGCTCGCCGTCGACCACGCTGACCCCGCCGTTCGGCGCGGCGACGAGCGCGTACGTCCTGCCGTCGGTCGGCGGTGTCTGCCACACCACGGTGGACCTGTCGATCCAGTGCGCCTTCTGCTTGCTGATGTCGGTGTCCCCCCTGGCGGTGGCCGCCGTCGACGGCAGCAGGCGGCCCGGCGTGGCGGCGAGCAGCCACACCTCCCGGCCCACCCTGGCCAGGTCGAGCCGCTGATCGTCGGGCAGGTCCTTGGTGTCGCCCTGGTGGATGATGTAGTTCAGCCCGGTCGCGCCGGCCGCCAGCGGCACCCGGAACACCGCCCCGAACGCGTCGGTCCCGGTGGGCTTCAGCGGCGCGGACCACTCGGTCGGGTTGGCCGCCCCGTCCCACACGTGCAGGCCCCAGCCGTCGTAGGTGTTGTCGGCCCGCCGGTAGTGGATGACGGCGGTGCCCTCCTCGACCGGCGGGGCCGGCTCCCCGGTGGCCGCCTGTCGGCTCGGGTAGATCGTCGGGTCGCCCTGTTTCAGCCAGATCTCCCCGGTCTGCGTGACGTCGATGCCACGGTCCTGGGCGACGTCCTTCGCACCGGCCTTGTCGACCACCAGGAAGTTCACCGACGTCGCGCCCGGCTTGAGTTTCACCCACGCGAACCGGCCGTAGGAGTCCTCCCCCGCGAACGGCTGCCCCGTGGGCCACTCGGTGACGTACGCCGGGTCGATGTCACCCCAGGTGTACAGCCCCCAGTCGTCGTACCCACCCGCGGGGCGCTGGTAGTGCACCACCGCCCACTCCCGGGAACCGCCCTGCGGGGGCGTACCCACGACGGCGGTGGACCGGGCGGTGGCGGTGCGACCCTGGCCGTCGCGGACCACCGCCTTGTACTCGATCCGGGTGCCGCCGGCCAGGCCGGTCAGGTCGTGCTGCACGGTGTACGGCGCGTGGTCGGCGCTGCCGAGCAACGTCCACCGGCCGCCCGCGACCCGGGCGGCGACGGTGACGGTGGCGAGGGGGTCACCTGTCACCTGGGCGGTGACCGCGGCCCGGGTGGCGACCAGCGCGTCCGGAGCCGGGGTGGTGATGGTGAGCGTCGGTGTGCCGGCCGTCTGTGCGATGGGGGTGCCGGCCCGGTACACGACCGCCGACAGCGGCGCGACGGTGAGGCTCAGCCGGCCGTCAGCGCCGGCCTGTCCCGCCGAACGGGCCGGGGGCGCTCCGGCGCAGCATGCGCCGCCGGCCTGTTCGCCGTCCGCGCTGCCGTAGATGCCGGTGAAGGTGGCGCCGGCCGACCAGGTGTCCACGGTGACAGTCTGCGCGGTGTCGGCGTTGTTCACCGCCACCACGTACTCGGTGCGGTCGGCGGGGGCGATCCGGGAGGCGGCGAACACCCCCGGGCCGTCGGCCGCGTACCGGGTGACCTGCACGCCGTCGCGCAGCGCCGGATGCGCCTGGCGCAGCCGGCCCAATTCGGCGATGGTCCGGTACAGCGGGTGGCCGGTGTCGAACTGGTCGCTGGCGTGGGTGCGGTCGGTGCCGAGCAGGTCGTCGTCGAGGTAGTCGGTGACCTTCGAGGCGAACATGTCCTGCCGGGCGTCCTTGTCCCCGCCGGGCCCGGTGAAACCCTGCTCGTCGCCGGAGTAGATCACCGGTTGGCCCCGGGTCAGGAACATCAGCTGGTGCGCGAGCTGGTCGCGGCGCAGGTGGCTGGCCGGGTCGGTGCCACCACCGGCGACGAACGAACCGATCCGGCCCATGTCGTGGTTGCCGAGGAAGGTGGTCAACCGGCCGGCGTCGGTGTCCCGGGCGGCGTAGAGGTCGTCGCGGGCGTACACGTCGGCGAGCGCCCGCGCCGAGCCGGCACCGGCGGTGAAACCGCGCGCGGCCTCCTGGAAGGCGAAGTCGAGAGTCGCCGGCAGGCCACCCTGCCGGACGTAGCGGGAACTGACCTCCGGGTCTGCGCTGTACACCTCACCGAACATGAAGAAGTCCTTCTTGCCGGCCTTCTCTGCGGCCCGCTCGATGCCCTGGCTGAACTGCGGCCAGAACTCCATGTTGACGTGCTTCACGGTGTCCAGGCGGAACCCGTCGACGCCGATCGCGCCGATCCAGTCCCCGTACGCCTTGGTCAGCCCCCGCACCACCTCGGGCCGCTCGGTCCACAGGTCGTCGAGGCCGAAGAAGTCGCCGTACTCGCTGTTCTCGCCGGCGAAGGTCGAGTCGCCCCGGTTGTGGTACATGGTCGCGTCGTTCAGCCACGCCGGGACCTTGACGTCCGCGTCACCCGGCCCTGGAAAAACCGGGGTGTACGGCCCGGACGCCTGGTTCACCCGTGGGAACGCGCGACTGCCATCAGCGTAGTTGCGGTCCTCGAACGCCCGCCCCCGCGCGTCGGTGTACGGCGAGGTCGCCTTGTCCACGTACGCGTAGGAGTCCTCGGCGTACTTGATGACGTCGGCGGTGTGGTTGACGATCACATCGAGGTAGATCTTGATGCCACGTCGGTGGGCGAGCGTGACCAGCCGCTTCATCTCCTCGTTGCTGCCGAAGTGCGGGTCCACCTGCGTGAAGTCGGTGATCCAGTAGCCGTGGTAGCCGGCCGAGATGTCGGTGCCGGCGCCCTGCACCGGCCGGTTCTTGAAGACCGGGGCGAGCCAGATGGCCGTGGTGCCCATCCCCTGGATGTAGTCCAGCTTGTCGATGACACCCCTGAGGTCACCGCCGTGGTAGAAGCCCTTGTCGGTCGGGTCGAGCCCGGTCCGCAACCGGTCACCGGTCAGGCCGCCCCGGTCGTTGCGGGGGTCGCCGTTGGCGAACCGGTCCGGCAGCACGAAGTAGAACTGCTCGGCCCGCGCCGAGGTGCCGCCCGCCTTCAGCAGCGCCTCGGCGGTGGGTTCGGCGGGCCACTGCGCGGCACCGGTGGTGGCCTTCGTGTCGGTGCCGGGCGGCCGGGGGTCCGCCGAGGCGCCGGGCTGGTGCGCGGCGACCGGAGTGCCGCCGAGGGTCACGGTGAGCAGAGGGACGAGGGCCAGCACGGCGGTACGCGGAATCGGCGGGGGTTTCATCGACGCCTTTCTCTGGTCGCTGATGGGCCGCACGCTAACCGTCGCCGAAACATTCTGCAATGCCTTGCAAACATGGTCGCAACACAGCAGCGTCCTTGCGGAAGTGCCGCTCAGAATCCGCTACAGCGCACCCCGTCGACAGTGCACACCCGGGGGGTGCTGGAGGCCCGCTCCAGGTGAAACCGCAACGACACCGACCCACCGGGCCGCACGTCCACCCCACTGACGTAGGTGAAGCCGCTGCCGTCCTGCCGCACCGTCCCCTGTGGCACGCCCTCCACCCAGGCCGTCACCAACCGCCCACCGGAGAACTCCAACCGGACCGTCCAGCCACGACTCTCGGCGGACCGGTTGACCATCGACACCTCACCGATGAAACCCCCGTCGAAGCTCTGCACGACCCGGTAGCGCCCACTCATTGCCGGCTGCCCCTGCGGAGCCCGGCTCGGTGACCGCGGCACCGCCGGCACACCCCCCGTCGCACCGACCGACGCGCCGGCCGACGGTGACCGCGAGGCCGTGGCGCTCGGCGGCAGCCCGCTCGCCCGCCCGGACAACCCCGGCCGTACCGGCGGGGGCGACGACGCCGGGCCGGGAGCAGTCGGCACCTCCGCCGCCGTCGGCAGCGGCAACGCCGGCGGCCTCGACGCGCCGTCCGGCGCAGGACTACGCCCCCGGTACGCGCCCAGAGCCATGAAGAGCAGCACCACCATCACGAGGACACCAGCGCCCACCACGATCCATGGCGACGACACGATCGCAACCGGACCGTGCGGCAGTCGCGGGGCACGACGCATGCCGGACATGTACCTCCTTCAGCGCACCGTCCGGGCAGCCTAGCGATCGGCGGCCGGGGCCGGTAGCGCCGACGACGCGCCGCCGTGGCAGCTCGGCTCAGCCGAGCCGGCAGTCGACCCCGTTGATCGTGCACCGGAGCGGCCGCTGCGCCGACTCGCCCCAGCCGACCCGCAGTCGCAGCGTCCGAGAGTCACCCACGTCCAGCGAACGGGTGCCGCGCAACACGAACTCGCCGTGCCCGCGACCCCGCACCGAGACCCCCGAGTCGTCAGCGACCCGCAGAGCCCACAGGTCGTCGTCGAACGCCAACTCCACAACCCAGTCCATCGACCGACTCGACTCGTTCGCGATCGACAGCACCGCCGCGTCACCGTCCCAGCCGTTCGTACCGACCTGGTACCGAGCACTGACCGTGCGCTCCGCCGGCGCGCCCGACACCAACGGAGCGACAGACTCCGCCGGCGCGCTCGTCCGCGGCGGAGTCGGCGAACCGGTCACGGTGACCCGTGGCGACGGCGCCCGACTGCTCCGCGACGGCCGCGGCGACACCGAACGCCGCTCCACACCGGCCGGAGTCGGCCCACCGGTCGCCGACGAGGCAGCCGGCACGGTCGGCAGGAACACCGGAGGCGCGGCCCGCGGCGCGACTTCCCGCTCCCGGGTACGGAACGACAGCAGCGCGATCACCAGGAGCACCACCAGCGCACACACACCGAGCAGCACCACGATCCACGGCGCCGACGTCAACACCCGAGCCGCTCGCGACCCCGCCGCACCATCCGGCCGCACTGCCATCAGGTCTCCCCTCGTCCCCACCGACGCGACAGCGTAGCCAGCGGCGCACGGACCGGGAACCGGGCGGGTACGGATCGGGCCAACCGGCCCGGGTCGGTCAGCCCGTCCGGACGACAGTGCAGATGAGTGGCCCGTCAGCAGAGACCCGCAGCAGGTAGCGGTACCGCTCTCCCGGCACCGCCTGCCCCCGACTGTCCAGGAACTCCCACTCGACCGCCACCATCGTCAACATCGCCGACAACGGCTGCACGTCCTCGATCCGGGCGTGGGCCGCGACCAACTCCCGGTCCTGGTAGTCGGGCGCGGCACCCACGAAGGACAGCGCCACCGCCGCCGCGGACGTGAACGAGAAGCTGTAGGTGTCGGCCACCACCAACCCCGGCAGGGCGTAACAGCCGGCGATGGCCGGCAGATCGCCGGAGGTCAACGCCACGCCGTACCGGTCGAAGAAGTCGGCCAACGTGTCAAGATCCGTGGACGCGTTCACGGTCACAGCAGTTGCCGGGCACCGCCCAGGTCAAACCTCAGCGCGGCGGCACCCGTACCTCGATCTCCGCACCCAAGCCCGCGTCGGCGGCCAGGCCAAGGTCGTCCCCACTCCAGAACCGCCCCGGGTCATACCAGTTCGGACGCCGACCCGCCGGCAACAACCCCATGGCCTCATAGGTCACCGCCACCACCTCGGCGCAGTACGCCGTCTCCAGTGCCCGATCCCGTTCCCCCGCCGAGCCGGCCGGGCGACCGGAGGTGGCCGGGTTGGCCGGGGTTGGCCGAGGTGCTGGCCGGCCGGGAAGCGGCAGCGCGGACAGGCGACCAGGGAGCGGCAGCGCGGACAGGCGGCCGGGGCGCGGCAGCGTCGGCACCCGACCACGCACCCACCGCCACGCCAACTGCGCGGTCGACGGGAACGGCGTGCCGTCCAGCCGCGCGATCGTCCGCAGCACCGCCCGCTCCATCTCAGCGTCGGCCGGCGGGTCGAGTTGCCGCAGCCAGGCCCGCTGGCCGTACCGGTTGGCCCAGACGCAGACCGCGTCCCGCAGATCGTGCAGTTGGACGCCGCGCTGGTGGGTGCCCGACCACAGATCCGGCAACGACCTACCCAACTCCGCGTGCCACATCAACGGCGGCATGTCGTCCAGCACGACCGCCATCCCGACGTGGTTGACCGGGCTGTTGGTGGTGAACTGGATTGCCCGGTCCGGCACGCTGCGACCCCGGAACACCCACACGTCTCCGGTGCGGGTCAACTCGACGGCCTCATCCAGGCTGATGCTCATGGGGGACTAGCCTAGGCCGATGCGGCAAGGATTGCGGTGGTGGAAGATTCTCGGGCTGGCCGGCCTCGCCGGCGTAGCGGCCTCCGGCGTGGTCATCGCGCGGGCCGAGCGGCGCCGACGCGCGTACACCCCGGAGGAGATCCGGCAGCGTCTGCTGGAGCGGCACGCCCAGGCCGGCGACGCCGCGAGGCCCACAGACGGCGCCTGACCACCCGACCGATCACCGATCGTCTTTCCGCACCGCCGACCTTCGGCCCTCCCTCATGGACGGTGGCCGCGACGGTGGCGGTCGCGCTGGTGCTCGTGATGCTCGCCGCAGCGACTCAGGCGGAGTTGGCCCAGGAGGGATTTTTGACCGATTCGCCCCGATGTGGGCGACACTCGGACGCGTAGGCGGAAGCGCGGGAGGCGGGCCCGGTTCGGGCCGGAACCAGACTCGGCCATGGTCCACTCCGATTTGCCAAAACCGCGGTGTCCCGGCCACACGGACACCGCGATATTCATGAACCCGAGTGGATCATCGCCCTCCGCCCGCAGGGCGGACCACCGCGTGGGTATTTTGTTCTGTGTGGGTTTCGTCCTGTGGTCAGGGCCATCGTGGCGGCGGAATGGGGGGCCGGGCCGGGTCGTTATACCTGGCATGCCGCCGCAGCCCCCGGGCTGTGGTGTGCGGCAGCCCCCGGGAACACCCGCC
>NZ_JBEZED010000031.1:0-98397 GCF_040648675.1 Micromonospora sp. NPDC049101 | reverse complement strand
ATCCCCCCCCCCCCCCCCGGGCGGGGGGGGGTGGGGGTGGTTAGGGGGTGGAGAGGGCTTTGGTGGGGGTTTGGCGGGCGGCTTGGATGGACGGGTAGACGCCGGCGATCACGCCTACCAGGAGGGCGCCGGTGATTCCGCCGAGCACCGCCGTCGGTGGGATCGTGGGGGGCCAGCCCTGGTAGCTGGCGTAGCCGATGGTGGCGAGCACCCCGAGAGCCGCCCCGGTGGCACCGCCGAGCACGCTGAGCAGCACCGACTCGGTGAGGAACTGCACCCGGATCTGGCCACGGTTCGCGCCGAGCGCCCGGCGCAGGCCGATCTCCCGACGGCGCTCCAGCACCGAGATGACCATGGTGTTGGCCACGCCGATCCCGCCGACCAGCAGGGCGACCGCCGCCAACCCGAGGAACAGTGCGGAGAAGCTGTTCTCCGTGGCCCGTTTCGCGGCGAGCGCGTCGGAGGGGCGGCTGACCTGGACCAGCCCCGGCAACTGCGGGTTGAGGGTGGCCGGCAGCACGGCCCGGACATCCTCCAACGCGTCCTCCCTGGCCCGCAGGTAGACGACCGTGGGGTGACCGTCGAAGCCGAGCATGGCCTTGGCGGCGTCCCACCCGACAAGCACCGAACGGTCGAGATCCGGGGAGAGCGGCAACGGGTCCAGGATGCCGATCACGGTGAACCAGCGTTCGCCGATGAACACCTGGGGTGGTTGCCGGGGGTCCACGGTGGCGTAGCCGAGCCGGCTCGCCGCGACGTAGCCGAGGACGGCGGTCGGGAGCCGGGCCGTCCCGGCGTCGAGGGCCCGACCGCTGCGGATCCGGCCGTTGACAGTTCCCATCAGGTCCGGCCGGGACGCGAGCACGCTGAGCCCGGACGTGTCGTACCTGTCCAACAGGTCGTTGCGGCGCACGGCGGTGTGGGTGTTCGCGACCGCGCTCGCCGTCTCGACCGGCCCGATCCGCGACACCATGGCGGCGGCGTCCTCGGGCAGGAGGACCGGCGGATCCTGATCCGGCACGGGCTCGGCCCGCAGCAGGTTGGTGCCGAGCGCGTCGAGCTGGTTCATCAGGTCGCGCTGGCTGGACGCCGGGATGCCCACCACGACGACGAGCGTCGCGATACCGATGGAGATGCCCAGGGCGGAGAGGACCGCCCGCATCCGGCGGGTGGTGATCCCGAGCAGACCGAGCCGGAGTACGTCGGTCGGGGCGAGCCGGGGCGCGCTCACGTGCCGCTCCCGCTGACGGTGTCGGCGACGATCCGACCGTCGCGGATCTCCACCTGTCGAGGCGTACGGGCGGCGAGATCGCGGTCATGGGTGATCACGGCGATGGTGGTGCCCTCCGCGTTGAGGTTCGTGAGCAGGGTCAGCACCGCCTCCCCGTTGACCGTGTCGAGGGCGCCGGTCGGCTCGTCGGCCAGCACCAGCGCGGGCTCGTTGACGAGTGCCCGAGCGATCGCCACCCGCTGCCGCTCCCCGCCGGAGAGTTGCTGCGGCAGGTGGTCGACCCGGTGCGCCAGGCCGACCCGGGCCAGCGCCTCGATCGCGGTGCGGCGGCGGTGCCGGCGGGGCACCCCGGCGTAGAGCAGGCCGGTGGCGACGTTCTCGGCGGCGTCCAACCCGTCGGTGAGATGGAACTGCTGGAAGACGAAGCCGAGCCAGCGACCCCGCAGCGCGGAGAGCCGACGGTCGGACAGGGCGGTGACCTCCTGCCCGGCCACGCGTACGCGGCCACGTGTCGGCAGGTCGAGGGTGCCCATGATGTTCAGCAGCGTGGACTTGCCGGACCCGGACGGCCCGACGATGGCGAGCATCTCGCCAGCGCGCACGGTCAGGGACACGTCGTCCAGCGCGGTCACCCCGCCGGGGTACGTCCGGCTGACTCCCTCGACGTTCAACACCGGCTCGGCGATGGCGGTGGCGGTGGCGATCACGATGCCGTCACCACGTCGAGGCCCTCGGTCACACCGGTGCCGCTGATCTCGACCAGACCTCTGGCGAACATCCCGGTCTCCACGGCCACCAGCCCACCGTCGGGCAGTTGCAGCGCGTGCCCGCCCTCGCGGAGTGCCACCAGCGCGCCGACCGGCACCGCGAGCACCCCCTTGTGGACGGCGGTGGTGAACCGGACCTGGACCGCGGCGGCGTCCAGCTTGGCCACGTCCGCCCCCCGGGTCGGTGCGACGAGGACGTCCACCGTCGGCGGGCTGCCCTGCCCGGTGCCGGCGTCCTGCCCACCGCCACGCACCGTCTGCGAGATCGAGGCGACAGTGGCCGGGATCTCGGAGCTGTCCGGCAGGGCGACGACCACGGCGGCGCCGACCGTGATGGCGGCGACCTCGGTGGCCCCGACCGGTACGGTGACCAGCTTGACCTTCTCGGTGACGGCCAGCAGCTCACCGGCGACCGGGTCACCGGGCAGCGCCTTCACCGCGCTGACCCGGGCCGGCCCGGTCAGCACCGCGACCTGCCCGACCCCGATCGTGCCGGAGGGCTCCAGGCCGAGGGCCTGCTGCCATTTTTTGATCGCGGCGACGAGGCTCGCGGTGAGCAGGGCCTGACCCGTGCCGATCCTCGTGCCGTCGGTGCCCCGGGACGGCTGGGCGCCGGTCTGGTAGCCCAGCGCCTTGAGGTTGTCCGAAACGATCCGTACGTCGCTGCCCATCAGTCCGGGCTTGTCGAGGGTGCGAAAGAGCGGAGTTCCGCCGAACAGCACCGGCACCGGTCGGTCGTTGACCCAGTAGAGCGGCTTGCCCCGGGCCACCGTGTCGCCCACCTTCGGCAGCCGGGTGACGACACCCTCCCCGGCACCCTTCACCAGCCGCTCCGGGCCGTAGCCGAGCGTGCCGTTGAGCGAACGGGTGTCCGACAGGTCGGCCCGGGTCACCGTCGTCGTGGTCACCGACGGCGGGGCGCTCGCCACGTCATCGTCGGCGTGCCGCCGCAGCGCCAGCACCCCGACGCCAGCGCCGACGGCGATCACCAGGGTCACCGTCGCCACCACGATCGCGGTACGCCGGGTGGGGCGCCGACCGGGATCGTCGCTCGGGTTACTTCTTGGCACCGAAGATCTCCATCGTGCATTCCCGCTCGGCCTTGTCCATCGCGGGACCCTCAAGACCGCCGGTCGGGTCGGCGACCCCGTCGTCGTAGGTCCAGCCGGAGCCGTCCGGCAGTGAGTGGATCTTCAGACCGCGCCCGCGCAGGCACTGGACGTAGTCGTTCCACTGGCTCACGTAGTTCGGGTTCTTCTCCGGGTCCAGCTCCGGCGGCTGGAGCGGCAGCTTGTTGGCGCACGCCACGTACGCCGCCTTCGGCTCCCCGCTCTGGTCGAGGGACAGGCCCGTGCCGTCCCCCACCGGGCCGGGTTGTGACCGGCCCTCGTTCAGCTTCACGCCGTTGTCGTGCAGGCAGATGTTGTACGTCCCCCAGAGCCGCTCCTCCTCCTCGTCGGTCATGTCCAGGCGCAGCTGCGGCCGACCGTTGGCGGCACCACCGGCGGGGGTGGCGCTCGCCGAGGCCGACGGGGTGGTGAGCGAGGCGACGTCACCGCCGGCGGTGCCCCTGTCGGCGCTTGACGCTCCGCCGCCGCAGCCGGTGAGGGCGATGGCGAGGACTGTGACGGCGGCGAGCCCGGCCGCGATCCGATGAGTTGGGTTGGTCATGGCGTGGAGCTTCACGCCGATCTGTCAGAGACCTGTCAGGAACCGGTCGTCATCCGGTAGTCCCAGCTCAGCGGCACCGCCGGACCCGGCCGGGGCCACGTACAGTCGCTGCCGTGTGTGCGTACGTGCTGGTAGCCGAGGACGACCAGAAGCAGGCCGAGTTGGCGCGCCGGTATCTGGAACGCGAGGGACACGAGGTGCTCGTGGTGGCCGACGGGCGGGCCGCGCTGGAGCAGATCCGGCAACGGCCGCCGGCCCTGCTGGTCCTCGACGTGATGATGCCGAAGGTCGACGGCCTGGACGTCTGTCGCATCCTGCGCCAGGAGTCCGACCTGCCGGTGCTCATGCTGACCGCCCGGTCGACCGAGGACGACCTGCTGCTCGGCCTCGACCTGGGCGCCGACGACTACATGACCAAGCCGTACAGCCCGCGTGAGCTGGTCGCCCGGGCCCGCAGCCTGTTACGCCGAGGCCAACGGACGCAGCGGCAGGCGGACCCGGTGCTGCGGGTCGGCGGCGTGCACGTCGACCCGGTGCGCCACGAGGTACGCAGCGACGGACGCCTCGTCGACTGCACACCTGGCGAGTTCCAACTGCTCCAGGCGATGGCCGCCCAGCCCGCCCGGGCGTTCACCCGGGATCAGCTCCTGGGTTACCTGCACGGGTTCGACAGGTACATCACCAGCCGGACCGTCGACATGCACGTCATGAACCTCCGCCGGAAGATCGAGCCGAACCCGCGCAAGCCGGCCCGGCTGGTGACCGTGTACGGCGTCGGATACAAGTTGGTCGAAGAGCCGCCCCGTGTCGCGTGAGGTGCCGCTGCGCCGCAGTCTGCTGCTCCGGCTGCTGGCGCTGGCCGTCCTCATCGCCGTCGGCTCGATCGCGGCGACCGCGTGGCTGGCCGTGCGCACCACCACCGGAGCGATCCGGCAGGAGCAGGGCCAGGCGCTCGCCGACGACGCGCGCATCTACGACACCCTGCTCGCGTACGCGGCGACCCACCCGACCTGGGACGGGGTCGACGCGGCCGTTCGACCGCTCGCGCGGGACGTCGGCCGGCGGATCGCGTTGACCACCGACACCGGTGTGCCGATCGCGGACTCCGCACCCGCCGCGGGCCCGTTGCCGACGACGTCGTCCGCGACAGTCGACGCGCTCGCCGTCGACACCGCCCTGATGCCCGGGACCGCCCCGCCGGGCGGCGGTGACGGCGGCACCAGCCGCATCGACCCGCGCACCACCGGGCCGTACCTGCTCCCGCCGGAGGAACGCGCGGCGCTGCGGTCCCGGGCGGCCCAGGCGGTGCAGTGCCTGCGGGCTCGGGGGCAGATCGAGGCCGCGGCCGTGGACGGCCCCACCGGCCGACCACGCATCGAGACCCCCGGCACCGACCTCGCCGACACCGGCCTGTGCCTCCAGTCGAGAGCGGACCTCGCGACGCGCACGCCCACCGAGGGCAAGGCGCTCGCCCAGCTCAACGCCCTGGTGAACACCTGTCTGGCACGGCGGCGCCTGCCCGCCGTGCAGGTCGACCTGAACTGGACCTGGACGAGGCAGTCGGCGCCCAGCGCACCCGACTCCCGGCCCACGGCCAGCGTCGACCAGGAGCACAACCGTGCGATCAGCGCCTGCGTCGGCACCAGTCGACGCGAGCAGCTCCTCCCGTACGTCGCCCCGGCCGCGACCCTCTTCGTCACCGACCCGGGCGGTCGCCCCTCCACCACCTTCGACCTCTCCCGGGCCAACCAGACCCGCATCGTCGCGGTCGCCGGTCTCGTCCTGCTGGTGACGATCGGCTTCACCGTCCTCGCCGGCATCCGGCTGACCCGCCCGCTGCACGCCCTGACCGGGGCGGCCCAGCGGATGCGCGACGGCGACGGCGCAGCCCGGGTCCGGGTGACCGGCCGCGACGAGATCGCCCGGCTGGCCGAGGTCTTCAACGACATGGCCGAACGGCGGGAACGGCTGGAGCAGCTACGCCGCGCGATGGTGAGCGACATCGCCCACGAGATGCGGACACCGGTGAGCAACATCCGGGGCTGGCTCGAAGCGGTAGAGGACGGCGTCGCGGCCCCCGACCGCAGGCTGCTCTCCTCACTGCTGGAGGAGGCGACCCTGCTCCAGCACGTGATCACCGACCTGCAGGACCTGGCCGAGGCCGACGCGGGCGCGCTGCGGCTGCACCGCGAACAGGTCTACCTCACCGACCTGCTCGCCCAGGTCGCGGAGGCGCACCGGGCCCAGGCCGACCGGGTCGGCGTCACCATCACGGTACGCACGGAGGCCGACCCGCAGGTGGACGCCGACCCGGTGCGGCTGCGCCAGGCGGTCGGCAACCTGGTCGCCAACGCGGTACGGCACACCCCGTCGGGCGGGCGCGTGACGATCAGCGCCAGCGCGACCGACACCGGGGTCATCGTCTCCGTGGCCGACACCGGCAGCGGGATCAGCGCCGAGGACCTGCCCCGGGTCTTCGACCGCTTCTGGCGGGCCGAGAAGTCCCGGAGTCGACAGACCGGCGGCAGCGGCCTGGGCCTCGCCATCGTGCGTAAGTTCACCGAGGCCCACGGCGGCACGGTCAGCGCCACCAGCACCCCCGCCCAGGGCTCCACCTTCACCCTCCACCTACCCGTACCCTCTGCCCGGCCTCCTGATCACCGAGGACGCGCGCGGAAGGGGTGACCGGTGTGGCGGGGCGGGCTAGGCTGCCGCGGCATGAGCAGTGAGCTTCCGGCCCGCGCCGACGTCGTGATCATCGGTGCCGGGCACAACGGTCTGGTCTCCGCCGTCCTGCTGGCCCGCGCCGGCCTGGACGTCCTGGTGCTGGAGGCCGCCGACGTGATCGGCGGTGCGGCCCGCACCGAGACCCCGTTTTCGAAGGTGCCGGGGCTGCGGCACTCCACCGGTTCGTACCTGCTCGGGCTGATGCCCCCGGAGCTACTCGCCACGCTCGACGTCCGGATCCCGGTGCTGCGCCGCGACCCGCACTACTTCCTGCCCACACCGGGCGGCCTCGGCTCGCCGTACCTGCTCTTCGGCAGCGACACCGCCGCCACCCGGGCCCAGCTCACCGAGTTCTTCTCCCCCGCCGACGTGGCCGCCGACGACGCCATGCAGGCCGAGTTGGCCGCGCTACGGGAAGACCTCGCCCCGGCCTGGCTGGCCGAGCCGCTGAGCGTGCGGGAGACCGCCGAGCGGCACGTCCGCCCCGCGCTGCGGCAGGTCTTCGTCGACCTCGTCCAGGGCTCGGTCGCGGACTACCTGGCCCGGTTCGAGTTCCGCTCCGAGCTGCTGGTCAGCATGTACGCGGTCACCGACGGGCTGTCCGGGCTCAACGCCGGCCCGGACGACCCCGGCACCGGCCACAACTTCCTGGTCCACAACATGTGCCGGCTGCCCGGCTCCGGCGGCACCTGGATGATCGCCGAGGGCGGGATGGGCACCGTCTCGCGGACGTTCGCCGAAGCCGCGCGGGCCGCCGGGGCGACAATCCGGACGGGTACGCCGGTCAGCGCGGTGACCCTGGACGGCGGCGCGGCCAGCGGCGTGGTGCTGGCCGACGGTCGACAGGTCGCCGCGCGGGTGGTCCTCGGCGCGTGTGATCCGTACCGGCTGATGGACCTGTTGCCCGACGGCGCGCTCCCGGCGCGACTCGGCGAACGGATGGCGGCGGTCCGCCGCACCGGCACCACCCTGAAACTCAACCTGGCGCTCAGCGGGCTGCCGCGGTTCTCCTGCCTGCCACCTGGCACGCCGAGCCCGTTCGGCTCGACCATCCACCTGCTGCCCGGGTCCGCGTCGCTTGTCGGCGGGGACGCCACCTCGCCGATGACCGCCCTGCGCGGCATGTGGGCGGACGTGCGGGCCGGACGGTTGCCGGCGGAGCCGACCATCGAGTGGTACCTGCACACCACTGTCGACCCGTCGCTCTCCGACGCCGCCGGGCACCACTCGTCGGCGCTCTTCGTCCAGTCGGTCCCCTACGAGCTGGCCGGCACCACCTGGGACGCGGCACTGCCCGGCTACGTCGACCGGCTGATCGAGATCGTCGAACGGTACGCGCCCGGCACCGGTGACCTGATCGCCGACGCGGTGCCGCTGCCCCCGCCCGGCATCGAGGAGCACTTCGGCATCACCGGCGGACACATCCACCACGTCGACAACACCGTCTCGTTCACCGACCGGATGCCCCACGCCACCGGCATCGACGGCGTCTACGCCGGCAGCGCCGGCTGCCACCCAGCCGGCAGCGTCATCGGAGCAGCCGGCCACAACGCAGCCCGCCGAATCCTGTCAGACCTAGCGCCGGCCTAACCCCCACCCCGCCCTCCCACCCCCACCCCGCCCGAGGCGGTTGATCATGGGGTTATTGTCACGACACGCCGCGACGGTCGACTATAACTCCATGATCAACGGGGCGGGGCGGGGTGGGGCGGGGTGGGGTGGGGTGGGGTGGGGTGGGGGACGCGTGGGTGGGCGGGTTAGATTGCGGCACCGCCGGCTGGGGCTGGGGTTTCTGCGTCGACTCGGTGGGCTCGCACCTTGTGGCCCACGCTCGTTAGGCAGCGGCCGGACGGCAGGTCGAACTTCCAGCCGTGTAGCTGGCAGGTGAGCTGGTCGCCGTCGACGATGCCGAAGCGGGTCAGGTCCGCCTTCAGGTGCGGGCAGCGCCGCTGCACCACCCAGTCGCCCAACGTGATGTCCTCAGCGTCGGTGCTGCGCTCGTGCTCGTCGTACCAGCCCTCGGCGTACTGGAGTCGCTCCTCGGAGAGGCACTTGAAGAACGCGTAGACGAACTCGTTGTACTGGCCGATCCGCGCCGCCGAGAACCGGCAGGACAGGAAGAGCGAGTTGACCCAGTCGACCTCGTCGATGAAGAGCAGATGCTCGATCAGCGACCGCTCGGTCCGGAACCGGTAGCGCACCTTCTCGTCGGCGTACGGCCGGACCTCCTTACCCGGGAAGTCCACCACGATCGACTCGACGCTCTCGCCGTCGTACCCCACCAGGTCGAAGCGGACCGGACCGCCCACGCCCTTGGCCAGGTAGATCGACTCGTCGAGCAGCGGCTCGATGCGGCGCTTCATCTCGCCGAGGACGTCCACCTCGGGGTGCCGCCAGGACGCCTTCTCCGCCTCGATGATCGGGCGCTTGCGCTCCCGCATCTCCTCCAGGTGGGCGACCTTGTTCGCGAAGAACTCGTCCACCGGCACCGGATGCGTGGTGCTCGCGCCCTCGGTGGTGACCTCGGTGACACTGCCCGGCAGCAGCACGATGCCGTTGGTGCCGCCGACCTTCGCGTACTCGGACAGGAAGACGGACTGGTCGGGGAAGATGTTGCCCTCGTCGCCGTGGATGTCGTTGAACTGCCACAGCGTGTCGTCGAGGAAGCACGGCGGGCCGGCGATCGGGAAGACGTGGTCGGCCTTCAGGTCGTCGATGTAGCGCCACGTCCGGTCGAACTGCCGGTCACGCTTCTGCTTGCCGAACGCGGTCTTCGCCGCCTGCGGCAGCTCGTAGACCATCGGGTACCAGATCGCGCCGGAGAACTGGAGCAGGTGCGCGTGCACGTGCCCCAACTCGGCGAACACGCTCAGGTCGGTGGGGCGGGCGTCGTTCTGGTTGAGCAGCCGCACCCCGTCGTACTCGACCCAGAGCGACGAGTCACCGATCGGCCCGTCGGTCGGGCTGGTCAACGCCTGAATCATGATCTTCAGGCCGCCGGGCAGCTCCACCACCTGCTCGTTGGGGGTCTTCAGGAACTTCGTGAAGCCCAGCGCCCGGAACTCGTCCTCCATCTCCGAGGTCGGGAACTCGGGGAGCAGGACCGTGGCGTCCTTCGAGACGAAGTCGCGCAGGTGCTTCGCGTCGAAGTGGTCCCGGTGCAGGTGGGACACGTACAGGTAGTCGACCTGACCCAGGCTCTCCCAGTCCAGCAGAGAATTGTCCGGGAACGGGAACCACGAGGCGAAGTAGGCCGGATTGACCCACGGGTCGCACAGGATGCTGCCCGCGGCCGTGTCGATCCGCATGCTGGCGTGCCCGGTTCCGGTCACTCGCACCGCACAGTCCCCCTCAAACAGACAATCAGGTGTACGCCAAACGCTACCGGAGCGGGTCCGACCGTTGCCCCGCGACGCCGGTAGTGCCGTTCCACCCGCCCCCTGCGGGCCGGGCGACCTGCTCGACCGCCGGTCAGGAGGCGGTCGGAGACGTCCAGCTCCGCCGTGCCGGCGCGGCCGAACACCACGCCTCCATGAGCCCGGAGATCTCGGCGGGCGGAGCCGCGACGTTCACCTGCTGCCCGCCACCGACCTGATGGTCGGTCTCCTGCGACACGCTGCCCTCGCTACAGCAGGAGCAGAGAACCCGCACGCCGCTGGCCGGCTCCGCCGCGTACCCGTGCTCGTCGAACAGCGCCGCCAGCGCGCGGACGTCCTCCGGCGTCTCGGCCGTGACGTGGACGGTGGTGGTCGGCAGCTCGGACGCACGGAACAGCAGCAACTCGTCGAAAACGCTGTACGTCCGCCCGTCCACCTCGCGCTCGCCGTTCGGCGCGCCGTCGTGCACCACCACCTCACCGAACCGGCGCCCCGACTCCGGGGTCGGCACGTTCAGCACCCGGGCTCGGGCCGGGCAGAGCCGCTGCGCCCAGACCACCTCGCCGTTGCTGGCCGGGTCCAGCCGGATCGGGGTGACTCCGAAGTCGGCCACGATCTCGCCGTCGCCGTCCGGTACGGGCAGTCCGAAGCCGCGCCAGGCGTCCCGGGCGGTCGACCAGTCCTCCATGATCGTTGCGGCGATGCCGAGGTTCCAGAAGGCCGGCTCCTGCGCGTCCCGGTCCGCTCGGGCGGCCGCCTCACGGCCCAGCTCGTACGCCTTCGCCCAGTTGCGCAGGAACTTGTACGCCAGTGCCGCGTCGTACCACCACACCCCGGCACTGCGGTGATCGGGATGCCGCCGCGCCATCCGCTCCAGCAGCTCTCCCGCCAGCGACCAGTTCTCCGACTCCCACGCCTCGTAGGCCGCCTTCAGCAGCTCGCGATCCTCCTCGCGTGTCATGCCGTCCCCTCAACTGGTCGGACCCTGCGCCGGGGCCGGCACGAGGCGTGCCAGACTAACCAAAGATCCGATCGCGAGGGAAGGACCGACAGTGGCAGGAAGCGAGCCGGTAACGTCGCCAGACCAGCACAAGCCCGGGCACCGGAAGCTCGGGCGCATTGGCGCGGTGGTGTCCGCGCTGGCGCTGCTGGCGATGATCTGCGGCAACCACGAGGGCAAGGTCGAGGACATCTGGCTGGTCGGCCTGGCCGCGCTGCTGCTGATCATCGTGATCGGCGACGTCGTGCTGCGGCGCAACGGTCTGCGTTCCTGACCCGACCCACCGCCGGACGACCGGCCACCATACGCCGAGGGCCCGCCCCCACCCGGGGACGGGCCCTCGTCCGTACGCGTCGGACGTCAGCGCCCGAAGAGGATGTCCTGCACGTCCTTGAGCGCGGCGTCGACCTCAGCCTCGAAGTAGCCACCGGGCACCAGGCCGAACCGGAGCGTGTCCAGGTCCTTCGGGTCGACAGGCATCGGGTTGCGGCGCTGCATGCCGCCGAGCAGGGTGTCGAAGAACCGGTCCACCTGGTCGGGGTCGTACCCGCTGCCGAACCGGCGCACCTGGAAACTACGGCGGATCTGGTCGACCCGGTAGAGGTCGCTGCCGGGCGGGCCGGCCATCGGCGGGCCACCCATCGGCGGGCCACCCATCGGCGGGCCGGCAACGGCGGGCGGACCGGCCATCGGCGGGCCACCGATGCCCTGCTGCTGCATCGGAGGCGGACCGGCGGGGCCGCGGCGCAGGTCGCGCAGGTCCCGGTCCGGCATCCGGATCTCGGCGGTCATGTCGGTGCGGCCGTGCCGCCCCGCCTCGAAGCCGTCGAAGCGCGGCTCCTCCGGCGGATAGCCGCCCGGCCCACGCTGGTCGTCCGGACCGTAACCGCCCGGCCCACGCTGGTCGTCCGGACCGTAACCGCCCGGCCCACGCTGGTCGTCCGGACCGTAACCGCCGGGCCCGCGCTGGTCGTCCGGGCCGTAGCCGCTGGGGCCGGCCGGCAGGCTGCGCGGCGGCACACCATGGCCACCCAGCTGGCCGGGACCCAGCTGGCCGGGCCCCATCGAGCCGGGACCCATCGGGCCGCCCGGGCCCATCGGGCCGGGACCGGCCGGGCCTCGCGGCGCCTCGTAACCGCCGCGGGGGGCGTCGTATCCACCGGTGAAGGCACCGGTCGGCTCGTCGTAACGGCCGTAGCGGTCGGCGGGCGGGCCAGCCTGCGCGGGCATCGGCCGCGGCGGCATCGGCTGCGGCATCATGCCCCGGTCATCGCGCATCGGCGGGCCCATGCGGTCCGGTGGGCCCATCCGGTCAACCATCCGGGGGTCGGCACCGCGCCCGGCACTGGTGCGCTCCTCAAGCTCGGCCAGCTGCCGCTCGACCCGGTCCAGGTGCAGGTCGACCTGCCACTCGTCGTAGCCGTTGAAACGGACCCGGAAGACGACGTCGTGGACCTCCTGGGAAGCCACCGGCGCGCCGACCTGTCGGCCGTCGAGCGTCGCCTCGACCCGGTCGAGGAAGGCATCCACCTCGTCGACCTTGTATCCCCGGCGGAGCGCCTTGCGCCGGAAACGCTGACCCTGACTCGCCACTATGTCTCCTGGTCTCGTTCGCCACGCCCGGTCACGCCGGTGCCTCTCCGGCGCGGTCGGTGAAGGTGTCGTTGTCCTCGGCGGCGGCGAGCTGGCCACACGCACCGTCGATCTCGCGACCTCGGGTGTCCCGTACGGTGGTGGACACCCCGGCGTCGCGCAACCGCCGGACGAACTCCCGCTCAACCGGCTTCGGGCTCGCGTCCCAGCGGCTGCCCGGCGTCGGATTGAGCGGGATGAGGTTCACGTGGGCCAACTTGCCGGCCAGCAGCCGCCCGAGCAGGTCGGCTCGCCACGGCTGGTCGTTCACGTCCTTGATCATCGCGTACTCGATCGACACGCGACGGCCCGTCCGGGCGGCGTAGTCCCACGCTGCGTCCAGCACCTCAGCTACCTTCCAGCGCTGGTTTACCGGCACGAGTTCGTCGCGCAGATCATCATCGGGGGCGTGCAACGACAGCGCAAGGGTCACAGAGAGGTCTTCGCTGGCCAGTCGGCGGATGGCCGGAACCAGGCCGACCGTGGAAACGGTGATGTGCCGCTGGGACAGGCCGAGCCCTTCCGGAGCGGGGCTGACCAGGCGACGGATGGCCGCGATGACCCGGGAGTAGTTGGCCAGCGGCTCACCCATGCCCATGAACACGACGTGCGACAGCCGCGGCGGTGAGCCGGCGACGGCACCGGAGGCCGCCACGCCGGCCAGATAGACCGCCTGGTCGACGATCTCGGCGGTGGACAGATTGCGCGTCAGCCCGGCCTGGCCGGTCGCGCAGAACGGACAGGCCATGCCACAGCCCGCCTGGCTGGAGATGCAGACCGTCACCCGGTCCGGATAGCCCATCAGCACGCTCTCCACGAGCGCACCATCGTGCAGCTTCCAGAGCGCCTTGCGGGTCGCGCCGTCGTCGCAGGCCAACTCGCGCACCGGGTTGAGCAGCGTGGGCAGCAGCCGCTCGGCCAACCGTTGCCGGGTCGCCGCGGGCAGGTCGGTCATGGCCTGCGGGTCGCGGACCAGCCGCCCGAAGTAGTGGTTCGAGACCTGCTTGGCGCGGAAAGCCGGCTCACCCAACTCGGTGACAAGCGCCTGGCGGCCGGCCAGGTCCAGGTCGGCGAGGTGTTGTGGCGGCATGGAGGCCCGGCGCGCGGCGGGGGCGTCCGAGAGGGCGGGGATCAACGGCAGGCTCGTCATGGCTGGTCCAGTGTGTCACGCCCCCGGCGGCAACTGCCGGTCCGGAGGTGCCGAACGGGCTGCGGCCGTCGGGGTCGGATGACCAGGACGCCGTGATTCATACCTCAGCTCACCACCGGCACGAAGATGGCCAGCAACAGGTATGCGGTCGGCACCGCGAACAGGATCGAGTCCAGTCGGTCCATCAGGCCGCCGTGACCGGGCAGCAGGTTGCTCATGTCCTTGACACCGAGATCCCGCTTGATCATCGACTCGGCCAGGTCGCCGAGGACCGCCGCGCAGGAGACGGCCACCCCGAACAGGGCACCCCACCAGGGGGCCACCTCGAACATCAGCCACAGCAGCAGCGCGCTGCCCAGGGCCGCGGCGGTGACCGAGCCGGCGAAACCCTCCCAGGACTTCTTCGGGCTGATCGACGGCGCCATCGGGTGTCGACCGAAGGAGACGCCTGCCGCGTACCCGCCGGTGTCGGAGAGGACCACCGCGATCAGGGTGGCCAGGATCCGCATCCAACCGTCGTCGGGGGCCGCCGCGAGCAGCGCCGCGAAACCCGCGAGGAACGGCACGTAGACGGCGATCAGGGTGGCCGCGGTGACATCCCGCTGGAAGCCGGCCGGACCGTCACCCAGCCGCCAGATCATGGTGCCCAGCACGGTGACCAGCAGCCCCAGACTGAGCGCGTCCGGGCCGGCGAACCAGGCCAGGCCCACGGTCAGCACACCACCGGCGAGCAACGGCACCAGCGGCGGGTGCGCGCCGCTGCGCCGGACCGCCCGAGCCATCTCCCAGCTGCCGACGGCGACGGCGGCGGCGATCACCGGCAGGAACGCCAACGGGTAGAAGATCAGCGGCACCACGATCAGCGCACCGAGGCCGAGCCCGACCCCGATCGCCGCCGGGAGGTTGCGGCCGGCCCGCCCGTTGCCCAACTGCTGGGTGGCCGGCCGGTCGGCGCTGGCCCGACGCCGGCCCTTCGACCGTCGACCGGACGGCGGCTCCGGCTCGGTCGGCGGCTCCGGGTCCGGTGCCACCTCGGCCCCGATGGGCGCGAGCTGCGCGGTCGGGTAGCCGGCGTCGTCGTCGTAGCTGGCCGGACCGTCGAACGCTTGCGGACCGTCGGGCCGGCCGGAATCGTCGTGCCAGCCGGGCTCGTCGAGCCGCCCGGTCCCGTCGTGCCAGCCGGGCCCGTCCTGCCGCTCCGGGCCACCGCGGTGGGTCGGGGCGCTGTCCGGACCGGCGGGCGCACGATCGCCGTACCGGCCGGCGCGGCCCCGGTCGTCGTACCTGTCGGGTTGGCTCCGGTCGTCGAACCGGTCGGGTTGGGTCCGGTCCTCGAACCGGTCGGGCTGGTTCCGGTCGTCCTCGAACCGGTCGCGGTCGTCGAAACGATCGTGCCGGTCGCGGTCGTCGAAGCGGTCCCGGTCGTCCGGGCGGACCGCGCGGCCACGCTCGTCGTACGGGTGCGTCGGGTGCGGGTCGGCGTGCGGCCGGGTGTGTGGGTCGGCGTACAGCTCAGGGCCGACGGCCGGACGGCGGGGCCGTTGGCCGGCCTCCAGGTCCTGGTCCGGCCAGGGCAGCGCCACGGGGCGCTCGGGACGGTCCCAGCCGCGAGGCTCGCTGCCGTAGGGGTCGGGGTGGGACATCACGCACCGCGACGCGGCACGAGAACCACCACATGACGCAAGACCACAAGCATCCCCTACACGCGCGATGTTCCTCCGATTGACCGCCCCGACGGTCGGTCGATTCCCGGTGTTCACCGCCCGGTGGCCGGGAATCCTGCCGAGCCTACTGCACCCGCCGGACCGGCACGGCGGACGAGGCACGGCGACGGGCGTCGCCCCTGGCCGGCGGGCCGTCGCGGACCGAAACAGACCCATCCGGTACGCGGATCCGCAGCCATCGATCCGACTCGCTCGCTGCCCGATCAGGTACAGAGCCGGGCCCGCCCGTCGTGGTCCGCTGGGGCCGCGCCGGTCTCCGCCGACGCGACCACGGGGAAAGGGCACGCACATGTACAAGATCAGTCTGGCGGTGCTGGCGGCCGCGGCCATCGTCCTCGGAGCAGGGGCACCAGCCGCCGCGACCACCGCGCCGACCAGGATCACCATCGATCGGCACGCCAGCGAACTGTTCCCGTTCGAGCCGCCCGTCGGTGAGCCGGGTGTGACGTATCCGGCGACCACCGTCACCGCGACCGCCCGGCACTGCCCGGGCGGCATCGTGCTCATGTCGGCCTCGCTGGTGCAGGACGGCCTGCCGACCCTCTGGGCCACCGCGGGCCACGGCGCCGGTGAGATCCTCTGCGACGGTGGCACGGTCGAGCTCGCGATGGCCTTCGCCCGGATCACTCCGGCAGTCCACCCCGGTCGCGCCACCGCCCACTTCTCGCTGCGCGACGCGACCACCAACGAGGAGTTCGCCGCGAGCACCAGGACCGTCTGGATTCCCTGCTGAGATACGACACGAGGCCCGTTCCCGGTGTCGGGAACGGGCCTCGAAGCATTGTTCAGACCTCGAGCAGCTCGGTTTCCTTGTGCTTCACCAGGTCGTCGATGTTGGCCACGTAGCGCTGGGTCAGGTCGTCGAGTTCCTTCTCGGCGCGGCGACCGTCGTCCTCGCCGGCCTCGCCGTCCTTGACGATCCGGTCCAGCTCCTCCTTGCCACGGCGGCGGACGTTGCGGATGGCCACCTTGGCCTCCTCGCCCTTGTGCCGGGCCACCTTGATCATGTCGCGGCGGCGCTCCTCGGTCATCTGCGGGAGCAGGATGCGCAGCTGGTTGCCCTCGTTGTTCGGGTTCACCCCGAGGTCCGAGTCGCGGATCGCCTTCTCCATCGCATTGATCTGCGAGTTGTCGTACGGCTTGATGATGGCCATCCGCGGCTCGGGGACCGCGATCGACGCCATCTGGGTCAGCGGCGTGGGCGTGCCGTAGTAGTCGATGATGACCTTGGAGAACATGGCGGCGTTGGCGCGACCGGTACGGATGGCGCCGAACTCCTCCTTGGCGTGCTCAACCGCACGCTCCATCTTTTCCTCGGCCTCGAGGAGGGTGTCGTCGATCACCGGTCTCCTCGCCTCCTTCTGTGCTCGTGGTGGGCTCTGCTGAAAGTCGTCAGACCCGCTGCTGCCGTCGCCGTCGGCGGGGCTCAGGCGGTGATCAGGGTGCCGATCTTGTCGCCACCCACCGCGCGGATGATGGTGTCGTCACCCTGCGCGCCGAAGACCAGCATCGGCAGGCCGTTCTCCATGCAGAGGCTGAACGCCGCCGCGTCGGCCACCCGCAGGTTGCGGCGCAGCGCCTCGGAGAAGGTGATCGAGTCGAGCTTGCTGGCGGTGGGGTCGATCCGCGGGTCGGCGGTGTAGACGCCGTCCACGCCGTTCTTGCTCATCAGCACCACGTCGGCCCGGATCTCCAGAGCCCGCTGGGCGGCCACCGTGTCGGTGGAGAAGTACGGCATGCCCGCGCCCGCACCGAAGATGACCACACGGCCCTTCTCCAGGTGCCGGATCGCCCGCAGTGGGATGTACGGTTCGGCGACCTGGGCCATGGTGATCGCGCTCTGCACCCGGGTCTCGATGCCTTCCTTCTCCAGGAAGTCCTGCAACGCGAGGCAGTTCATCACGGTGCCGAGCATGCCCATGTAGTCGGCGCGGGCCCGGTCCATGCCCCGCTTCTGCAGCTCCGCGCCGCGGAAGAAGTTGCCGCCCCCGACCACCACGGAGACCTGCACGCCGCGGCGGACCACGGTGGCGATCTGCCGGGCGATGGCCTGGACAACGTCCGGGTCGACGCCGATCGCGCCGCCGCCGAACACCTCGCCGGAGAGCTTCAGCACCACCCGGCGGGCGCGCCCCGGCGGTGGTGCCGTCGGATCGTCCATCGCCAGCGTCCGGTCACTCACAACCTGCGTCATCCGCCCCGCCCTTCCCCACGCGCACGCCCCGTGCGGCGCGTACCGCGAACCTGCCGCTGCCGACCCTATGTGACGAGGAGGCCGCGGTGCCTGTCACGTACACCGGCGGCCTCCTCGTTGACGTCTCCTGCCCACGGGCGCACGCGGCGCCCGGTGACGGCTCAGGCCTGGCCGACCTCGAACCGCACGAAGCGGGTGACCTCGATGCCGGCCTCGGCCAGCAGCTGCTTCACCGACTTCTTGTTGTCGGCCACGGACGCCTGCTCGATCAGGACGTAGTCCTTGAAGAAGGAGTTCACCCGACCCTCGATGATCTTCGGCAGGGCCGCCTCGGGCTTGTTCTCCTCGCGGGCGGTCTGCTCGGCGATGCGCCGCTCGGACTCGACGACCTCGGCCGGCACCTCGTCCCGGGTGAGGTACTTCGGCCGCATCGCGGCGATCTGCATGGCCACACCACGGGCGTCGGCGTCGCCCGCCTCGTCGGTCTTGCCGGTGTACGACACCAGCACACCAACGGCCGGCGGCAGGTCCTGGGCCTTGCGGTGCAGGTAGACGGCGGTGGTGCCCTCGACCTTGGCGAACCGGTTGAGCACCAGCTTCTCGCCGATCTTGGCGGACTGCTCCTGGATCAGGTCCGCGACGACCTTGCCGTCGAGCTCGGTGGCGAGCAGCTCCTCGGCGGAGTTCACGCCGGCGCGCTCACCGTGCTCGACCAGCTGCTGAGCCAGCGCGATGAACGACTCGGTCTTCGCGACGAAGTCGGTCTCGCAGTTGAGCTCGAGCAGCGCCTTGCCGGAGTGGGCGACCAGGCCGTTGGCGGCCGTACGGCCGGCCCGCTTGCCGACGTCCTTGGCGCCCTTGACGCGCAGGATCTCGATGGCCTTGTCGAAGTCGCCCTCGGCCTCGGTCAGCGCCTTCTTGCTGTCCATCATGCCGGCGCCGGTGAGGTCGCGGAGCTTCTTGACGTCCGCGGCGGTGATTTGGGACATGGCTCTCTCTTCGGTGTTGAGACGGCGTGTGGATGGTCAGAGGTGCCGGTTACCCGGATCCGGGCGGATCGTGCCCGGCGTACCGTCGCTGCCCGCCGTTCGCGAAAACGGACGGCGGGGCAGCGACGGTGCGATCACTCCGCGGTGGCGGCCGCCGGCTGCTCGGTGGTGGCCTGCGCCGGCTGCTCCGGGGTGGCGGGCTGCTCGGCGGCGGCAGCGGCCGGCTGCTCGGCCGGGGCGGCCGACTCGTCGGCCTTCTTCGGCTCGAGCAGCTCGCGCTCCCACTCGGTCAGCGGCTCGTCGGTCGCGACACCCTCGGGCTTCTCGTCGTTGCCCCGGCGACGGCCGGAACGCGCGATCAGACCATCCGCCACGGCAGCGGCGACGACCTTGGTCAGCAGCTCGGCCGACCGGATCGCGTCGTCGTTACCCGGGATCGGGAAGTCGACCTCGTCCGGGTCACAGTTGGTGTCGAGCACCGCGATCACCGGGATGCCCAGCTTGCGGGCCTCGTCGACGGCGATGTGCTCCTTCTTGGTGTCGACGATCCAGACCGCGGCGGGAAGCTTCTGCATGTCCCGCAGACCACCCAGGGTGCGGGTCAGCTTGATCTTCTCGCGGGAGAGCTGCAGGGTCTCCTTCTTGGTGTAACCGGCGGCGGTGCCGCTGAGGTCACCCAGGCCCTCCAGCTCCTTCATCCGCTGGAGCCGCTTGTACACCGTCTGGAAGTTGGTCAGCATGCCACCGAGCCAGCGGTGGTTGACGTACGGCTGGCCGACCCGGGTCGCCTGCTCGGCGATCGCTTCCTGGGCCTGCTTCTTGGTGCCGACGAACAGGATGCTGCCACCCTCGGCGACGGTCCCACGCACGAACTCGTACGCCTTCTCGATGTACTCGAGGGTCTGGCGCAGGTCGATGATGTAGATGCCGTTGCGCTCGGTCATGATGAAGCGCTTCATCTTCGGGTTCCAGCGCCGGGTCTGGTGCCCGAAGTGGACACCGCTCTCCAGCAGCTGGCGCATGGTCACGACGGCCATGGTTGGGGTACTCCTCAAGATCCCTGGTTGTCACGCCCGGCCGGTGGCCGGGCGTCCTGGCGCCTGGTCGCCGACCCATGGTGGACCCGATCAAGATCGGGACCAGGGAGGCCGTCGCTCCACGACGATTCGTGAAGAGGGCGCGCGAGGTCGACCGCACAAGGCGGTCGCCAGTTGGCCAGTGTACGCCCCTCACCCGCCCACCCGCCCCGGGGTGCGCCGGTGTGCGCAGGTCTGTCGGGTGGACGCGGCGGTCCACCGACGCGGCGGCGTCGCGCGGCGTCCGGCGTCGCGCGGCGCGCCGCCCGACTCGGCACGGCGTCCGGCGCGGCACGGCGTCCGGCGTCGCGCGGCGCGCCGCCCGACTCGGCACGGCGTCCGGCGCGGCACGGCACGGCGTCCGCCGTCCGGCGCGGCATCCAGCGCGCGGCACGGCATCCAGCGCGCACGCGCGGCGCGCGGCGCTGATCGGCGCGGCACCCCGCGATGATCGACTCGGTTTCCTGAAAACCGGTGCCTCAAACCGACCAGGACACCGCGACTTCATGAAAACCGAGTCGATCAAGGCGTGGGCACGGGACATCGCGCCCCGGGCGTGGCGGCGGGACACCGGGCGCAGGGCGAGACACCGGGCGCGGCGCATCACGCATCGGACGCAGGGCGGGACACGCCAGGCGCGAGACGCGCCAGGCGTGAGACGCGCCGGAAGGCCTGGCCCGCCGGGCGACGGTGCTGGCGGAGACGGGGTGGTCGGCGGTGCCAGGTCAGCCGGCGGCGAGCGCGGCGGCGAGGAAGAGCACCAGACCGACGGTCAGGTATGCCGTGGGCGGACGCAGCCAGCCTCGACCACCGTCGGCGAGCGCCAGACCTCCGGTTCGTAGCCCGTACAGCCCGGTCGCGAAGATCGGCAGCCCGGCAACCAGGGCGATACCCACCACGACGTTGCCGGCGTCCACCGGGTCGCCGGTCACGCCCGCCAGCAGCACCCGCAGCGCAGGAATCTCGAAGATCAACACCAGCAGGGCGAAGAGTACGGCCAACACCGGCCGGCGGGTCCGGTAGACGCCGTCAGTCACCGGGGCGTACGCCGGCTGCTCCGCAGCGGACAGGTCGGGGCGCGGGCCGATCCCCGGCATCGGGCCGGTCGGCATCTCCAGCGGGTGCGGCGTGTCGCCGGCCCGGGTCGGCTCGACGATCGGGTACCCACCGAGCGGAGCGGGACGAGCCTGCTCGGCGGGCACACCGCCCGGCGGGACGACCGCGGACGTGGTGTCGCGGGCGGCCTCCGGCGCGGGGGTGATCGGCGGGGCAGCGGCCAACTCCCGAGCGGCCCGGCGACCGGGCAACTCGCCGGAGATCTCCGAGGGGTCCCGGTCCGCCCTCCGGGCGCGGGTCGCCCGGTAGCCCTCGGTCTCCGGCCGCCCGTCCCCCAACGGGTCGATCGCACCAAACCGCCCAGACTCTGGCTCGGGCGTGCCGAATCGCACGGGTGGGGCGCCCACCGCCCCAAAGCGGCCCGAGTCCGGCTCCGACGTGCCGAAACGACCCGAGTCCGATTCCGGCATGCCGCCGAAACGACCAGCGTCCACCGCGCTCAGCCGACCCGACTCGGACTCCGGTGTACCGCCGAAACGACCTGCGTCGACCGCGCCGAAGCGGCCGGAGTCCGGCTCCCGGCGTCGGCCGACGCCGGTGTCCTCGAGGGAACGGCCCTCGTCGGTGCCACGCTGCTCGGGGACCTCACCGTCCCGGTACCGCGATTCGCCCGTGCCGCGCCACTCCGACTCGCCGTAGTCGCGACCCCGCTCGTCGGGGTACCAGCGCGACTCCTGATCTTCCGGAAAGCTCCGTCGTCCGTCCACGTCAGGCACCGTATGCGACCGGCTTCGCCCGCGCCATTTCGCCCCGGCTCGGTCGGCGCCGGTCGCCCGCGAGGGACGCCGTAGCACAGCGCGGGCATGATCGTCCGGTTGTCCACAGAGCACCCGTTGTCCACAGCTGGGCCGTCGTCGGGCTAGCCGCGCGGGCACCCGGGCGGGCACCGTGCCGGCCATGACGAAGCGGAACCAGGCGGTCGGCGCGTACGGCGAGCGGTGCGCCGCCCGGCACCTGACCGAGGCGGGTCTGCGCCCGATCGCCCGAAACTGGCGCTGCCCGGCCGGCGAGATCGACATCATCGCGTGGGACGGGCCGGTGCTCGCCTTCTGCGAGGTGAAGACCCGGCGGGGCGACGACTTCGGCACCCCGGCCGAGGCGGTCGTGCCGGCAAAGGCCCGCCGGCTGCGTGGGCTCGCCGCGCGCTGGCTGACCGAGACCGGCACGACCGCCGACGAGGTGCGTTTCGACGTGCTTTCGGTGCGGCTGCCCGACGCCGGCCCGGCGCAGGTGGATCACCTCAAGGGTGCGTTCTGACATGCGCGGGGAAGGATCGGTGACGCGGCCGTGAGCTACGCGAAGGTGCTCTGCGTCGGGCTGGTCGGGGTCACCGGCCACCTGGTCGAGGTCGAGGCTGACCTGGCCGCCGGCCTACCGGCAGTGTTGATCTCCGGTCTGCCGGACACCGCCCTGCACGAGGCCCGCGACCGCGTCCGCGCGGCCGTGGTCAACTCCGGCCAGCGCTGGCCCAACCGGCGGATCACCCTCAATCTGTTGCCCGCCACGCTGCCGAAATTCGGCTCGGCGTTCGATCTGGCCATCGCCGCGGCTCTCCTGGGTGGCTCGGGTGAGTTGCCGCTGCTCCCCCTGGAGGGGGTGGTGGTCCTCGGCGAGTTGGGGCTGGACGGCACGGTGCGGCCGGTGCGCGGCGTACTCCCGATGGTCGCCGCCGCAGCCCAGGCCGGCGTCGGGCGGGTCATCGTCCCGGTCGGCAACGCCGCCGAGGCCGCGGTCATCCCGGGGGTACGCGTGCGAGCGGTGGACACCCTGCACCGGCTGGTCGCCTTCGTTCGGGACGGTACCCCGCTGATCGAACCGCCGGAGGCCACCCCGACACCGGTCGTCGACGGGCCGGATCTCGCCGAGGTCGCCGGGCAACAGATGGGCCGGCGCGCGTTGGAGGTCGCCGCGGCCGGCGGGCACCACGTGGCGCTGCTCGGGCCGCCGGGCACCGGCAAGACGATGCTCGCCGAACGACTACCGTCGGTCCTGCCCGAGTTGGACGACGAGGCGGCGTTGGAGGTCACCGCCCTGCACTCGGTCGCCGGGCTGCTGCCACCGGGCGGTCGGTTGCTGCGCCGTCCGCCATTCCAGGCGCCGCACCACACCGCGACCGTGCCCTCGCTGGTCGGTGGCGGCTCGGGGTTGGCCCGCCCCGGCGCGGTGTCGTTGGCGCATCGCGGCGTGCTCTTCCTCGACGAGGCCCCCGAGTTCAGCAAGGGTGCGTTGGAGGCGCTGCGCCAACCGTTGGAACACGGCCGCATCCAACTGACCCGCAGCGGGGGCGGCACGGTCTACCCGGCCCGGACCCAGTTGGTGCTGGCCGCCAACCCTTGCCCGTGTGCGAAACCGTCAGGTGACGCGCACTGTGAGTGCAGCCCGCTGGCCCGCCGCCGCTACCTCGGCCGGCTCTCCGGGCCACTGCTCGACCGGATCGACGTACAGGTGCGGTTGATGCCGGTGACGGCGGCGGAGTTGCTGGCACCCGCCGACGGCGTCGAGTCCTCGGCGACGGTTGCCGCCCGGGTGTCGGCGGCCCGGCAGGCGGCGGCCGCCCGCTGGGCCGGCCTCGGCCGGCGGCTCAACGCCGAGGTGGAAGGCCCACATCTGCGCCGACCGCCGTGGCGGCTGCCCGCCCGCGTCACGGCCGAGTTGCGTGGCCGGCTCGACTCCGGCTCGCTGTCGGCGCGCGGCTTCGACCGGGTGATCCGGATGGCCTGGACCATCGCTGACCTGGACGGTCGGGACCGACCAGATCTGGACGACGTCCGGGAGTCGCTTCAACTACGGACGGGAGAGGCGACGTGAGCGCCGATGACGAGCACAGGCTGGCTCGGGTCGCCCTGACCTGGCTGGCCGAGCCGGGCACCCGCGTGGTGCACCGACTGGTCGAACGGCACGGCCCGGTGGCGACGCTGGATCTGCTGCTCGACGGCGGCAGCCCGGACGGTTGGCTGCACACCACGGTTGCCGCACGCTCGGCGGCCGGCGACGCGCGGGCGGTGGCGGCGGAGGCCCTGGAGCGGGCAACCCGACTGGGTGCCCGACTGGTCACGCCGGACGACGAGGAGTGGCCGGCCCGGGTCGACGGCTTGGCCACGCTGCGTCTGCCGGACGTCAGCCGCCGGGTGGACGGTGAGACCGCCCCACCGCTCTGCTTCTGGGTACGCGGGAGTTGGCCGCTCGGCGAAGCCCTGGATCGCTCGGTGGCCGTGGTGGGTGCGCGGGCTGCCACCGGCTACGGCCAGCACGTCGCAACCCAACTGGGATACGGGCTGGCCGAACGGGACTGGACTGTCGTCTCCGGGGGCGCGTTCGGCATCGACGCCGCCGCGCACCGGGGTGCCCTCAACGCTGGCGGGCTGACCGTGGCGGTGCTCGCCTGTGGGGTGGACCGGCCGTATCCGATGGGCAACACCGCGCTCTTCGACCGGATCGCCGACACCGGGCTGTTGGTCAGTGAGTGGGTGCCGGGCGCCGAACCACTGCGACCCCGGTTCCTGATCCGCAACCGGGTGATCGCCGGAGGCACCGTGGGCACCGTTGTGGTGGAGGCGTCAGCGCGCAGCGGTGCGACGCAGACCGCTCGGCGGGCGATCTACACCGGTCGAGTGGCCATGGTGGTGCCGGGGCCGGTGACATCGGCGATGTCGGTCGGCACGCACGAGTTGCTCCGCGAGCACCCCGACAAGGTTCGGCTGGTCACCGGGGTGGCGCACGTGCTGGAGGAGGTGGGTCGGATCGGCGCGGACCTGGCCCCGCTGGCGCGCGGGCCCCAGCGACCTGCCGACGCGCTCGACGACGACGCGCGGTCAGTGATCGAGGCGTTGCCCCGCCGAGGTGCGATGGGTGTAGACCGACTCGCTGCCCGCGCCGGCGTCGACGTCCGGACGGCGTTGCGCAAGCTGTCCCTGCTGGAGGAGCTGTCCATGGTGGTCCGTCGCGACGACGGCTACGCCCTCGCCCCGCCCGCCAAACCGAAGCGCGCGACGGCGGCAACAGCGGCGGAGACGTCAGTGCCGACCTAGCGCCGCAGGTGGGTGCGCCACGGCAGAGCGGGCCGGGGTCCGCGTCCGGACGCGCGGAGGCGGTCGGCACGCGGAGGCGGTCGCGCACGGGAACGATCGCAGGCGGAGGCAAGCGGCACACGGCGACGGTCGGCACGCGAAGGCGGTCGGCACGCGGAGACGGTCGGCACGCGGAGGTTGCTCGGGGCCTCGGCCAAGCGCTCGTGGCGGTACTGTGCGCGCTCATGGGTGCTATCAAGCCGTGGCATATCGCTGTCCTGTGCTGTCTCGTCACGTCGGTGGCACTCATTGGCGGCTTGGTGGCGCTCCTGCTCAAGAGGGGCAACCGCCGGTAGCCAGGGGCGACGAACACCGATATCGCGTGGCAGGTGACAGGCGACAATCGGCCGTAGGCTGGTGCCGTGCCAGCTGTCAGTGAGGGTGCCGGGGCCGATGAGCCGGCCAGTACGCGGGCGCGGCCACGATGAGCCGGTCCGACCGGGGCACCCGGGCCCTGCACCAGGCACTGCCGCCAGCGTTGCGCGACGCGGTCGACGACTTCGCCGAGCACCTGTCCCGGGTGCGTAACCGGTCGGCGCACACCGTCCGCGCGTACGTCACGGATCTCGTCTCGCTGCTCGACCACGCCGTGCGGATGGGCTGCGTCGACCTCGCCGACCTGGACCTGTCGGTGCTGCGGAGTTGGTTGGCGCGCCAGCGCACCACGGGCGCGGCCCGCACGTCGTTGGCCCGCCGGGCCGCGTCGGCGCGGGCGTTCAGCGCCTGGGCGCACCCCGCCGGGCTGCTCCCCGCCGACGTGGGCGCCGCGCTGGCCAGCCCCCGCGCGCACCGGGAGCTACCCACCGTCCTGCGCGCCGACCAGGCCGCCGCTCTGGTCGAGGCACCGGCGCGGCGGACACCGTCCAGCAACCCGCCGCCCACGGACCTACCACGCGCACACCCAGCACACACCAACCCAGCACACCCGGACCCAGGCCCGGCGGACCCGGCGCGCCTGGACCCGACGGGGGCAGGACCAGCACACACAGACCCGACACAAACGGACCCAGCGCGCACAGGGCCAGCACACGCGGACCCCGCACGCACGGACCCCGCAATCGGGCCGACGTCGGCCGCCACGGTGGACGCCGGCACGGGAGATGCGGCCGCCGAGGCGGTGTCGCTGCGCGACCGGGTGCTGCTGGAACTGCTCTACGCGACCGGGGTACGGGTCAGCGAGGCGTGCGGGTTGGACGTCGGCGACGTCGACCATGGCCGGCGGGTGATCCGGGTGTTCGGCAAGGGCGGACGGGAGCGCTCGGTGCCGTACGGAGTGCCCGCGCAACGGGCGCTGGACGAGTGGCTGCGCCGGGGCCGTCCGGCGTTGGTAGGCAGCCGCTCCGGCGACGCGCTGTTGCTCGGTGCCCGGGGCGGGCGGCTCAACCCGACGACCGCGCGTCAGATCGTCGGTGGCTACGCCGAGGCGACCGGCCTACCCTGGACCAGCCCGCACGGTCTGCGCCACTCCGCGGCAACCCACCTCCTCGAAGGTGGTGCGGATCTGCGCGCCGTACAGGAACTGCTGGGCCATTCGTCGCTGGCCAGCACCCAGATCTACACGCACGTCTCGGTCGAGCGCCTACGCGCCGCGTACCGCCAGGCACACCCACGCGCCTGACGCCGAGCGGCAACGCGCTGTGCACCGGCAGGCCCGCCCCCTCGCCCGGTCAAGCGCCGGGGGCGAGCACGCCCGACGGTTACGATCATCAGGTGAGCGTCCCGCAACCCCCTGAGCCGATCCCGGGCGCCCGTCTGCTCTTCTCCCTGGACCCAGCGGTCAGCCATCTCAACCACGGCTCGTTCGGCGCGGTCCCGATCGGCGTGCAGCGAGCCCAGCAGCGGCTGCGCGACGAGATGGAGGCAAACCCCCTGCGCTTCTTCACGCAGGGGCTGGTCGACCGGATCGGGCACACCCGCCGACACCTCGCCGGGTTCCTCGGCGCCGACCCCGACGGCAGCGCCCTGGTGGGCAACACCACCACCGGCGTCGCCGTGGTGCTCCAGTCGCTGGGGCTGCGACCGGGCGACGAGGTGCTCAGCACCGACCACGGGTACGGGGCGGTGGGCCTGGCCATTCAGCGGGAGTGCCGCCGCACCGGGGCGGTCAGCCGGGTCCTGCCGATCCCGCTGGACGCCACCGACGAGCAGATCGTGCAGATCGTCCGCGCCGGCCTGCGCCCCGGACGGACCCGCCTGATGGTCGTCGACCAGCTCACCTCGGCCACCGCCAAGCTCTTTCCGACCGCCGCCATCGTCGGGGTGTGCCACGAGCAGGGCGTGCCGGTCCTGGTGGACGCCGCACACGCCCCCGGAATGCTGGCCACGACGGTGAGCAGCATCGGGGCCGACTTCTGGGCGGGCAACCTGCACAAGTGGGCGTACGCCCCACGCGGCACCGCCTTGCTGGTGGTGGCCCCGCAGTGGCGGGACCGGATCGAACCACTAGTGGTCTCCTGGGAGCAGGAGTCGGGTTTCCCGGCCCGGATCGAATGGCAGGCGACTCTCGACTACACCTCCTGGCTGGCCGCGCCGGCGGGCCTGTTCACGTTGCGCAGCCTCGGTGTCGACCGGGTACGCGAGCACAACGCCGCACTCGCCGCGTACGGCCAGCGGGTGGTGGGGGACGCGCTGGGGGTGCCCCCCGCTCAACTGCCTGCCCCCGGCGGGCCGGGGGTGGCTCTGCGCCTCATTCCGTTGCCGGCCGGCACGGCCCTCAGCATCGACGCGGCGCGGGCGTTGCAGACGCGGATCGGTGCGCGGCTCGCCGCCGAGGTGGCGGTGATGAGCTGGAACGGCCGGGGTTGGCTGCGGCTCGCCGGGCAGGTCTACAACACCGCCGACGAGTACGAGAGGTTGGCCGCACGGCTGCCGGCGCTGCTCGCTCAACGCTGACCGGACGGACCGGGAGCAGTCGCACCGGGCCGAGGCCGAGCAGTGCCAGCGGGTCCAGATATTCCGTGCCCCGGCGCAGACCCCAGTGCAGGCAGGCGTCGGCCGGGCAACCCGGATGCCCGAGCAGCAACTCCCCCAGTGGTGTGCCGGCGGCGACCGGTTGACCGGGGCGTACCGCCGGTTGAACCGGCTCGTGGGTGGTCCGCAGCCCGCCGGCGTGCCCCACGGTGATCACCGGTCGGCCGGCCACCGGGCCGGCGAAGAGCACGGTGCCGGCCCCGGCGCTGTGGACCACGGCGCCGGCCGGGGCGGCCAGGTCGACACCCCGGTGGCCGGGCAGCCACGGCCGGGGCGGCGGGTCGAACCGGCGCACCGGGCGAGGTGGCCCGTCGACCGGCCAGCGGAACCGCTCGGTGCCGGCGTCCGCCGAGGCGGGCAACGAGACGGGCACCCGCGTGGCACCGGACGGTGGGCCGCCGGGCAGCGCCGCGACCAGCATGGCCAACCCGCAGAGCGGGATGGTCAGCACGAGGGGAAACGCGGCGCAGAGCAGCACGGTATGACGGATCGAGCCGACGCGCGGGGCGGACGGTGGTCGCATGACAGCAGCTTCCGACCGCCGCCGGGTCGTTTGCCAGCCCGACCGACCGAGCTGTGGACAACCGGAAGCTCTGTGGACAACCACCATCGACGCGGATGATCTGCTATGCCTCGACCATCCCCGCCGGCCGCCCGCCGGGCAGCCGCGCCGCAAGGCCGAGCAGCCGCGCCGCCGCACCGCCGACCAGCCGAGCCGCCGCACCGCCGGGTAGCCGCACCGCAAGTCCGAGCCACCGGACCGCCGGACGCCGCCGAGCCACCGAGCCGTTTTCGGGCCGCCGCGCAGGGCCTAGGCTGGGTCGCGTACGGCGGGTGCCGCCGTGTGGACCGGGGAGGCCCAGGCATGACCACTGTCGATGACCGGACGCCGACGGTGGCCGACGTGAGCGGTCCGTCGCGGCTCGCGGAGCCGGACGAGGCGATCAGCGCCGAGGAGTTGCAGCTCGCCGCCCGCAACCACGGCATCCCGTTGGAGGCGCTGCGCTACGACGTCACCCCGGCCGGGCTGCACTACCTGTTGATCCACTACGACATTCCGGAGCTCGACCCGGCGACGCACACGCTGACCATCGGCGGGGCGGTGGACCGGCCGCTGACGGTCACGCTCGCCGAGTTGCGGGAGCGGCCGCGGGTCACCCGGCAGGTGACCCTGGAGTGCGCCGGCAACGGGCGGGCCCTGCTGCACCCCCGGCCGGTGAGCCAGCCGTGGCTGGTCGAGGCGGTCGGCAACGCCGAGTGGACGGGCACCCCACTGGCGCCGCTGCTGCGGGAGGCGGGCCTCGGGCCGGACGCGGTGGACGTGGTCTTCACCGGCGCCGACCACGGTGTCGAGCGCGGGGTCGAGCAGGACTACCAGCGGGCGCTGCCGGTCGCCGACGCGCTGCGCGAGGAGGTGCTGCTGGCGTACGAGATGAACGGTGCTCCGCTGCTGCCGCAGCACGGTGCGCCGCTGCGGCTGATCGTGCCGGGCTGGTACGGCATGGCGCACGTGAAGTGGCTCCACTCGGTCGAGATCCGCACCGAGCCGTTCGAGGGCTACCAGAACGCGGTCGCGTACCGGGTGCGCACCGACGCCGACGACCCGGGTGTGCCGGTCACCCGGATCAAGCCCCGTGCGCTGGTCCGTCCGCCCGGCTTCCCCGATTTCATGTCCCGCCGCCGGGTGCTGCGGCCCGGGCCCTGCACGGTGGACGGCCGGGCCTGGTCGGGGCACGCGCCGGTGGTCTCCGTGGAGGTGACCACCGACGGTGGGCGGAGCTGGGCGCAGGCCGAGCTGGACCCGGCGGGGTCTGGCGACTTCGCCTGGCGGCGCTGGCGGTACGAGTGGACGGCGACCCCGGGCCGGTACGTGCTCGGCGCGCGGGCGACCGACGCGTCCGGGCGGACCCAGCCGGTCGAGCAGCCGTGGAACCGCGGCGGCTTCGCCAACAACCTGGTGCAACGGGTCGAGGTCGTGGTGCCGGCCGAGTGACCGGCAGGTGTCACGCCACGGGTGGGGGCCCGCGGTGCGGCCGAGTGGCGGGGGCGGTCAGCCGCCGAAGCCGGAGTCGGCGGGCAGCGAGATGTCGGGCTTCTCCAGCTCCTCGACGTTGACGTCCTTGAAGGTCATCACCCGGACGTTCTTCACGAAGCGGGCCGGACGATACATGTCCCACACCCAGGCGTCGTGCATCTCGACCTCGAAGTAGACCTCGCCGTCGGAGTTGCGCACGTGCAGGTCGACCTGGTTGGCCAGGTAGAACCGACGCTCCGTCTCCACCACGTACGAGAATTGGCGGACAATGTCGCGGTACTCCCGGTAGAGCTGCAGCTCCATCTCGGTCTCGTACTTCTCGAGATCTTCCGCGCTCATCGCACTCCGCCTTCCATGGCCACATCTTCCCCCACCGGCGCCGGAGGCCGAGGCTGCTCGCCCAACGCCACGCCGACGGTACCCCCTGACGCCCCGGAGCGCTCCATCGGCTCTTCCAGGGCGTGGCCGCCGGGGCGTCGGGCGCGCGGCGGCCGTCCGTCGCGGCCGGAGACCGCGGCGACATTGACGTACGAGAACCGGTGCTCCCGGCACGGCCCGTGCTCGCGCAGCGCCGCCGAGTGCTCCGGGGTGATGTAGCCCTTGTGCTCGGCGAAGCCGTACGCCGGGAACACCCCGTCCAGCTCCACCATCAGCCGGTCCCGGGTGACCTTGGCCAGCACGCTGGCCGCCGCCACGCACGCCGCCACCCGGTCGCCCTTCCACACCGCCAGCCCCGGCACGCCCAGGCCGTCCACGCCGAAGCCGTCGGTCAGCACGTACTCCGGGCGGGTGGTGAGCGAGGCGAGCGCCCGGCGCATCGCGGCCAGGTTGCACACGTGCAGCCCCCGGGCGTCGACCTCCTCGGCGGGGATGACCACCACCGAGTACGCCAGGGCGCGGTCCACCACCTCGGCGTACACGCGTTCCCGGCTGGCCGGGGTGAGCAGCTTCGAGTCGGCCAGCCCCTCGATCTCGCCGCGCCGACCCTCGGGCAAGATCGCGGCGGCGGCGACGAGCGGACCGGCGCAGGCGCCCCGGCCCGCCTCGTCGGCACCGGCGACGTGCCGGAAACCGCGCCGTTGCAGCGCCCGCTCCAAGGCGTACAGGCCGGCCTCGCGGCGGACGACGGTGCGCGGTGGGGTCAGCACGACGCCTCGTCCCGGTCGGTGGCAGTCGAGTGCCCCAGCCGGTTCAGCAGGGCGGGCAGCTCGGCGGGGTAGAACCGTTCGCCGCTGGCCGCCAGGTCGTCGGGCAGCCACCAGCGGTGGCCGGTGATGCTGCGTTGCTCGATGTCGTCGAAGCCTGCCGTGTCCACCTGCCAGGACCCCAACCGGCGGAGGAGGAAGAAATCCTGCACCTGCCGATACCACACACCGTCGAACGGGAACTCGGTCGTGTCGGACCAGACCGGCTCACCCAACTCGGCCGGGTCGAGCCGCAACCCGGTCTCCTCGGCCAGCTCTCGGGCCGCGCCGACCGCCGGTGCCTCCCCCGGATTGAGCCCACCGCCCGGGGTGAACCAGTAGCGGTGCTCTGGTCGTGCCGGGTCGAAGCCCTGGAACAGCAGGACCTGGCCGGCCGCGTCGACGAGCAGCACGCGGGCCGCTCGTCGAGGGGTGTGGACACGGTTGGCACTGTTCGCGCCTGCGGGGCTCGCAAGCTCACTCCTCGCGCTCACGGTCACCGCCTTAGCCTGCCAGACCGACGGCGGATCGCCCACGCCCCGTCGGGCTACGGCTTGGGAATGCCGTCGAACTGATCCGGCACCGTCAGCCAGGTGGCCCGGTTGACCGGCCAGAAGACGGTGAACGCCCGCCCGACCACGTCGTCCTCGGGGATCGTGGCCTCGGTGATGTTCTGCCCGGACTGCTGCCAGTGCTCCAGCGAGTCACCGGAGGCGGAGCGGTGGTCACCCATCACCCACAGCCGGCCCTTCGGCACGGTGATGTCGAACTCCTGGTCGGCCGGCTTGTCGCGGACCCCGTCCAGGGAGAAGATGTACGGCTCGTCGAGCGACTTGCCGTTGATCATCAGCCGTTCCTGCGGGTCGCAGCAGACCACGTGGTCGCCGGGAATTCCGATGACCCGCTTGATGAAGTCTTCGCCGTCGGGGTTGCCGCTCCACTCGATCGGAGCCTTGAAAACGATCACCTCACCGCGATGCGGCGAGCGGAAGTCGTAGACCAGTTTGTTGACCAGCACCCGATCATCGATCTTGAGAGTGTTCTCCATGGACGGGGAGGGGATGAAGAAGGTCTGCAGCACGAAGGCGCGGACCAGCACCGCGACCAGGATCGCCACACCCAGCAGGATCGGCAGCTCCTTCCAGAAGGAGCTGCGCGGCTTGTCGGTCTGCTCGTCAATCACGCCAAGGAGCCTACGTTGCCGAACTGGACGTCATCGACCGGAACGCGCGGGAACCACGTAGTGCGGCCGCCAGCGGGAGAATCAGCACCACACCGCCCTGCGGGGTCGGTCGCGCCGGGGGCTGGCCCCCGGATGCCACGCTCGGCGCGGACACGTCGTCGAACGTCGACGGCACCGGCAGCGAGTGCCACCGCGACGAGGGCCAGACCACCATGAAGGCTCGACCGATGACGTTGTCGATCGGCACCGGGCCCTGGCAGCGCGCGTCCTGCGAGACCTCACGGTGGTCGCCCATCACGAAGATCTGACCGGGCGGTACGACGACCTCGTCGAAGCGCCGGGACCGGCACTCCGACGCGTTGGGCGGCAGGTCCAGGGGAGAGTCCCGCAGGACGTACGGCTCGTTGAGCGGCGTGCCGTTGACGGTGACCCGGCCCTGGCTGTCGCAGCACTTGACCCGGTCGCCGGGAACGCCGATCACCCGCTTGATGAAGTCCTTCTCACCGGGTCGACTCACCCCGACCAGGTCGCCGACGGTCCGGGTCAGCTTGCCGACGAAGCCCGGCTCCGGCTGCTCGTCGACCTGTGGCGCCCACCGGTCGGTGCCCCGGAAGACCACCACCTCGCCGCGGATCGGGTCACGGACGTCGTAGACGACCTTGTTGACCAGCACCCGGTCATCGACGAGGAGCGTGTCCTCCATCGAGCCGGACGGGATGTAGAACGCCTGGAGCAGGAAGGTGCGGATCAGCACCGCGAGGCAGAACGCCACGACCAGCAGCAGCGGAAGCTCCTGCCAGAGCGGCATCTGCCGACGGGTGCGGCGGGCGCGGCGCCGCCACGGATCGACGGTGTCGTCATCGTCAAGCGTCTGCACCACGCCACTCCCCGGTCCACAGAAACACCACCGCCCGGGAACCTCGTCGAGGCTCCACGGGCGGTAGTGGACGGCTCCCCGCCCACATGGGCGGGCCCGCCGCCGTGCTGCGCCCGTAACAACCAGGGTAGTGCGGTCTGGTCGTTACGGCATACGCGCAGCTCGGGCGGCGTGGCGAGCGGGAAGTCAGCTGGGCTGCTTCTCCCGCTTCTCCTTGATCTTGGCCTTCTTGCCGCGCAGCTCGCGCAGGTAGTAGAGCTTGGCGCGACGCACGTCACCGCGGGTCACGATCTCGATCCGGTCGATGCCCGGGCCGTTGAGCGGGTAGGTCCGCTCGACACCGACACCGAAGCTGACCTTGCGGACCGAGAAGGTCTCGCGCAGACCGTCACCCTGGCGACGGATCACGACGCCCTGGAAGATCTGGACACGGGACCGGTTGCCCTCGACGACGCGGGCGTGCACCTTGACGGTGTCACCGGCCCGGAAGTCGGGAAGGTCGGTCCGCTTCGACTGGGCGTCAAGGGCGTCCAGGATGTTCATCGCTGCGTCCTCGTAAGGCTCACGGCGCACCGTCACTCGGTGCGCGGGTGGGTGATTCTGATCCCCGGGTGGTGGTCGGCGGGCCGACCCCGGTCGGTGATCCTCGCAGCCGCCCGCGGGCGCGGGCGGATGCGGCAACCCCTCTACTTTGCCACATCCCCCGGTGACGACTGAAACCCGGCCCGGTCCAGGGCCGCGATGTCCCGTTTGTCGAGCCGATCCGCGGGCAGCGCGGCGAGCAGGTCCGGACGGCGGGCGGCGGTCCGCAGCAGACCCTCCTCGCGCCGCCAGCGGGCGATCTTGCCGTGGTCACCGGAGCGGAGCACCTCCGGCACGTCGTGCCCACGCCAGCTCGGCGGCTTGGTGTAGATCGGCGCCTCCAGCAGCCCGTGCGCGTGCGACTCCTCGTCCAGCGAGCCCGCGTTGCCCAGCACCCCCGGCAGCAGCCGGGTGACCGCCTCCAGCATCACCAGGACCGCGACCTCCCCGCCGAAGAGCACGTAGTCACCGAGCGAGACCTCGGTGACCGGCATCCGGGTGGCGGCGTGCGCCAGCACCCGCTGGTCGATGCCCTCGTACCGGCCGCAGGCGAAGAGCAGGTGCGACTCGGCCGCCAGCTCGTATGCCATGGCCTGCGTGAACGGGGCGCCGGCCGGCGACGGCACCAGCAGCCGGGGCGGCGGGGCCTCGGCCGGCGCGAGCGCGTCCAGCGCCTCACCCCACGGCTCCGGGCGCATCACCATGCCCGGCCCGCCGCCGTAGGGGGTGTCGTCGACCGTGCGGTGCACGTCGTGGGTCCAGGCCCGCAGGTCGTGCACGGCAAGCTGGAGTACGCCGTTGGCCCGCGCCCGCCCGATCAGCGACAGGTCCAGTGGGGCGAAGTACTCCGGAAAGATCGACACGACGTCGACGCGCATGGGGGCGGTCCTAAAGGTCGAGCAGGCCGGCCGGCGGGTCGACGATCACACGGCCGCCGGCGATGTCGACCTCCGGAACGATCGCCCGGACGAACGGGATCAGCGCGGTACGCCCCTCGGGGCGCCGCAACACCAGCAGGTCCGAGGAGGGCGCGTGGTCGATCCGGGCGACCTCACCCAGACGTTCGCCCGCCGGGGTCACCACGGCCAGGCCGACCAACTGGTGGTCGTGGAACTCCTCCGGATCGTCCGGCGGGGTCACGTCGGCGCTGTCGACCACGAGCAGGGTGCCGCGCAGCGCCTCGGCGGTGTTGCGGTCCAGGATTCCCTCGAACGCGATGAGCACCCGACCCTGGTGGAAGCGGGCCTCCTCGATGGTCAGCTCCGCGGGAAGCCGGAACGGCACCCCGGGCTCGTCCGCCGTGGCGGGAGCCGGGGGCGTCGCCCCGGGTTCGGTGCGCAGCACCGTCCCCGGGGCGAACCGTGCTTCGGGCTCGTCGGTCCGCACTTCCACGGTGACCTCACCGCGGACACCGTGCGGCTTGCCGATCCTTCCGACGACGAGCTGCATCAGTACGAGTCGACGATGTCGACGCGTACTCCGCGCCCGCCGATGGAGCCGATCACCTGGCGCAGCGCCTTGGCGGTCCGACCGGACCGACCGATCACAGTGCCGAGGTCCTCGGGGTGCACGCGGACTTCGAGCCGCTTACCCCGACGGGAATCGACCATCCGCACCCGGACGTCGTCCGGGTGGTCGACGATGCCCTTGACCAGGTGCTCCAACGCCGGACGCAGAGGCATGTCAGGCCTGCTCACCAGCGTCGGCAGCGGCCGGGGCCTCGGCCGGAGCCTCGGTCTTCGGCGCCTCGGCCGCGGCCTCGGTCTTCGGAGCCTCGGCGGCCTTGGCGGCCTTCTTGGCCGGCTTGGCCGGGGTCTCCGGGGCGAGCCCGGCGGCGGCCTTCGCCTCAGCCTCGTACGCCGCCTTGCGGTCGGCCCGCTCGGGGGCGACCAGGAGCGGCGGCGGGGCCGGCAGGCCCTTGTACTTCTGCCAGTCACCGGTCAGCTCCAGCAGCCGCTGCACCGCCTCGCTCGGCTGAGCGCCGACGGACAGCCAGTACTGGACCCGCTCCGACTTGACCTCGATGATCGAGGGGTCTTCCTTGGGCTGGTAAACCCCGACGAACTCGATCGCCCGACCGTCACGCTTGGTGCGCGAGTCGGCGATGACGATGCGGTACTGCGGGTTGCGGATCTTGCCCATCCGCAGGAGCCGGATCTTTACGGCCACAGTTGTTTCGCTCCTGTTGCGATCTCACCGGCCCGTATGGGCGGTGTGCATGGGTGAGCGCCGACCGGACCCGTGGGGTTGGGCCGGAGACTACTCGGTGGACTAGCGACGTGCCCGGGTTAGAGGGCGCCGGACGCGCGCCGGATACCAGCGACCTATTCTGCCAGACCCGACGCCGATCTCCCGCATCGGACCCGGACACCGCGCCGGCGGTGACCCGGAACACCTCTCAGCGCACCGGCGGACGGTCCCACCCCGGTGGCAATTCGTCCGGTACGTCCCAGTCTGTCGGTGGGGTGAAGTCGCACCAGGCGCCGTCGAACGGGAACTCGCCGGCCTCGGCGAGCGCGATCACCCGCTCCCCCTCCGCGCGGACCGCCTTCTCGTCGGTCACCCAGTAGTCGGCGCCGAAGGCGAGCCGCTCGACGAACTCGTCCTCGTCCTTCCAGTCCCAACTGAGGTCCGGACGCACCACCACGTCCAGGTCCTGGTCCACCACGTCGACACCGGCCACCGGGCCGTCGTCCCAGCGGACACCGGGCTCCTCCAGGTTGACGTACCAGTTGGCGAACCGCCCCCGCGCGTCGCGGAACCACCAGACGGAGTGCGCCGCCCCGGTGGGCAGGAACTTCAACAGCGGCGGGCCGTCCCAACGCCCGTGCGCCAGCCGGTACGACGACGAGATCCACCTGGCGAACGGCATCGCCCGCATCCCCAGCCCCGCCTCGGTCACCTCGTGGGCCACCGGCGAGTCCCGGGCGATCCACACCAGCAGACCCCGCTCGTCGTCGCTGACCACGCGGCCCGGCCGGACCCAACCGATCCGACCGTGCCGCACGTTGCGGTGCATGATCAGCCGACCCGGCTGGAACCGGTCGACGAGCACCTCAGTAGGCGCGGGCGAGGATGGCGACCAGGTCGGGCTCGTCCTCGGAGTCCGGCACCGAACCGTCGGCGCGCAGCAGGCAGCGTACGGTGACGCCCTGGCCGTTCGCCTCGGCCTCGCCGGCCACGCCGACCGCCGACCACGGCACCCGGGCCCAACCGGTCGCGGCGGCCTCGATCGCCTCGGCCAGGGAGGCCACCTCCACCGTGCGCGACTCGCGATTGGCCAGCGCCTGGTCGTGCAGCACCTGCTGATCGGTCTCCAGGGCGGCCAGCACCGCGGCGACCACGTCGGCCACCGGAGTCGGGGTCTTCGACCCGTCGGTGCGGCGCACCACAGTCGCGTTGCCGACGGCCAGGTCACGGGGGCCGACCTCGACGCGTACCGGATAACCACGCAGCTCGGCGTCGACGGCCCGGCGGCCGAACGGGGTGTCGGTCCGGTCGTCGAGCGCGACCCGGACACCGGCGTCGCGCAGGCCGTCGTGCAGCTTGGCCGCCGCCTCCGCGACGCCCTCGCCGTCCTTGACGATCATGACGTACGCCTGGATCGGGGCCAGCCTCGGCGGCACGCGCAGGCCGTTGTCGTCGCCGTGCGCCATGATCAGGCCACCGAGCATCCGGGTGGACGTGCCCCAGGAGGTGGTCCAGGCGTGCTCCCGGCCGCCCTCCTTGGAGGAGTAGCTGATGTCGAACGCCTTGGCGAAGTTCTGCCCCAGCTCGTGGCTGGTGCCCAGCTGAAGCGCCTTGCCGTCGCCCATCATGCCTTCGCAGGTGTACGTGGCCGTCGCCCCGGCGAACCGCTCACGGGTCGTCTTCAGGCCCACCACGACCGGAATGCCGATCACGTTGACCATCAGGTCCTCGTACGCCTCGTGCAGGATCCGCCGCGCGTACGCCCGGGCGTCCTCGCGGGTGGCGTGCGCGGTGTGCCCCTCCTGCCAGAGGAACTCACTGGTCCGCAGGAAGATCCGCGGACGCAGCTCCCACCGGACCACGTTCGCCCACTGGTTGAGCAGCAGCGGCAGGTCCCGGTACGAGTCGATCCACTTGGCCATGAACTCGCCGATCACCGTCTCGCTGGTGGGACGCACCACCACCGGCTCGGCGAGGGGCTTGCCGCCCCCGTGGGTGACGACCGCCAGCTCCGGCGAGAAGCCCTCGACGTGCTGGGCCTCGCGCTTCAGGTAGCTCTCCGGGATGAAGAGCGGGAAGTACGCGTTCTCCGCACCCGCCGCCTTGATCCGGGCGTCCATCTCGGCCTGCATCCGCTCCCAGATGGCGTAGCCGGCCGGACGGATGACCATGGTGCCGCGGACCGGGCCGTTGTCGGCCAGCTTCGCCTTGGCGATCAGGTCCTGGTACCAGCGGGGAAAATCCTCCGCACGGGGAGTGAGCACGCGAGCCATGACCGCATATCCTATGCGCCGCTCGCCGGGGCGGTGCGCTCGGGCGCGGCATCGTCGACATCTGCCGTCCCGACCTTCCTCAACCCGCACACCGGAGCGGCCACCACCCGCGAGCCCGAGGCCCCCGGCCGGGGCGATTGCGGGGGTCAGCGGACCACGTGGCCGCGCAGGATCGTGCGGGACGGGGCGCGGACCACACGCAGGTCGCCGCGGGGGTCCTCGGGGTAGACGGTGAGGTCGGCGAGGCCGCCCTCGACCAGGCCGGGGAAGCCGAGCCATTCGCGGGCGCCCCAGGAGGCGGCGGCGAGGACGTCGATCGGTGCCATGCCGGCCCGTTCGTGCAGCAGCAGCATCTCCTCGGCGGCCAGCCCGTGGTCGATGCCGCCGCCGGCGTCGGTGCCCACGTAGATCGGCACACCCGCCTCGTGCGCGGCACGCACCACCTCGGGGAAGCCGTCGCGCAGCGCGAGCATGTGCTCGGCGTACCCGGGGAACTTGGCCCGCGCCTGCTCCGCGATGCCCCCGAAGGTGGCAATGTTGATCATTGTGGGGACCAGGGCGGTACCCTGGCGGGCCATCTCGTCGATCAGGTCGAGGCTCAGGCCGGTGCCGTGCTCCACCGAGTCGACGCCGGCCCGCACCATGATCTCGACGGCCGACTCGGAGAAGGTGTGCACCGCGGCGCGTACGCCGGCGTGGTGCGCCGCTGCCACGGCGGCGGTGAGGGTGTCCGCGTCCCAGGCCGGGGCCAGGTCGCCCACGCCCCGGTCGATCCAGTCGCCGACCAGCTTGACCCAGCCGTTGCCGGCCCGTGCCTGCGCGGCGACAGTCGCGGCCACCTCGGTCGCGTCGACCTCCACGCCGATGTCACGCAGGTAGCGCTTCGGTGGGGCGACATGCCGGCCCGCGCGGGCCAGTCGCGGCAGGCCCGGCTCGTCGTCCAGTTCGGGGTACGGGTAGGGCGAGCCGGCGTCGCGGATCGCCAGCACCCCGGCGTCCCGGTCGAGGTGGGCCAGCTCGCGGGCCTGGTCGAGCGAGGTGATCGGGGCGCCACCTCGGGCGATGCCGATGTGGCAGTGCGCGTCGACGAGCCCCGGCAGCACGAAACCGCCGTCCACGACCGTCTCCGCACCGGGCACCGGGGTGAACGTCACCCGGTCGCCGACCAGCCAGAGATCCCGGACCTCGTCGTCGGGGAGCAGGACACCGCGCACGTGAAGAGCCATGCGCACAGTCCTACCCGATCACCTTTTCGTCCGGGCGAGGACCTCCTGCCGACGACGCGTCCACGCCGGCAGGTCGAGTGTGACCTTCCACGGGCGGTCGATCGTGACGAGACCGTCGGTCTCCACGCTGGGTTCGTAGCCGCCCTTGGGGCTGAGCAGCAGCTCGGTAAAGGTGATCTTCTCCCGTAACGGGTCGATTACCCAGTACGCGGCGACGCCCGCGTTGGCGTAGACACGGACCTTCTCGTGCCGATCACGAATCGTGGAGTCGGGCGAGATCACCTCGACCGCGAGCAGCGCGTCCTGCACCGGCACGGGTGATCGGTTAGCCTGCTCGACCCGGATGACCACCACGTCCGGCCGTGGCTCGTTACGGCGGTCGATCGACAGCGACTGGTCCATGCTGACGAAGAAGTCGTCCGGGCAGGCCAGTTCCAGAGCGAACATGACCCGACCGCAGACGAACTGGTGCAGCGGGGTGGGGGACGGCACGATCAACCTTCCGTTGATCAGTTCGTACGGAAGGTCCTTCGGCAGCTCACCGAGGTCGTCGACCGTCCACTCGTGCCGTTCGGGCAGGATCGGGGCCGCGGTCATGACATCTCCTTCCAGGGGGCGACATCACCCTAAGCAAGGACGACGTCGCCCGCCGTCACCGACACGCCTCAGCGCGGGCCCTTGTCGCCGCCCTTGCCGAGCTTGTTGAAGTCGATCTTCGGGAGCTTGAAGCCGGGCGGCAGGCCCTGGCCGCCGGCGAGGTCGTTCGGGTCCATTCCCGGCGGGAGCTGCGGCATGCCGCCCGGGAAGCCGGCCGGCATGCCGGCACCGGCGCCGGTACGCGGACGACCGCCACCCTTGGTGCCCTTGCGCTTGTTTTTGGGGCTCTTGGTCGCCTTGCGCCGGCCACCGCCGGGCAGGCCCATCATGCCGCCCATCTGCTTCATCATCTTCTGCGCGTCGGCGAAGCGGTTGAGCAACTGGTTGACGTCCATCACGGTGACCCCGGAGCCGTTGGCGATACGCGCCCGGCGGGAGCCGTTGATGATCTTCGGGTTGGTGCGCTCGCCCGGGGTCATCGACCGGATGATCGCGGTGACCCGGTCGAAGTGGCTGTCGTCCAGCTCGGCGAGCTGGTCCTTCATCTGCCCCATGCCCGGCATCATTGCCAGCACGTTGGCGATCGGGCCCATCCGCCGCACCGCGATGAGCTGGTCGAGGAAGTCGTCGAGGGTGAACTGCTCGCCGCCCATCAGCTTGGCGGTCATCTTCTCCTTCTGATCGGAGTCGAAGGCCTGCTCAGCCTGCTCGATCAGAGTGAGGACGTCGCCCATGCCGAGGATCCGGCTGGCCATCCGGTCGGGGTGGAAGACGTCGAAGTCCTCCAACTTCTCACCGGTGGAGGCGAACAGGATCGGCTGCCCGGTCACCTCGCGCACGGAGAGCGCGGCACCACCACGGGCGTCGCCGTCGAGCTTGGAGAGCACCACACCGGTGATGCCGACGCCGTCGCGGAACGCCTCGGCGGTGCGCACGGCATCCTGACCGACCATCGCGTCGATGACGAAGATGACCTCGTCCGGCGAGACGGCATCACGGATGTCGGCGGCCTGCTGCATCATCTCGGCGTCGATGCCGAGCCGGCCGGCGGTGTCGACGATGACGATGTCGCGGGCGGCGCGCTTCGCGTGCTCGATGGAGGCGCGGGCCACCTGCACCGGGTCACCGGTGCCGTTGCCGGGCTCCGGGGCGTACACCTCGACACCGGCCCGGCCACCGAGCACCTGGAGCTGCCCGACGGCGTTGGGGCGCTGGAGGTCGGCGGCGACCAGCAGCGGCTGGTGGCCCTGGGCCTTGAGCCAGCGGGCCAGCTTGCCGGCCAGGGTGGTCTTACCGGAACCCTGGAGGCCGGCCAGCATGATCACCGTCGGCGGCTGCTTGGCGAACTGGAGTCGCCGACCCTCACCGCCGAGCACGGTGATCAGCTCTTCGTTGACGATCTTGATGATCTGCTGGGCCGGGTTGAGCGCCTCGGAGACCTCGGAGCTGCGAGCCCGCTCCTTGACGTTCGCGATGAAGCCCTTGACCACCGGCAGCGCGACGTCCGCCTCCAGCAGTGCGAGGCGGATCTCGCGCGCGGTGGCGTCGATGTCGGCGTCGGTGAGCCGCCCCTTGCCGCGGAGCTTGGTGAAGATCCCGGACAGGCGGTCACTCAAGGTGTCAAACACGCGAACATCCCGTTTGTCAGTGTTCCGGCGGGCACAACGCGGCCGGCACTGCGGAGTCCGGCCACCGCAAGGGTAACCGCCCGGCCCCAGGGCCGCTGTCGCCCGGCCCGGCCCGCCGGGCCGTCACTCCGACACCAACCCCGACTGGTACGCGAAGACGACGAGCTGGGCCCGGTCCCGGGCTCCCAGCTTGCCCATCGCCCGGCTGACGTGGGTCCGCGCGGTTGCCGGGCTGACCACCAGCCGGGTGGCGATCTCCTCGTTGTTCAGCCCGTCACCGACCAGGCCCACGACCTGGCGCTCCCGGTCGGTCAGCGCGTCCAGTCGGGGGTGCGGACGAAGCACCCGCGACGGCCGGGTGGCGAACTCCCGCACCACCCGACGGGTCACCGACGGCGACAACAGCGCCTCCCCCTCGGCGACCAACCGGATCGCACGCAGCAGCTCGGTCGGCCGGGTGTCCTTGGTGAGGAACCCGCTCGCGCCGTGCCGCAGCGCGTCGAAGACGTACTCGTCCAACTCGAAGGTGGTCAGCACCACCACCCGCGTACCGGTCAGGTCGGGGTCCGCGACGATCCGCCGGGTCGCCTCGATGCCGTCGATGCCCGGCATCCGGATGTCCATCAGCACCACGTCCGGTCGCTCCCGGCGCGCCAGCTCGACCGCCCGCAGCCCGTCGGTGGCCTCGCCGGCCAACGCCAGGTCGTCCTCGCTCTCCACGAGTGCGCACAGACCGAGGCGGACCAGGTCCTGGTCGTCGGCGATCAGCACCCGGATCACGTGGTCGGCTCCACGGGCAGCCGGACGTACACCCGGAAGCCGCCACCGGCGTGCGGCCCGGTGGTCAACCGCCCGCCCAGCGCGGCGACCCGCTCCCGCATCCCGGCCAGACCGTGCCCGCCCTGGTCGGCGGCCGGCGCCGCCCCGGCGCCGGTCCCCTCATCAACGACCTCGACGGTCACCTCGTCGGCGCGGTAGTCCACCGTCACCTCCGCACTCGCCACCCCCGCGTGGCGCAGCACGTTCGTCAGCGCCTCCTGCACCACCCGGTAGGCGGCCAGGTCCAGCGCGGCGGGCAACTCCCGGGGGTCACCGACCACCCGGACCCGCACGGCGAGCCCGGCGCCGGCGAGCCGGTCGCGCAGTGCCGGGAGCCGGGCCAGGCCGGGCACCGGGTCGCGCTCCGCACCGTTGCGGACCGCGCCCAGGGTGACCCGGAGTTCGTCCAACGCCTCACGGCTGGTCCGGCTGATCGCGGTCAGCGCGGTCTCCGCCTGCTCGGGCCGTTTCGGCAGCAGATGCAGGGCGATCTCCGCCTGCATGCTGATCGCGGCCAACCCGTGCCCCACCACGTCGTGCACCTCCTGCGCGATACGCAACCGCTCCTCGTCGGTCCGCCGCCGGGTCTCCTCGGCACGAGCGCGGGCCTCCTCGGCCCGGCTGCGCGCCGCCACCTCGCGGTTGACCCGCACCACGACCCCCACCGCGAACGGTACGGCCACCCAGGCCGACGCCGGGAGCACTCCGGTCCAGCCCGGGGCCGGACCCCGGGACCAGAAGACATGCGTCAGCAGCACCACGAACGCGCCGCCGGCGGCGAGCGCCGCCGGACGCACCGGCAGCCGCACCGCCACCGTGTACACCGCGACCAGGAAGGCGAGCAGGATAGGCCCGTACGGATAGCCGAGCACCAGGTACGTCGCGGTGGCCGCGGTGACCAGGGCAAGGGTGGTGACCGGGGCGCGCCGCCGGGCCAGCAGGGCGAGCGCGGCGACCGCGATCAGCACCCGGCAGACCCCGTCCACCGGCCTCGACCCCGGCTGGTTGTCCCCGGCCAGATCGGTGGCGAGTTGCCCGAACCCGAGCAACCCCAGGGCAAGCACGGCATCCGCCGCCGCCTGTCGCCCCCACTGCCCGTCCCACCGCATGGCCGTCATTCTGCCCGCGCCAAGCCCTCCCGACGTGCGTCCACGAGCGGCACCGTCCCTACGCCCCCGGACGTACCCGCTTGCCCTCACCGCCGGACCACGCGGCGCTCACCCTGGCGATGGGGGGTTGCGAGGCTCCGAGACCGCGCAGTCGGAGGCGGATACCGCCACGAGCGTGATGACTGTGCGGCATCTTGATGCCGCACCGTCATCACGCTCAGTTGGAGAGGGCTGGCGCAGGCTCCGGCCAAGCGGACTGCGCAGCACGCCGTCGGAGCTTCCGACGGACAGCGACCGGACGGGACCGAAGCGGTACGAGCCGCAGCGGACCGCAACCGCAGCGCCGCGGCGACGGTGGGATCAGACGGCGGCGAGGACTGCGGCCTCCAGGCGCGCTCGGGTGTCGTCGTCGGGCCAGCCGCCGACCAGGTAGAAGGCGTCCACCACGTCGGCGCCGAGAGTGGAGATGCGTGCCGCGCGGACCAGGGCACCCGCCTCGTCGAGCGCGCAGGTGACCCGGTAGAGCAGGCCGGCCGCGTCGGCCGCGCGGAGTTCCAGCAGCACGGCGTCGGTGGCCGCCTCGCGGTGCCAGACCACCCGGGGCGCGGCACCGCTGCCCCGGGCGGCGAGCGCACGGCCGCGCAGTCGCTGGGTGACCGACACGTCACCGCCCACCGCCCGGCGCAGGTCGGCGCGGAGTGGCACCGGATCCGGCGGGAGGCCGTAGCGGGGTTGCACCCGGCACTCGACCAGGGCACGGCCGTCGACCACCGACGCGTCCGCGGAGATCACTTCCAGCCGGTGCAGGGCCAGGCAGCCGGCGACGGTGGCGAGCAGGCCCCGCCGGTCGGCCGCGGCGACCGACACCCGGTCCCCGGTCAGGTGGACGACCGGCAGCGGCCCGGCCAGCAGCTCCGGGTCCGGTGCCGGAGGCTCGGGCAGCACGCCGGTGTCCAGTGCGGTACGGACCCGGGCGACCAGTTCGGCGACGAGCCGGCCCTTCCAGTCCGACCAGGCAGCCGGCCCGGTCGCCGCCGCGTCGGCCCGGACCAGCGCGTGCAGCAGGTCGAGGGTGCCGGTGTCGCCGACCGCTTCGGCCACCGAGGCGATGGTGACCGGGTCGGCCAGGTCTCGGCGGGTGGCCACGTCGGGCAGCAGCAGGTGCAGACGGACAAGCGTGCCGATCAGCTCGACCTCGCTGGGTGGCAGACCGATCCGGGTCGCCACCGCCTGGGCCAGTGGCACACCGACGGTGCTGTGATCACCGGGGAGGCCCTTGCCGATGTCGTGCAGGAGAGCACCGAGGAGCAGCAGGTCGGGGCGGTCCACCTCGCGGGCGTGCCGACTGGCCTCGTGCGCGGCCTGCACGAGATGCCGGTCGAGGGTGTATCGGTGCACCGGATTGTGCTGGGGCAGGCTGCGCAGCCGGGTCCACTCGGGCAGCCAGCCGTCGACCAGGCCGTACCTGTCGCAGGTCTCCCAGGCGGGCACCAGACCCGGCCCGGCGCCCAGCAGGGTGATCAGTGCGGCCCGGGCCTCGGCCGGCCAGGGCGCGGGCAGGGGCGGGCAGTAGGCCGCCAGCCACTCGCAGGTGGCCCGGGCGATCGGGAGGCGGGTCGTGGCCGCCGCGGCCGCCATCCGCAGCGACAGGCTCGGGTCGGGGCGTGCCCCGATCGCCGTCCGGGCCAGCACCAACTCGCCGTCGTGCTCGACCACGTCGCGGGCCACCGGGCGACGCGTCGGGCGACCGTTGCCGCCTCGGGACCGGTCGGAGCGCAACCGGTCGGCGGCGCGGAACGCGTCGTCCAGGGCGTGGCTGACCGTGCGGGCGTCACCGGCGACCCGGCGCAGCAGGGCGTCGCCGTCGTCCACGACGGCTCCAGGCCGCCGCGCGGCGTCAGACGCGCCGGGCTGGAGTTGTCGCAGGTCGAGCAGGGCGGCCACCCCGGCGCGTTCCTGGGCGACCAACCTGTCGACCCGGCGACCGACCTGCTGGTGCAGAGCGTCGCGGGTGTCCAGCAGGCGGAGGTGGGCGGCGCGCACGGCGGGACGCAGCGCGTCGGTGATGCCGGCGGCGGAGATCGCCCGCAGCAGACCCACGTCGCGCAGGCCCCCGGCGGCCTCCTTGAGGTCGCCCTCCAGCAGGAACGCCAACTCACCGTGGGCCTGCCAGCGCGCGGTGGTGATCTCCCGCAGGCCGGTCAGGTGACGGACGGCGGTACGCCGCCAGTGATCGGCGGCGGTGCGGCTCAGCGCGTCGGCCAGAGCCTGGTCACCCACGACCAGCCGGGCGTCGAGCAGCCCGAGGGCGACCTTGACGTCGTCCTGGGCGACGGAGAGCGCCTCGGCGACCGTTCGTACCGAATGGTCCAGCCGCAGCCCCGCGTCCCAGATCGGATACCAGATCGAGGCGGCCAACTCGTCGGTGCCCGGCACACCGGCGTGCACCAGCACCAGGTCGAGATCGCTGTACGGAGCACACTGCCGCCGACCCAGCCCCCCGACGGCCAGCAGCGCGACCCCCTCCCGCGGAGGCAGCAACCCCCGCAGGAAGGTGTCGTACGCGGCGGCCCGGGCCAGCCGAGCCGCCTCCCCGATCCCCCCGGGTACGCCGACGACCTCGTTGACCAAGAGGTTCGCGTCACCGCCAGCGGTGTTTCCTGACGCGTTCTTCTTGATCAACGAGGTCATGTCAGTCGTGGTCTCCAGATCAGAGTGCGTCGAGGCCGCGTTCGCCGGTACGCACCCGGACGACCTCTTCGACACCGGTGACCCAGACCTTGCCGTCACCGATCTTGCCCGTACGGGCTGCCCCAACGATGGCGTCCAGCACCTTGTCCACGTCGATCTCGTCGGTGAGCACCTCGACCCGGATCTTGGGCAGGAACTCGACCGTGTACTCGGCACCCCGGTAGACCTCGGTGTGCCCCTTCTGCCGCCCGTACCCCTGAACCTCGCTGACGGTCAGCCCGGCCACGCCGAGGGCGTGCAGGGCCTCCTTCACCGCGTCCAGCTGGTACGGCTTGATGACCGCGGTCACCAGTTTCATGTCCAACCCCTCCATCCCTGGAACGTTAACCGGCGACCTTTTCGCTTACCGGCTCGGCGGGCTCCGCCTCCGGCTTGGCGCCACTCGTCGTGCCGCCACCGGGGGTGCCGATGCCGGCCATCGCGAACGCGCTGCCCGTGCCGCCACCGGCCGGGGACAGGTCGTAGCTGCTCTCGGCGTGCTCGCCGATGTCGATGCCCTCGACCTCGGCCTCGGCCTTCACCCGGAACCCGATCGTCTTCTCGATGACGAAGGCGAGCACCCAGGCGATGCCGAACGACCAGGCGGTCACGATCAGGCCGGCGAGGGCCTGCCGCCCGAGCTGGGTGGCGCCACCGCCGTAGAAGAGGCCGTCGGAGCCACCCACCACGTCGGTGATCGCGGCGTTCACCGAGTTGGTGGCGAAGAGGCCCAGCCAGAGCGAGCCGATCCAACCACCGACGAAGTGCACGCCGACCACGTCGAGCGAGTCGTCGTAGCCCAGCTTGTACTTGAGGCTGACGGCGAGCGCGCACACCACACCGGCGACGATGCCGAGCAGGACGGACGCCCACGGTGCGATGAAGCCACAGGCCGGGGTGATGGCGACCAGGCCGGCGACGGCGCCGGACGAGGCACCGACCATCGTCGGCTTGCGGTCCTTGACCCACTCGACCGCGATCCAGCCGAGCACCGCCGCCGCCGTGGCGAGCTGGGTGTTGATGAAGGCGAGACCGGCGACCGAGTCGACGGTCAGCTCCGAGCCGGCGTTGAAGCCGAACCAGCCGAACCACAGCAGACCCGCACCGAGCGCGACAAGCGGGATGTTGTGCGGCTTCATGCCCTCGCGCGGCCAACCGAGCCGCTTGCCGAGCACCAGTGCCACGGCCAGGGCCGCCGCACCGGCGTTGATGTGCACCGCGGTGCCACCGGCGAAGTCCAGTGCGTGGATGTCACCGCCGATGATGCCGCCGCCCCACACCCAGTGCGCGACCGGGAAGTAGACGAGCGTGGCCCAACCGAAGGCGAACAGCAGCCAGCCGGCGAACTTGGCCCGGTCGGCGATGGCACCACTGATCAGCGCGACGGTGATCACCGCGAAGACCATCTGGAAGGCCATGAACACGTAGAGCGGAACCCCGATGCCGCTGGGGTTCTCCGCCGTGGCACCCCACAGGTCGGTCTCGGCGAGGAAGGTCTTGGTGCCGAGGTACGCGCCCGGGTCACCCCAGAAGCCGTTCACGTCGGTCCCGAAGGCGACGCTGAAACCGTAGAACCACCACAGAATAGAGATGAGCCCGATAGCGGAGAAGCTCATCATCATCATGTTGAGTACGCCCTTGGCCCGGTTGAGGCCGCCGTAGAACAGCGCCAGTCCGGGGGTCATGAGCAGCACGAGCGCGGTCGAAACCAGCAGCCACGTGGTATTGGCGCCGTCGATCGTCGGTGCTTCAGGCACGCTGGCCTCCTAAAGGTGAAGTCCTCCTTCGCGGCTTTCCGGGGCAGCGTCGCCCGTAGGCCGGTTGCGCGGAAGCTTCGCGGCCGGCTGTTTCACCCAGGGTCCCGTGCGGGTTTCCAATTCGTGACGGGTTGTTTCGTACGTGTCACGAAGTCCGCACAGTCATCGACATGGACAATGGTGGATCGTTCGGACGGCGTACGTCGATGGCTGACCGGCCAGGCGCATCGACCGGTCCGATCGACGGGACCGACCGAGCATCGACCGGTCCGCGCTCAGCGGAGGGCGTTTTCCAGGGCGTGCCGCTCGTAGTCGAGCAGCCGCAGATCGCGCATCGGCCGGCGCAGGTGGCCCTTGTGCACGATCCGGACGAACGCCGGCTCACCGGCGGCGGCCATCCGGCGGATCCCCTCGACGTGGTCCACGATCCGTTTGCGGATGGTCCGGATCAGCCGGTGCCGGTCCCGGGGGATCAGCCCGTACGCGTCGGCGAAGAGCCGGAGCCGGCGTGGCCGGTCCGGGTGCTTCCAGCCCAGCGTGATCGAGTCCCGGTCCGCGAAGATCGGCACCCAGGTCCAGGCCGCGTACGCCACGTCGTAGATCCGCGCGCCGGGCGAGGCGAGGTCGAAGTCGATCAGCCCGAGGGTGCCGTCCGGCCGCCAGATCACGTTGTGCGGCGCGGCGTCGTGGTGGCAGATCACCTCGGTGTCCGGTGGTGGGGGCCCGAACGAGCGCCAGACCGCCTGCGGGGGCGGGGTGAACCCGTACTGCGCGTCGTGGAACATCCGCAGCATCGTGGCGACGGTGACCAGCGCCTCGTCGGTCACCCAGTGCGGGGCGAGCGGATATTCCCCGCACTCCCCCTCCAGGTATGACAACACCTCACGGTTGCGCTCGTCCATTCCGAGCGCCCGGGGCGCGCCGGTGAAGCCCACGTACTCCAGATGCCGCAGCAGGGCGTGCACGGACGGTGTCCACGGCCCGGCGTTGCGGCGGACCGTGTCACCGACGCGGACGACGGTGCTGACGTTGCCGCCGTGCAGCGGGATCTCCTGCGAAGTCACGTACGGTCTCCCGAGGCGCTGCGAGGGGTGGCCGGGCTCGCGCCAGCCCGCGTACGCGCGATCGTCGGTGGTCACCCGAGACTACGCGTCCCGTCCGGTGGCCTCGGTCCCCAGCAACGCGTCCACGAACTGCGCCGGGTCGAACGGGGCCAGGTCGTCCTTGCCTTCGCCGAGGCCGACGAGCTTCACGGGGATGCCGAGCTTGCGCTGCACCGCGATCACGATGCCGCCCTTGGCGGTCCCGTCGAGCTTGGTCAGCACCACACCTGTCACGTTGACCACGTCGGTGAAGACCCGGGCCTGCTCCAGGCCGTTCTGGCCGGTCGTGGCGTCCAGGATGAGCAGTGTCTCGTCGATCGGGCCCTGCTTCTCCACCACGCGCTTGACCTTGCCCAGCTCGTCCATCAGGCCGACCTTGTTCTGCAGGCGGCCGGCGGTGTCGATGAGCACGGTGTCCACGCCGGTGTCGATGCCGCGCTTGACCGCGTCGAAGGCGACGCTCGCCGGGTCGGCGGCCTCGGGCCCCCGGACGGTCTCCGCGCCGACACGCGAGCCCCAGGTCTCCAGCTGGTCGGCGGCGGCGGCCCGGAAGGTGTCCGCGGCGCCGAGCAGCACGGTACGGCCGTCGGCCACCAGCACCCGGGCGATCTTGCCGCAGGTGGTGGTCTTGCCGGCGCCGTTGACGCCGACGACCAGGACCACGGCCGGTACGCCGTCCTTCGGGGCGGTCCGCAGCGACCGGTCCAGGCTCGGGTCGAGCGCGTTGACCAACTCGGCGGCGAGCAGCGCGCGCAGCTCGGAGGCCGAGCGGGTGCCGAGCACCCGGGTGCGCTCGCGGAGCCGGTCGACGATGTCGCGGGTGGCGTCGACGCCGACGTCCGCGGTGATCAGGCTGTCCTCGATCTCCTCCCAGACGTCCTCGTCGAGGTGGTCGCGGGCGAGCAGGCCGAGCAGGCCCTTGCCGAAGACGTTCTGCGAGCGGGACAGCCGCGAGCGGAGCCGGACCAGTCGGCCGGCGGTCGGCTCGGGCACCTCCACCGGTGCGGGCGCCTCGATGACCGGCGGCGGCTCGACCAGGACGCCGGCGGACAGATCGGACTCCGGTGCCGCCACCGGCGGGCCGGCGAGATCCTCCTCGGCGCGGGTGTCGACCTCGGTGCGCGGAAGCGGGGGCTCGGGCCGCCGCCGCAATCGCGGCACGACCAGCCCGACTGTGCCGGCGATCAGCACACCGAGCAGGACCAGAGCGAGGACGAGATATTCGGCCATGCCGGAATCCTGTCAGATGGCGGCGACGGCGTCCCAGCCACCGCACCCAGAGCGGCGTTCGCGGTCTCCGCCACCGCTCGGTTGGGCGGTGCTCGCCTCCGCAGCCACCGCACCCGGTCGGTGCCGGGAACCGGCGGTAGGCTCGGCCGCATGTCCGCCGCCCACCTCCTCATCGGCCCACTCCTGCGGCGAGTCGTCGACACCCGGGCGACCATCTGGGTGGAGACGGCGGCGCCCGCCGTGGTCACCGTCCGCACCGCGGCCGGCGCGACCGGCACCGCCCCCACCTTCTCGGCGTACGACCATCACTACGCGTTGGTGGTGGTGGAGGGGCTCGACCCGGACAGCGAGACCACCTACGAGGTACTCGTCGACGACGAGCTCGTCTGGCCGGTGCCGAGCAGCGGCTTCCCGCCGAGCGTGATCCGCACCCGGGCCGCCGACGACCGGGACCAGCCGGTCAATCTGATCTTCGGCTCGTGCCGGGAGACCACCCAGCACGCCACCACCCGGAAGCTGCCGCCGGACGCGCTGGACGCGTACGCCCGGCGGTTGATGGCCGACCCGGAGTCGCACCCGCTGCCCGACCTGCTGGTGCTGCTCGGTGACCAGGTGTACGCCGACGTCACCTCGCCCACGGTGCGCCGGCTGCTGCGTCGGCGGCGGCGACGGCCGAAGGGGGCCCCGGCCGACCAGGTGGTGAGCTTCGACGAGTACACCAAGCTCTACCTGGAGTCCTGGCGCGACCCGGAGATCCGTTGGCTGCTCTCCACCGTGCCGAGCGTGATGATCTTCGACGACCACGAGATCATCGACGACTGGAACACCTCGGCGGCGTGGCGAGCCGAGGTGCGCGAGCAGCCGTGGTGGCCGGAACGGATCGGCAGCGGGCTCGCCTCGTACTGGGTCTACCAGCACCTGGGCAACCTGTCCCCGGACGAGATCGCCGCCGACCCGGTCTTCGCGAAGGTCGCCGCCGCCGAGGACGCCACAGGTGTGCTGCGCGAGTTCGGGCACCGGGTCGACCAGGAGTCCGACCTGGCGCACGACACCGAGCGCTGGCGCGCCGTGCAGTACCAGTGGAGTTACGCACTGGACCTGGGCCGTACCCGGTTGGTCATGTTGGACAACCGGTGCAGCCGGGTGCTCGAGTCGGGCAGTCGGGCCATGTTGCCGCCCGGCGAGTGGTCCTGGTTCCTCGACCAGGCGCACGGGGTCTACGACCACCTGGTGGTCGGCGCCTCGCTGCCCTGGCTGATGCCGCAGGGCATCCACCACATCGAGGCGTGGAACGAGAAGCTGGCGGACTCGCGCCGGCCCTGGGTGGCACGCGGGGCGGAGAAGGTGCGCCGCGCTCTGGACCTGGAGCACTGGGCGGCGTTCCGGCGTTCCTTCGAGGCGCTCGCGGAGACGTTCGCCCGCATTGGCACCGGCACGCCGCGGCAGTCCGGCGCGCGGGTCGGCGCCGGCCCGGCGTACGCGCCACCGGCGTCGATAAGCGTGCTCTCCGGTGACGTGCACCACTCGTACGTGGCACGGGCCCGGTTCGCCGACCCGGCGGTGGTCACTCCGGTGCACCAGCTCACCTGTTCGCCGATCCACAACCAGGTGCCGGCGGGCATCCGTCCGCTGATGCGGCTGGGCTGGTCGCCCGGTCCGGCCGGGGCCACCCGGGCGCTGGCCCGTTCGGCGGGCGTACGCCGGCCGGGGGTGCGCTGGCGCAAGCTGGCCGGCCCCTACTTCGGCAACGCGGTCGCCACACTGACCCATCAGGGGCGCGGGGCCGACGTGGTCATCGAGGGCACCACGAAGGACGGCCACCTACGCCCGGTGATGCGGCGTCGACTCTCCGGTGGCGGCGAGTCGGCCGCGCCGTAGTCTCTACGCCGTGGACGAGCACCTGCCGGAGCCGATCCGGGCGGTCGAGCACGAGTTGACCGCTCTGCTGCGTCGTGGCCGGGCGGTCTCGTGGGAGATCGCCCGCGAGGTGCACCCGAACCTGGAGCCGAACACCTACGGGTTGCTGCTCTGGTTGCGGCGCAGCGGGTCGATCCGGTTGACCGAGTTGGCGGCGCGACTGGGCGTGGGCAAGGGCACGCTGAGTCGGCAGATCAACGCGTTGGAGGTGCTCGGCCTGGTCCACCGCGACCCGGACCCGAGTGACCGGCGGGCCGCGCAGATCAGCCTCACCGACGAGGGTCAGCGCCGGTTCGACGTGGCCCGCGCGGCCCGGCTGGGCGAGTTCCTGCGTGCCCTGGACGGCTGGCCGAGCCGCGACGTCGAGGAGTTCGCCCGGCTGCTCGGCCGATTCAACGACTCCTGGCAGTAGCTGCCCGCCCGCGACGGGGAATGTGGCGTCGGTCCGACAGGTTGTTGCTTCAGGCAACCAAGGCATACGGTTGCTTCAGGCAACTCCCAGGCGGCCCGTGCGTATCAGCCCGCCGCCGTTCCACCTCGACTCCGCTCGGAGGCACCAACGATGAGCCAGGCGACAGCGCCTCCCCAGGCGACCGCCGTGACCATGACCCACCGGCAGATCCTGGAGGCGCTCTCCGGCCTGCTGCTGGGCCTGTTCGTCGCGATCCTCTCCTCCACGGTCATCTCGAACGCGCTGCCGCGGATCATCACCGAACTGCACGGCGGCCAGTCCGCGTACACCTGGGTCGTCACCTCGGCCCTGCTCGCGACCACCGCGACCACCCCGATCTGGGGCAAGATGGCCGACCTGACCAGTAAGAAGACCCTGGTCCAGATCGCCCTGCTGATCTACGTGCTGGGCTCGGTGCTGGCCGGTCTCGCGCAGGGCACCGGAGAGCTGATCGCCTGCCGGGTGCTCCAGGGCGTCGGCGCCGGCGGCCTCACCGCGCTGGCCCAGGTGATCATGGCCACGATGATCGCGCCTCGTGAGCGTGGTCGCTACAGCGGCTACCTCGGCGCCGTGATGGCCGTCGGCACCATCGGCGGCCCGCTGATCGGCGGCGTGATCGTCGACACCTCCTGGCTCGGCTGGCGCTGGTGCTTCTACGTCGGCGTGCCGTTCGCCGTCGTGGCGCTGATCATGCTCCAGAAGACCCTGCACCTGCCGGTGGTCAAGCGGAAGGCGCAGATCGACTGGTGGGGCGCCACCCTGATCACCGCGGCCGTCTCCGTGCTGCTGATCTGGGTCTCCCTCGCCGGTGACCAGTTCGCCTGGGCCTCCTGGCAGACCGCCGCCATGGTGCTCGGCGCCCTGGTCCTCGGCGCCCTCGCCATCCGGGTGGAGACCCGAGCCGCCGAGCCGATGATCCCACCGCGGCTGTTCCGCAACCGCACCATCACCCTCGCCGTCATCGCCAGCATCGCGGTCGGCGTGGGCATGTTCGGCGCGTCGATCTTCCTGGGCCAGTACTTCCAGATCAGCCGCGGGCAGAGCCCGACCATGTCCGGCCTGATGACCCTGCCGATGATCCTCGGCCTGCTTGTCGCCTCCACCGTGGGCGGGCGGATCATCACCCGGACCGGTCGGTGGAAGCGGTTCCTGGTGATCGGCTCCGCGCTGCTCACCGTCGGCTTCGCGCTGATGGGCACACTCCGCGCGGACACCAGCTTCACGCTGCTCAGCGTGTACATGGCGCTGATCGGTGTCGGGCTGGGCCTGACCATGCAGAACCTCGTCCTCGCCGTGCAGAACACCGTCGGCCCACACGAGCTCGGCGCGGCCAGCTCGGTGGTGGCGTTCTTCCGCAGCCTGGGCGGCGCGATCGGCGTCTCCGCGCTCGGCGCGGTGCTCGCCCACAAGGTCAAGGACTACACCGCCGACGGGCTGGCCCAGCTCGGCATCCCCGCGTCCAGCTCGGGCGGCGGCGGCACCCTGCCCGACGTGCACACCCTGCCCGGCCCGCTGCGGGCGGTGGTGGAGAGCGCGTACGGCCACGGCGCCGGCGACATCTTCCTGGCCGCCGCCCCCTTCGCGCTGATCGCCCTGATCGCGGTGAGCTTCATCAGGGAGGTGCCGCTGCGGCAGCACAACGGCAACCCGGTTTCCGACGAGGTCGAGCGGGAATCGACAGTCGCCGCCAGCGCTGGCGCAGCCGTGGTCCGCACCGGCGAGCAGAGGTGAGGTAGCACGATGAGCGTGGGAGCACCGGATCGCGAGGAGTACGGCCCCCGGAGCCGCCCGCTGCCCTTCGAACGCGGCACCGACGGCCCGCGGGTGATCATGGTGGGCGTGGACGGCACCCGCACCTCCGAGCGGGCCGGTGCCTACGCGGCCGGGCTGGCCCGCCGGCAGGGCGCCGCCCTGGTGGTGGTCTTCGTCAGCGCGGCGAGCGGGTTCACCTCCCTGGTGCCCGGGATGGACGCCAGCGCGGTCCAGCGTTCCCAGGACGAGGTGGCCGACGAGCTGCGCCGCGAGTGCCGGCGGGGCGCCGAGCAGTGGGGCATTCCGGTGACGTTCCTGTCCCGGCGCGGCGACGCGTACGGCGAGTTGTGCGCGGCGGCCGACGAGTTCCAGGCCGACATGGTGGTGGTCGGGGCGTCCGAGCAGGCCGGCCACCGGCTGGTCGGCTCGGTCGCCACCCGGCTGGTCCGCACCGGCCGCTGGCCCGTCGTCGTGGTGCCCTGAAACCCTGTCGCGACTGTCGTACCCGAGCCCCAGGATGGCCCGATGACGACATGGAACGCACCGGAGATCGATCGCACCCACGAGCCCCTCGTCGGTGACGAGCGCACCATGCTGGAGGGCTGGCTCGACTACCACCGCGACACCCTGCTGCACAAGTGCACCGGCCTGACCGCCGAGCAGCTGCGCACGGCGAGTGTCGAGCCGTCCGGCCTGAGCCTGCTCGGGTTGGTCCTGCACATGACCGAGGTCGAGCGTTCCTGGTTCCGCCAGCGTTTCGCCGGCCAGGACCTGCCCGACCTCTACGACTTCGACACCGACAACGACGCCGACTTCCACGCCGCGGCCGACGCCGACCCGGAGGCCGCCTTCGCCGCATTCCGCGCCGAGGTCGACGCGGCCCGGGCGGCGACCGCCGGCCGGTCACTGGACGAGACGTTCACGCTGACCCGCAGGGACGGCACCCCCACCTTCAACCTGCGCTGGGTGTACGTGCACATGATCGAGGAGTACGCCCGGCACAACGGCCACGCCGACCTCATCCGGGAACGCATCGACGGCGTCACCGGGGACTGACCCGCTGATGCCGTAATAATCCTTCGCAATCTGTCCGGGGCGCCGGGCAGGATGCGCGGCATGACCTGGATCGCGCCGGAGATCACCCGGACCCCCGAACCGTACGTCGGCGACGAGCGCACCATGCTCGACGGCTGGCTCGACTACCACCGGCAGACCCTCCTGCTCAAGTGCGCCGGCCTGACCGAGGAGCAGTTGCGCACGCCGAGCGTGGAGCCGTCCGGGCTGACGCTGCTCGGTCTGGTCCGGCACCTGGCCGAGGTCGAGGCCTGGTGGTTCCGGGAGAACTTCGCCGGCGAGCCGGTCGACTACCCGTACTTCACCGCGGAGAATCCGGACGCCGACCACGACGTCAGCGACGCCGACGCCGAGACCGACTTCGCCACCTTCCACCGGGAGGTGGCGCTGGCCCGCGAGGCCGCCGCCGGCCACCCGCTCGATGAGACGTTCGTCGAGGTCGGCGCGAAGAAACGCACCTTCAACCTGCGCTGGGTGTACGTACACATGATCGAGGAGTACGCCCGGCACAACGGCCACGCCGACCTGATCCGGGAACGCATCGACGGCGTCACCGGCGAGTGACAGGCGCTCAGTAGTCCAGGGCCGCCCGCAGGTAGCGCAGGTCGGCGTGGCCGCCCCACCGGTGCGCCGACAGCCCGGCGGAGCGGGCGCCCCGCACGGCCCAGTCCTCGTCGTCGACGAAGAGGACCCGGGCCGGCGGGGTGGCCAGCGCGACGCAGGCCGCCTGGAAGTATTCCGGGGCGGGCTTGTGCACGCCGATCGCGGACGAGTTGACCACCACGTCCAGCTCGTCGACCAGGCCGAGCGCGGCCAGGTCGGCGTCGAGCAGGTCGGTGGCGTTGGTGCCCAGCCCGACCCGGACGCCCGCCGCGCGGACCTCCCGGACGAACGCCAGCACCTCCTGGTCGACCTCGCCCCGATAGCCCTGCCACTGCTCGACGGCGGCGCGGGCCCGTTCCGGGCTGCCCACCGATTCGGTCAGGGCGTCCGCCACGCTGCTCATCCACTCGGCGTGGCTGACCTGGCCGGTGAGCACCGGCTGGAGCCGCCCCCACTGCATGGCGATCTCACCGAGCACCCCCTCGGAGAGGCCGTACTCCCGCTCGACAACGGCGGCCACCGCCGGGTCCCACCGGCGCAGTACGCCGTCGAAGTCCAGCAGGAGCGCCGTCGCGCGTTCCCGAGCCACTACCCGTTCTCCTCGCCGCGGCCGTGCCGCCTGTCGTCCTCGTCGGCCCGGTTGAGCCGTTGGCTGATCACCTGGGTGACCCCGCTGCGCATGGTCACTCCGTAGAGGGCGTCGGCGATCTCCATCGTCCGCTTCTGGTGCGTGATGACGATCAGCTGACTCTTCTCCCGCAACTGTGCCAGCAGGGTGATCAGCCGGCCCAGGTTCACGTCGTCCAGGGCCGCCTCCACCTCGTCCATGATGTAGAACGGGCTGGGTCGGGCGCGGAAGATCGCCACCAGCATGGCCACCGCGGTCAGCGACCGCTCGCCACCGGAGAGCAGCGACAGCCGCTTGATCTTCTTGCCCGGCGGGCGGGCCTCCACCTCGACGCCGGTGGTGAGCAGGTCGTCCGGTTCGGTGAGGATCAGCCGGCCCTCGCCGCCGGGGAAGAGCACGGTGAACACCTGCTCGAACTCCCGGGCGGTGTCGGCGAAGGCGCTGGCGAAGACCTCCAGGATCCGCTCGTCCACGTCCTTGACCACGGTGAGCAGGTCCCGCCGGGTGGCCTTGAGATCTTCCAACTGCTCGGAGAGGAACTTGAAGCGCTCCTCCAGCGCGGCGAACTCCTCCAGCGCGAGCGGGTTGACCTTGCCGAGCAGCGCCAACTCGCGTTCCGCCTTGGCGGCCCGCTTCTCCTGCACCGGCCGCTCGTAGCGCACCGGCTCGGGCACCGGCAGCCCGTCGCGCTCGGCCGCCGCGACGTCGACGGGGGTCGGCGGGACGGGCTGCGCCGGGCCGTACTCGGCGACAAGCGTCTCCACGTCCAACCCGAAGTCCTCGGCGGCCTTCGCCTCCAACTGCTCGATGCGCAGCCGCTGCTCCGCGCGGGCCACCTCGTCGCGGTGCACCTGGCTGGTCAGCCGCTCCAGCTCCGCGCCGAGCCGCTTGGCCGCCCCGCGTACCTCCTGAAGCTCCGCCTCGCGCGCGGCGCGTTCCCGGGCGACCGCGTCGCGGTGCTCCTCGGCCGTCGCGATCGAGGTGGTGAGCCGGGTGAGCGCCTCCCGGGCGCCACCGGCGACGGCCCGGGCGATGCCCGCGCCCCGGGTACGCGCGGCCCGCCGGGCCGCGGCGCGTTCCCGGGCGGCCCGCTCCGCGGTGGCCTGCCGGGTCAGCGAGTCGGCCCGGCCGGCGATCGAGGAGACCCGCTCCTCGGCGGTACGCACCGCGAGCCGGACCTCCATCTCGTTCTGCCGTGCCTGCGGCACCATGGCGGCGAGCTGGTCGCGCTCCTCGGCGGACGGCTCGGCGTCGACCGGGGTCTCCTCGGCCAGTCGCAGCCGCTCCTCCAACTCGGCGAGCGTGGTGAGGTCCCGCTGTCGGGCGGCCTCGGCGCGGGCGCGGGACTCACCGAGACGGTCGGTCTCCGCCTTGGCGGACCGGGCCGCCGCGCCCAGCTCGGCCAACCGGCGGGCGGCGGCGTTGCGGTGGCTCTCCGCCTCGCGCTTCTCGGCGGCGGCGTGCTGCACGGCCTCCTTGGCGGCGGCCACCTCGGCGCGCGCCTCGACGAGTTGGTCCCGCAGCTCCGCGCCACCGCGCTCGGCGGCGAGCCGATTGCCGCGCGCCTCCTCGACGGCCGCCTGCACCTCGATGTAGCTGGCGGCCTTGGCCGACCCACCGGCCGCCGCGTACGCCCCGACCACGTCACCGTCCGGGGTGACCGCCCGCAGCTCCGGGTTGCTGGCGACCAGGTCGGCCGCGGCGGCGAGATCGTCCACGAGCGCCACGTCGCGCAGTGCCCGGTGCACCGCCGGGCGCAGCTCCTCGCCGCACTCCACCAGGTCGGGGGCCCACCTGGCCGCGTCGGGCAGCTTCGGGCGCAGCGCGTCGGCGGAGCCGGTCATGCCGGGCCCCGCCGGGCTGCCGACGAGCAGACCGGCCCGGCCGGCGTCGGAGATCTTCAACAGCCGCATCGCCTCGACGGCCTCGTCCACCCCGGTGACGGCGACCGCGTCGGCGAGACCGCCGAGCGCGGCGGCCAGCGCGGCCTCGTGGCCCGGCGCGACGGTGAGCAGCCCGGCGAGGCTGCCGAGCAGGCCCGGCACGTCGTCGGCGCGGGCGAGCAGCGCCCCGGCGCCGTCCTTGCGCCGCAGACCCAGGGCGAGCGCCTCCTCCCGGGCCTTCCAGGTGGCGGCGTCCTTCTCGGCCGTCCGCTCGGCGTCGGCGAGCGATCGCACGGTGGCCTGTGCCCGCTCCTGCACGGCGACCGCCTCGGCGTGCCGGGCGTCCAGGTCCGCGTTGTCCCGGTCGGCCTCGGTGGACTGGGCGGCCACCGCGTCCAGGTCGGCCTGCGCCTGCTCGGCGCGGCCCATCGCGTCGGCGTGCGCGACGGCGAGGCGTTCGATCTCCTCGCCGGCGCTCGTGGTCCGGGCTCGGGCCGAGTTGACCTGGCCGGTGAGCCGGGCCATCCCCTCCCGCCGGTCGGCGATGGCCTTGGCCGCGGCGACCAGCTCCCGCTCGGCACCGGCGAGCTGCCGTTCCAGCTCCTGGCGGTGCTCGACCGCCTCGGCCAGCCGGATCTGGTCGTCGGTGAGCGCCGCGCGCAGCTCCTCCTCCTGCTCGCGGACGCGTTCCGCCTCGGCCTCCAGTTGGTCCGGATCGCGGCCGGGGCGCTCGTCGTCGCCGCTGGCGCTGAGGTGCCGCAGCCGTTCCCGGGCCAACTGCTCGATCGAGCGGAAGCGTTCCTGCAGGGCGGACAGCTTGTACCAGGTGTCCTGGGCGGCGGCGAGCAGCGGAGCGTCCTGGGCGAGGGCGGCCTCCAGCTCGCCGAGCCGGCCCTGCACCTCGGCGTGCTCACCCTCGATCTGCTCACGCCGCTCCCGCAGCGCGGTCTCGTCGGCGATCTCCCGGTCCAGGGTGGTGCGCAGGGTGGCCAGGTCGTCGGCGAGCAGGCGCAGCCGGGCGTCACGCAGATTGGCCTGGATGGCGGCGGCGCGGCGGGCCACCTCGGCCTGCCGACCCAGTGGCTTGAGCTGGCGGCGCAGCTCGGCGGTGAGGTCGGTGAGGCGGTTGAGGTTGGTCTGCATCGCGTCGAGCTTGCGCAGGGCCTTTTCCTTGCGCTTGCGGTGCTTGAGGACGCCGGCCGCCTCCTCGATGAACGAGCGGCGGTCCTCCGGCTTGGCGTGCAGCATGCCGTCGAGTCGGCCCTGCCCGACGATGATGTGCATCTCCCGGCCGATGCCGGAGTCGGACAGCAGCTCCTGGATGTCGAGCAGCCGGCAGGTGTTGCCGTTGATCTCGTACTCGCTCTCGCCGGAGCGGAACATCCGGCGGGTGATGGAGACCTCGGTGTACTCGATCGGCAGCGCGCCGTCGGTGTTGTCGATGGTGAGGGTGACCTCGGCACGGCCCAGCGGCGCCCGGCCGGCGGTGCCGGCGAAGATGACGTCCTCCATCTTGCCGCCGCGCAGCGCCTTGGCGCCCTGCTCGCCGAGGACCCAGGCGATGGCGTCGACGACGTTGGACTTGCCGGAGCCGTTCGGGCCCACCACGCAGGTGATCCCGGGCTCCAGCTTCAACGTCGTGGCGGAGGCGAAGGATTTGAACCCCTTCACCGTCAGGCTCTTGAGATACACCTTCTCGATCCTCGTCCGGTGGCCGCCGTACCGTCGCCGGCTGTGGGGACCTGGGTGAACTCGCAGACTAACCCGGTGGTGGGACCGGGCCGGCACGCGACCCACCCCGGGGCCGCGTGCGCGCTGTTGTTCTGGCGGTCACGACAGGGACGAGGGCCGTTCATGATCGGCTTATCGATCGGCGCGCTATTCGGATACCGAGGGCACGGTAAGGGCGCGACCGACCACAAGATCATAAATCGTCGGCACCGAAAGGATCCGCACAGTGTTGCGCGCCGGCACACAGGTGTCGGCGCGCATTTTGCGAGAGTGCGATTCAGTTTTTCGACACGAAGATCAGGTCAGCGCTGGCTCGGCCAGACGGAGCAGATCGTCCGCCTCCGCCGCAGCCGCCGCGAGCCGATCATTGTCGGCACGCAGACGCGTGATCTCGAACTCCAGTGCCTGAACCCTGGAACGCAACCTGGTGACCTCGTCGAGCAGACGCCGGTCGGGCGCTGCACCTACGTGGCCGTAGAGGGCCTTCGCCATGCTGACTCCTTGATATGCGCTGCCGGAAAGGCCGGCCAACGCGCGCCCATTTTGCACGCGGCTGTCATTCCAGGCTGTATCTGGGCATGACCGGGCGCGGCTGGCGACACCTATATATTGAGCCGCAAACCCCTCCTTCGTCAAGTTCTCGCAGGCCGTAGATCATCTCTACGTCGACCTGTCCACTTGTCGGGGGGCTGCCGCAATGGCACGGACACTCTCTGTCCGGACCCCTTTACTGTACGCCCGGATCCACGGAATTCCGCACCCTGACGTCCGAGTTCCCCTTAACTCTTCCTTAGCCACGTTGCCGCAGGTCGCGGGCGCGCCGTAGCGTCACCCCGGCCCGCAACCGACCCGTGGAGGCATAGGCGTGTACGGCTGGACCGACCCGATGGACCCGAACGGCGCCCCCCGGCGCGCCGAGCGGCCGACCGACGAGCCGACCTGGCTGCACGACCGCCCGGAGCCCCGCTCGGCCTACCTGTTCGGTGACGAACCCGACCAGTCCGACGCCGAGTGGGACCGGGAGCAGCCGCCCACCGGCTGGCAGTCGGGCCCGCAGACCCCCACAGCACCGGCCGACGACCACACCGCCGCCTGGCCGGCCCACCGCCCGGAGCACGAGCCGACCGAGGGCTGGCACGCCAGCAGCCCCGCTTCGCCGGCCACCGGTGGGTGGGAGGCCAGCCGCCCCGCTGCGGCGGCCCCCGGGAGCTGGCAGGCCAGCGGCACCGCTTCGCCGGCCGCCGGTAGCTGGCCGGCCGGCAGTCCCGCCGGGGCGGCCGCCGGTGGCTGGCACACCGACGCCGACCCGGAGACGACCGGTGGCTGGCGGCCCGACGCCGACCCGGAGACGAGCGGCGACCGGCCCGACGGTGTCGGTCGGCCCGGCGAGGGGCGACACCGCTCCCCCCGCCGCTGGCGACGGCCGCTGATGATCGGTGGCGCGGCCGCGGCGGCCACCCTCGTGGTGAGTTTCGGCGTCGGTGCGCTCGGACTGCCCGGCGGTGACGACGGGGCCAGCCGGCCGACGGCCGTCGACGACACGTTCGCCGCGTCGGCGGCGCCGACCGAGCAGGCGACCCTCGACACCCTCGCCGCGCCGTCCCCGAGCAGCACGCCCAGCCCGACCCGGCCGAGCCCGTCGCCGAGCAAGACCGTCAAGCCCACCCCGGAGTCGTCGCGTACCACCGCCGCGTCGCGGCGTGGCGCGGCGCGCACCAGCGCGCCGAGCACGAGCAACGGCTCCAACGGTTCGAGCGGGTCCAGCGGCACGGTCAGCGCCCAGGCCCGCGAGGTGGTGGACCTGGTCAACGCCGAGCGGGCCAAGGCCGGCTGCGGGGCGCTGAGCATCAACGACAAGCTGATGACCGCCGCCCAGAAGCACAGCCAGGACCAGGCCGACCACAAGAACATGTCGCACACCGGCAGCGACGGCAGCAACGCCGGCGTCCGGCTGGACCGGGTCGGCTACGCCTGGCGCACGTACGGCGAGAACGTGGCCTGGAACCAGCAGACCCCGGCCGCGGTGATGGACGCCTGGATGAACAGCTCCGGTCACCGGGCCAACATCCTGAACTGCGCGTTCACCGAGATCGGCGTCGGCATCGCCAGCAGCAACGGGCCGTACTGGACGCAGGTCTTCGCGGCGCCGCGCTGACCGCGCGTCGTTCGCGCCCCCGCGCTCGTTTGACCCGGTGAGGTACGCCGGGCCAGAGCGTGGGGGGCGGCGTACCGGGAAGGGCGGCGACGGGGCCGTCCGGGACCCGGGAGTTGCCGATGCGGATCCGGCCGCGGCGACGCGTCGCCGTTCGCCCACTGCGCCGCGTCCTGTCGGTCGGTGTCGCGCTGGTCCTGGTGGTGCCGGCGTACGGATGTCGGACCGAGCTGACCCCACCCGGCGCGCCCACCCGGTGGCCGGCCGAGCAGGCCCGCCAGTGGCAGTGGCAGTGGCAGCTCAGCGGCCCGCTCGACCCGGCGGTGGAAGCGGACGTCTTCCTGCTCGACCCGGTGGACACCACCGCCGCGCAGACCGCCGAGCTGCGTAACCGGGACCGCCGGCTGATCTGCCAGGTGCACGTCGGCTCGGTCCGCTCCACCGACCCGGACGCCAGCCGGCTCCCGGACGCCGTGCGGGGCGGGCCCGCCCGCCGACCCGACAGCCGTTGGCTGGACGTCCGAAGCTGGGACGCGCTGAAGCCGGTGCTGGCCGACCGGTTCCGGCTGTGCCGGGGCAAGGGCTTCGGGGCGGTCGCGCTCGCCGACGCCGACGGGTACGCGTCCCGCACCGGCTTTCCGCTCGACTTCGACGACCAACTGCTGTTCAACCGCCGACTCGCCGAGCTGGCCCGCTCGCTGAGCCTCTCCCCCGGGCTGGTCAACGACGTGCCGCAGCTCGCCGCACTGGCCCCGGACTTCGACTTCGCGGTCAACGAGGAGTGTGTCCGGCTGGCCCAGTGCGCCAAACTGCTGCCGTTCGCCGACGCGGGCAAGCCGGTCTTCCACGTGGAGTACGCCGCCTCGACCGACGACTTCTGTGTCACCACCGTCGGCTACGGCTTCGCCTCGATCCGCAAGGACCGCGACCTGGACGCGTGGCGAGAAGCCTGCCCCCTCCCCTGACCGGGCTGCGCCCCGGCGGCCACGGTCGCGTCCTGGGCCACACCCCACCCGCCCTCGCCGCTTGATCGACTCGACTTTCAGGATGTCGCGGTATCGAACGGCCTGGGATACCGCGACATCCGTGAAACCGAGTTGATCAAGCGGCGAGGGCGACGGGTGGGGCGGGTGGAGCGGTTAGGGGACCGGCACCAGTTCCGGGGTGGTCGCCGGCGGATCGGCCGGCGCGGGTGCGGGGCGCGGGCGCAGGAAACGCGGGGCCCACCAGTTGGCGTCGCCGAGCATGGTCATCAACGCTGGCAGCACCACTCCCCGGATGATCGTGGCGTCCAACAGGATCGCCGCCGCCAGGCCGATGCCGAGCTGCTTCATGTCGATCGTGCTCAACGTGGCGAAGATCGAGAACACGCCGACCATCACGATCGCGGCGCTGGTCACCACGCCGGCCGAGGAGGTGATCCCGTACGACACGGCGTCCCGGTTGGGCATGCCGGCCCGGACTCCCTCCCGGATCCGACTGACCACGAAGACGTGGTAGTCCATCGAGAGGCCGAAGAGCACCACGAAGAGGAACAGCGGCAGCCAGGACACGATCGCGCCCATCGAGGTGAAGCCGAGCAGGCCCTCGGCCCACTCGCCCTGGAAGATGAGCACCAGCAGCCCGTACGCGGCACCGGCGGAGAGCAGGTTCAGCACGATCGAGCTGGCCGCGACCACCACCGACCGGAAGGTCAGCACCATGACCAGGAAGGTGAGCACCAGCACGAAGCCCATCACCAGCGGCAACTTGTCCCGGACGTGCTGGGCGTAGTCCTCGCTGTCGGCCACGCTGCCGCCGACCGCGTACTCGATGCCGGGGATGCCCCGCAGCTCGGCCGGGACGAGGTCTTCGCGCAGCTTCTCCAGCGACTGCACCGAGCGGTCGTCGCGGCTGGCGTACGGGGTGGCGACGTCGAGCACCGACACCCGCCGGTCGGCCGACACCTCGATCTTGGGGCCGTCCGCCTCGGCCGGGGCGAACAGCGCATCGCCGGAGGCCCTGCCGGCGAGGTCGGTGAGGGCGGCGCGGACCCGGTCGGCCTGCTCGGCCGGTGCCTTGACGGCCACCACGTGGTTGGTGCCGGTGCTGGGGAACGCGGCGGTGAGCCGGTCGTACGCCTGCATGGCCGGGGTGGTACGCGGCAGGTCCTCCATGCCGGGGAACTTCAGCTTCATGCCGAGCGCAGGTGCGGCCAACGCGAGCAGCAGGCCGACCGAGATGACGAGCGTCACCACCGGTGCGCGCAGCGCCGGCCGGAGCACCGCCGGCCAGAGCCGGGGCTTGCGCGGCTCGCCGTGACGGTTGGTGCGCGGGGCGGTCAGCCGCCAGAGCAGCGGCACCCGGGGCCGGTCGACCCAGCGGCCGAGCCTGGCCAGCAGGGCGGGCAGCACGGTCAGCGAACCGGTCACGGCGACGGCGACCACCAGGATCGAGCCGACGGCCAGGGACGAGAAGACCACGTCGCCGGCGAGCAGCAGCCCGGCCATCGCGATGATCACGGCGACACCGGAGACCACCACGGCGTGCCCGGAGGTCTCCGCGGCGATCTCCACCGCGTCCAGGCCGGAGCGGCCCTTGGCCCGTTCCTCCCGCTCGCGGCGGATGTAGAACAGCGAGTAGTCGACCCCCACCGCCATACCGATCAGCAGGATCACCGGTGACGTGGTGTCGGTGGCCGGCACCAGGTGCGAGGCGAGCGTGGACAGGCCCATCGCGGCGGCGACCGAGGAGAGCGCCAGCAGCACCGGGACGCTGGCCGCGATCAACGCGCCGAACGCGATGATCAGGATGGCCAGGGTGACCGGCAGGCTGAGCAGCTCGGCACGCTTGAAGTCCTTGCCCAGGGTGTCGTCGAGCGCCTGGCCGATCGACGGCCCGCCGACCTGCTCGACACGCAGCTGCGGGTGCGCGCTCTGCACGGACGCGGTGACGTCGCGCAGCGGCTGCACCCGATCCGAGGCGGTCTCCGGGTCGCCGGACATGGTGATCGGCAGCAGCAGCGCCGAGCCGTCCCGGGCGGTGACCGGCTGCCCCACCTCGGCGACCCCGGTGACCGTGCGCAGCCGGGCCGCCGCGTCGTCGGCCGCCGCCTTCGCCGCCGTCTGGTCCAGCGCACCGCCCCGCGAGGTGATGAGCACGTTGTCCACGGCCGGATCGTCGAAGTCACCGGCGTCCACGATCAGGCTGGCCCGCCCCGCCTCGCCGATCGCCTGGTCGGCGCTGGTGGCCTCGTTGAGCCCGGCGGCGCTGCCGCCGACGAAGCACACCGCCACGAACACGACCCACAGTGCGATCGCCCGCCACGGGTGCTCGGCGCTCCACCGCGCCAGCCGCACCGTCACCGGTCTTCTCCCCATCTCGGGTCCCCCTGTCACGTCAACCCCCTGTCAACGGTGCTGACGTTAGGTGCGTGACGAGGCGGTCACATCGGGGAACGGCCCCGGTTCGCCCCGGAACCGGTACACCGGGGGCGCCGGGCCCGCCGGACGGGCATCAACCCGCGATTCGGGCGTACGCCGGGGTGCAGCCCGGAGCGTCCGGCCGCGACCCGCCGGTGCCGACCCGGACTCGACTCCGGGTCATCCCCGAAGGGAACCCCGGGGCCGTGGCTGACAGCGCGGGCAACTGTACGAGGATCGGTTCATGAACGCCTCGCGGCGGATCGGCGTTCCACACCGCCGGCAGGGCTCGCCCTCGCGACCGTAGGCGTTCAGTGCCCGGTCGAAGTAGCCGCTCTCGCCGTTGACGTTGACGTAGAGGGCGTCGAAGCTGGTGCCGCCCTGCCGGATCGCCTCGGCGAGCACGTCGCGGACGTGGCCGAGCAGGCGCTGCGCGGCGGGGCCGGTCAGCGCGTCGGTGGGGCGGCCGCCGTGCAGCCCGGCGCGCCACAGCGCCTCGTCGGCGTAGATGTTGCCCACCCCGGAGATCAGGGTCTGGTCGAGCAGGGCCCGCTTCACCTCGGTGTGCCGGCGGCGCAGCGCGGCGACGAACCCCGCGTCGGAGAACTCCGGGTCCATCGGGTCGCGGGCGATGTGCGCGATCTCGTCGGGCAGGTCGGCGCCGCCCTCGCTGACCGCGAGCCCGCCGAACGTGCGCTGGTCGACGAAGCGCAGCTCCGGGCCGTCGTCGGCGAACCGGAACCGGACCCGCAGGTGGGCCTCGTCCGCGGTGCCGGATGGCTGGAGCAGCAGCTGACCGGACATCCCGAGGTGCCCGATGATCGCGTCGCCGCTGTCCAGCGGCAACCACAGGTACTTGCCGCGACGGCGCGCGTCCAGCACGGTCCGTCCGGCGAGGACGTCGGCGAAGTGCACGCCACCAGGGACGTGCCGGCGTACGGCGCGCGGGTGGCGGACCTCGACGGAGGCGATCCGACGGCCGATGACCCACTGGGCCAGCCCCTGCCGGACGGTCTCCACCTCGGGCAGCTCAGGCACGTCGTGACCCCGTCTCGTGGCCGTCGGCACCCCCGGCCGGCAGTGCCTGCGCGAGGTGGTCGGCCTGCTCGGCCTCGGCCGCCCGCCCGGCGCGCTCCAGCGGCCCGAACGGCTCGTCCCGGTCGGTCGAGCCGTCCGGGTCGATCAGCTGCCCCCGGCCGTCGTCGCCGGCCTGCCCGTCGGCGCTGGCCCGCCCGTCGGCGCTGGCTCCGCCGTCGGCGCTGGCCCGCCCGGCCTGCCCGTCGGCGCCGGCCTGGCCGTTCTGCTCGGCGAGCGTCCGCCAGGCGGCCTCGGCGGCCCGCTGCTCGGCCTCCTTCTTGCTGCGCCCCTCGGCGCCGCCGTACCGGTTGCCGGCCACCACCACCCAGGCGGTGAACGTCTTGAGGTGATCGGGGCCGGTGCCCTCGATCCGATATTCCGGGACGCCGAGCCCGAGCGCCGCCGTCAGCTCCTGCAAGCTGGTCTTCCAGTCCAGTGCGGCGCCCCGACCGGCCGACTCGGCCATCAACGGGTCGAAGAGCCGGTGGATGACGATCGCGGTGGTGTCCAGCCCGTACTGGAGGTAGATCGCGCCGAGCAGCGCTTCGAGCGTGTCGGCGAGGATGCTCGCCTTGTCCCGGCCGCCGGTGGTCTCCTCGCCCTTACCGAGCAGCAGGTACGCGCCGAGGCCGTCCGGGCCCAGGCCACGGGCCACGTCGGCGAGCGCCCGCATGTTGACCACGCTGGCCCGCAGCTTGGCCAACTGCCCCTCCGGCAGGTCCGGATGGTTGTGGAAGAGCGCGGCGGTGATCACCACGCCGAGCACCGAGTCACCGAGGAACTCCAGCCGCTCGTTGGTGGGCAGCCCCCCGTTCTCGTACGCGTACGAGCGGTGGGTCAACGCACGCTGTAGCAGCTCGGGCTCCAGGCTCACGCCGAACGCGGCTTCCAGATGACCGACGGACGCCCGCCGCCGCTTGTCGTTGCTCATGATGTGCGTACCTCGGTGTCGGTGGAGCGGTCGGTGCGGTCCATCGCGGCGTCGCCGTCGAGCAACGCCGAGACCAGATCGGTGGCGCGCCGCCGCCACAGGTGGGCGGCGAGAGCTATGCCCGAGGCGACGTCGTCGGCGCGAGCGGAACCGTGGCAGACGACCACCGTCCCCGCGACGCCCAGCAGGGCGGCCGCGCGGGGCGCGCCGCCCTCCGCGGGTGGCCCACCAGCCATCGCGTACGCGCCCTCGATGGCCTTGAGCAGCACGTTACCGGTGAAGCCGTCGGTGACGACCACATCGACGCGCGAACCGAGGGTCACGTCGTACCCCTCGACCAGGCCGACGTAGCGCGCCCCACCGGGCAGTGGCTCGACGGCGAGCAACGGGTCGGTGGCCCGGCGGACCCGGTCGCCCTTGCCGGCCTCGGTGCCGACCGAGAGCAGCCCGACCCGCGGCGCGGTGATCGAGTGCGCCACCGCGGCGTACGCGGCGCCGAGTACGGCGTGCCGGGCGAGGGTGGCCGGGCGGGGCTCCAGCGAGCCGCCGACGTCGAGGAGGACGACCGGCCCGGCAACGGTGGGCAGGGTGGCGGCGAGCGCGGGTTGGCGGATCTCCGGCCAGCGGCCGAGGCCGAGCACGGCCGCGGTGACGGTGGCACCGGTGGCACCGGCGGAGACCAGGGCGTCGGCGGTCCCGTCACGTACGGCGGTCACCGCGGCCCGGACCGTACTCTCCGCACGGGCGGCACTGGGATGGTCGGCCATGCCGACGACATCGCGGACCGGCCGCACCGTGATCCGCGCGCGTTGCGGCGGATCGAGGGCAGCGATCAGCTCGTCGGCGACCTCGGCCGGGCCGACGAGAAGCAGGTGCAGGTCAGGATCGGCGCGCATGGCCCGCAGAGCGCCGTCAACCACGACGGCGGGAGCGTCGTCCCCGCCGAGGAGGTCAACGGCGATCCGCGCGGTGCCCGGCTCCATCGGAACGCCGGCCGGAGTGGGCCGGCCGGCGTCGGAGGAAGCCGGGGCACCGGGCGAATGCCAGGGTGCGCGCGCCGCCCGACCTGGGGTCGGGGGCGTCACTCGGCGTCCAGGTCAGACCTCGAGAACCTGGCGGCCGTTGTAGGTGCCGCAGACGGAGCAGGCGGCGTGCGGCAGCTTCGGGGACTTGCACTGCGGGCACGCGATGGTCGCGACCACCGTCGCCTTCCAGTTCGCCCGGCGGGACCGGGTGTTGCTGCGCGACATCTTGCGCTTCGGGACGGCCACGGTTCTTACTCCTCTGTAACGGTCAGTTGCGACAGGCCCGCCCAACGCGGGTCGATCTGCTGGTGACTGTGGTCGGCCGGCAGATCGTCCCAGTGCGCCCCGCATTCGGGGCACAACCCTGGGCAGTCCTCCCGGCAGAGCGGGTTGGTCGGCAGCGTGAGCACCAACGCGTCCCGCAGCGCCGGCTCCAGGTCGATCAGATCGCCCTGCATCCGGCCCACCTCGTCCTCGTCGGTCGTGGCGTCCGTGGTGCTGTCCTCGTACGCGTACAGCTCCTGGATCGTCACGCCCATCGAGTCGTTGATCTCGCGCAGGCAACGGCCGCACTCGCCCCGGACGGGACCGGTGATGGTCCCGGAGACGAGCACGCCCTCGGACACCGACTGCAACCTCAGATCGAGGTCGAGGTCCGCGCCCTCCGGCACGCCGATCAACTCCACACCGAGGTCCGCCGGTGCCGGCACGACCCGCTGGACCTCACGCAACGCGCCAGGGCGGCGCGGCAGGTCCCTCGTGTCGAGGACCAGCGGCGACCTGGGGTTGAGTGTCGATGGCGAGTGCTTGGGCATAGTCAGACTCCGGCCGGTGAGAGGCCGACAAAAAAGGTTACCTGGGCGACCGCCGGACCGTCGAACCGGGGGCGACACCCGGGCGAGAATGTCGGCTGGTGAGGTGCCGCTCAGAAGGGTAGCGGGCGTTCCGCCTCATCCCCACCGAAGGTGCCGATCTCCCGCAGTGCGTGCATCTTGTCCCGGCCCCGCTCTATCGAGGCCAGCGCCCGGGTGAGGAACTGCTCGAAGTTGGCCAGGGCGGTGTCGACGTAGTCGTCGACCTCCTCACGCAGGCGCTGGGCCTCGGCCCGGGCCTCGGCGATGATCCGGGCGCCCTCGTGCTCGGCCGACACGGTGATCTCGTTCACCGAGACCAGGCGGGCGTGTTCTGCCTCACCCTCGCTGATGATCCGGTCCGCCTCGCGCTTGCCGGCTTCCATGATCTTGTCGCGCTCCTCCAGGAGCGCGGCGGCGCGACGCAGGTCGGCGGGGAGATCGGCGCGCATCTCGTCGAGGGCAGCGATCATCTCACCCCGGTCGACCATGCAGTTGTTGCGCGACATCGGGACGGAGCGGGCCTGCTCCACCATGGCGATCAGTTCGTCGATGCGATCGAGCGGGTCCACCGGTACCTCACTCCTGTCGTTCCTCGGCCGACCTCCATGATGCGGGCTACGGCCGTTCCCCGCGTCACCAATCATGTCGTGCTCGCCCCACACAAGCCCCATCCACCCCAATCCGGCGCGTCGCGACATCGCCACCCACTGCCGCCGCCCCGCCGCCCAGCCCCGGCCCCGCCCGCGATCTTGCACGTTCTGCCGCGACAACTGCCGCAAAAACCACGAACCGGCGACCGAAACTGCAAGATCGCCGGGGTGGGGTGCGGGTGGGGTTTGGGTCAGGGGCGGGGGCCCAGGCGGGCCTGTAGGGCTTCGCGGACCGGGTCGGGCACGTGGGCGGAGATGTCGCCGCCCCACTTCGCCACGTCCTTGACCAAGCTTGAGGAGAGGAACGAGTAGAGCGGGTTGGTCGGCATGAAGAGCGTCTCGACGCCGGCCAGCCCGATGTTCATCTGGGCCATCTGCAACTCGTAGTCGAAGTCGCTGACCGCCCGCAGGCCTTTGATCAGCACACTGGCCTGTTGGGCCCGGCAGAAGTCGACAAGCAACCCGCGGAACGACTCGACCCGCACGTTGCCGTACGACGAGGTCACCTCGCGGAGCATGTCGATCCGCTCCTCGACGGTGAACAGGCCACTCTTGGACTGGTTCACCAGGACGCCAACCACCACCTCGTCGAAGAGCCGACTGGCCCGCCCGATGATGTCGAGGTGTCCGTTGGTGACCGGGTCGAACGAACCGGGGCACACCGCACGTCTCATGATCGGCGACCGTACCAAAGGGTGGTCTCGCCGTACCGGCGACTGCGGTCCGGGGTGATCCCCTCCACCCAGTCGAACTGCCTGGTACGGCTGGACCGCTCCACCACCACCAGCGCATCGGGCACCAGCCAGCCACCATCGACGAGCGTCGTCAGCAGCGAGGTGATCTCCGCATCCGGCACCGCGTACGGCGGGTCGGCGAAGACCACGTCGTACGGCCCGCCGTCCGGGCCGGCGGCCAGCACCGTCGCGACCTTCCCGGCAACCAGGCGGACAGCCGGGCCGACGCCCAGGGTCGCCACGTTCTCCCGGATCACCCGAGCCGCCCGCGGATCGGACTCCACCAGCAGGACGTGCCGGGCACCCCGGGAGAGCGCCTCCAACCCGACCGCACCGGAGCCCGCGTACAGGTCGGCGAAGCGGGTGCCGTCGAGGTCGACCTCGGCCTGGACGGCACTGAACAGCGCCTCCCGGACCCGGTCGGAGGTGGGTCGGGTGCCGGCGCCGGGGGGCGCGGCGATCCGCCGCCCGCCGAGCGTCCCGGCCACGATCCGGGTCACCGTCTCCTCCTGCTCATGCCCGCGACGCTACGCGAGCCGGCGCCGACCACGACCAGCACCGCCGTATCGCCACCCCGGACGACATCTCCGCCGGGTCTTGACGGCGTCCGTCGCGTCTGAAACGCCCCTGACCTCTGTCGCCGCCGCCCGGTCCACTGCGGAGCCGCCAGCCGACCATGGGCACCACCCCGTCCTCAGTGATCAGTTGACCACCTTCCGTTCATCAAAGATCACGAATCAACTACATTGCCCAATGGCAATGATGAGAACTCCCCTCATTCATGACTCGTCAGTACAGTCACCCTCTGTCCCCGCTTCGCGCGGGAACACCCCCGCGTCGCGACGTCCCGGTGAGCAGACGACCTACCCGGTCGCCCCGCCTCCCGACCTCACCGCACGCGATCCGTACCCCCCTCACCAGGAGCAGGCGTTGAACCTCCCCAAGTCTCCGTTGCGGCGCATCGCGGCCATCGCCGCAGGCGCGCTGATCGGCCTCACCGGCGCAGCGACGTTCGCCGGCCCGGCATCCGCGCACCACCCCGAGCCCTCTGGCAGCTACTGCGCCGCCAAGGATGGCACGGTGACCGTCAAGTGGTCCGTGATCAGCACCGAAACCGACATTTACGGCTTCATCACCAAGCTCAAGTCCACGATGCCGGGTGACATCACCGGCAGCCTGGCGCTGGGAGCGAAGCTTGAGCAGCAGAGTGAGGGCCCGCTGACCGGCACCCAGACCCACACCTTCAAGGGCAAGATCCCCAAGATCGAGCTCACCGTGGCTGCGCACTGGGACCGCAACGGCACGAGCCACGACGGGGAGCGCACGGTCACCGCTCGACCCAGCAAGAACTGCAGCCCGACGCAGTCGCCGTCGCCCACCCCGACGCCCACCGGGTCGCCCACCCCCTCGCCGAGCACCTCGCCGACGCCGACCAAGTCGCCCGTGGTCACCCCGTCGCCGTCGGCATCCAGCCCGACCGTGACGCCGTCGGCAACCCCGTCGGCGACGCCGTCGGCCCCGCTCGAGGGGGAAGAGCCCGCGTTCGAGCTCGACCAGACCTGCGACAACATGACCTTCACCGTCAAGAACCCGGCCAAGGGCATCGCCTTCTCGGCAACGATGACCACCGAGAAGGGCGTCACCAAGACGCTCGCGTCCGAGCCGGGTAAGACCACGTCCGTCAGCTTCGACGCGTACCCGGGCCTCAAGGTCACGGTCAAGTACGACGTGGTCGAGGAGTCGGAGACCGTCCCGTACACCCAGCCGGCGAACTGCGGCCAGGGCGGCGGCGACAAGGACGAGCCGGCGCTGCCGCTGACCGGTGCCGCGACCGGCGGGATCATCGCTGGCGCCGTGGTGCTGCTCGCCGCTGGTGCTGGTCTGTTCGTGATGGCGCGTCGTCGTCGGGTCCGCTTCACCGCCTGAGACAACACGCTCTGACAGAAACTGAGGGCGCGTCGACCATCTGGTCGACGCGCCCTCGGTCATTGTCGGAGGGCAATTCCTCGTTCTGGCCCGCCTCTGGACAGTCCTTGATGGGCCAAGGTCAGTCAAGGCGGAGTGTGGACACCGTTCCGCTCAGTTCGGCTGCCTTGAAGGCAACCTCTTCCGCTCCCGCCGAGGCAAGGCGATGCCGGGCCTTCTCCTGCGCCCCGCGGGTCCTCGCCACGACGGAGACCTGCGGGCGCCTGCTCCTTGCCGGGTTCAAATATCGCTGAGCGACCACTGTCAGGTCCTGGGCGGTCCACCAACCAGAGAACTGCCCCGAGGCTCGGACGTCTGCAGTCAGCTCGTCGAAAGCATCCAGCACGACGTCCAGTGGCAGGTCACCCACTGCCACATAGCGCCATCCCTGGACGTCGCCCCACGCCGCGGCGTTCTCGATGAACGACTCCACAGAATCGAACAGTGGAGTGAACTCTCCAGACCAGGAACAGCCGAGAGTCCCGTCAGCTGCAGCGGCGATGGCACACTGGATCGAGGGGTGGTCACCGCAGCGGAAGATGTTCCCGCACCGTCCCCGGTGTCGCGGGATGCTGCGAGCGTCGGCACCAAACGTCACCCGGCCCTCTAGCGGCCCGCCCAGCGACACCACCGAAAGCCCTCCGTAGAGCCCGTCGAACGCCAGCGCGGCCCTCCTGACCGCGGCACATTCGTCGCAGTCGCCCGCTACGGCAGCTGGCTGAGCCGGGCTCTCGGCAGACGCCGTCCTGGTCGGTGTGAAACTTGTTCCCGAGTAATCAAGAGATCTGGCAGAAAGAGCATCTCGGAGTTGAGCGGAACAACGCCTTGCAGGACTTGCAGAAGTCACCATTCAACGCGCAAGTATAGCAGGTCCCAGCCCACCCGTTGCAAGGAAAGTGCAACAGCCGCGTACTCACCAGTTGCCTTGTTATAGGCCGCATTTCGGCATTTCCTTGCCCGAGTTGCTTGTGCCACAACAACATCCGCTGCGGACTGCCTGCTTGACGGCGGCCAATACGAAGGCGAAAGGATTCTGCCCCGCTCGCAGCCTAGGTGCAATTTAGGCGTCAACCCACCCTGCGACCGGCCGAGCACTTGATCAGTGCTGGCGAAGTCTAGTGATGCGCGCCGCCTGGCCCGCCGCATACAGAGTGATGATCATTCCTCTGAAACAACCAGAACTGCCCCCGCTGCAACGTGGCCGAACCCGGGACCTGCAAGAGTCACTCTGGCCGTCTGACCGTCAGACAGGTGATCCAAGCGGCCAGCGGAACCAGTTATCGTAGCGATCGTCAGGGCATCACCATAAGGATGGTTCCACAATTTCCGCCCCTCACGAAGCGGCCCTCCCTCTGCTCGTGCCGTACAGACAACGGCACCATCATGAACACCGCGCACGTCGAGAATTAGCAATCTCTCCCGTGCCGTTCCGACACGTGGTTCAAACGAAAGCGCCTGTTTGGCATCGACAAAGACGTCGCGCACCTCGCCCTCAGTCAGAAGAGGTGGAGTGAAAGCGGACGCTTCCATGTGTGCGTGAAAATCACCGGGAACAGCGAGGTCATGCACATCTACCAACTCTGCCACTATCCGGGGCCAGACCCACACACCATCCGTTAGGACGCTCTCTCCGCCTGTGATTGCACGATCCATCGAAGCCAAGGGATCACGGACACTGCCAGGCACAACCACTAAGGGCACCCCGGAGCGAAGATATGCAACGATGGCAGTCTTGTCCCGGGACGCCGAACGCTCGATATTTCCGACACTTACGGCTTTACCCACGGAGTATCCGAGGTCGTCATAGAATCCGAAGTATCTCAATCGTCGAGAAGCCACGAATCACTCTCCATCTTATAGCCTTGCCACTCACCACCACCCGCGAACGTTCCATCAGGATTGACGAAGAGCTTTTGGGTGTATCCGGACACATCGGCGCGCATTTCCCGGAACATCGAGTAGGTCATGTTACCGCCGTAGCACGTGATCAGGCAGACGGGTTGGCCCTCCTTGTAGCTCGGATTTGCCCTGACGGCATCCGCCACAGTTCGGGCCGTAGTTCCGTTCGCAAACCCGTCAGCGTTACCATGGATCACTACATTGTGAACATCGGGAAGACGCGGCGCGAATCGCAGGGCCGCAGCGGTATTGGGATCATTGCCGATGCCCGTCGCCCCGTTCTCGTGGGTCACAGTCGGCTTCCACGCGGCCGGATCGTACTCGCCGGCCATGCTGCTGGAGCGGGCTGCCGAAGCCCCCTGGGCAGCCTTCGTCGCAGACTTGGTGAAGGCGTTTCGGGTGAGGCCGCTAACTATCGCGCCGGCCTCCTTCTTCGCCGCCGTGCCACCGGCCGCTGCTGCGGCCCGCGCACCTGCTCCGGACAGCAGTGACGACACTCCGGCCTTGAGGGCTTGGCCGGCTACCGAACCGAGGCCGGCCATGACGCCGCCGACGACCGCACCGACCGCGCCCTGGATGAGCATGCCGCCGAGGCTGAAATTGCCCTTGTGTTCGACCTTGGTCTCGATGGCGTACGTGACCATGTTGCCGGCGGCGCCGGCGAGGGCTCCGCAGGCGACCGCTCCGGCCCCGGTCCAACCGATGGCAAAGCCGCAGCCGACACCGACGGCCACGCCCACGGCGACTCCGGCGATGGTCGCCTTGTGGTCGTCGACCCAGTTGGCGGTCGCGGTGAACGGCTTCTTGAGCTTGCAGCCCCAGCCACACTTCTTGGGCTTGGGCGGCTTCGTGGGCGATGGTTTCGTCTGGGCTGGGTCGGGTGCGGTGGCGGCCGGGGGGCCGGTGGCGAATCCTCCGCCGTCCGAGACGATCATCAGGCCGGATGGGTCCGCGTGCACCACCGGGCTGTTGTCCGCGTACGCGTAGCCCTCCATCGACTGCGGGTCGCTGGTGTTGAGCATCGGGTCGACCGAGATGAACCGGCCCAGGGACGGGTCGTACTCGCGGGCGCCCAGGTGCGTCAGACCGGTCGGATCCGCGGTGCCGCCGACGAAGCCCTTGGTGTTGACCCAGGGGGTCGCCTGGCCGCGTGCCGTGCCGAACGGGGTCTGCCTGCGGATGGCGACCGCCTGGGTCTTCTCGTCCAGTGTGACGTCCTGGGTGCCCTGGTGGTCGCTTGCCAGCCAGGTCAGTCCCTTCGCGGTGCGCTGGGCGACAGTTCCCCCGCCGAACGGGTAGTAGCGGGTGCACGCCGCCGTCGCGGTGCTGTTGGTGTATCGGAGTTCCTCGTTCGGCAGGTAGAGGGTCCGGCCGGTGGTGTCTCGACTGATCAGGCGGTTGCCGTCGGCGTCGTACAGGTAGCTGACCGTGCCGGCGGTGTCGGTGGAGCTTTGGAGGTGACCCTCGGCGTCCCAGATCAGGGTCTGGGTTCCGTTCGGTCCGGGGCGGGTCTTGGTGTTGCCGGCCTTGTCGTAGGTGTACGTCGCGCTCCGCGTGCCGCTGTTGTCGGTCGTGGTGGTGCCACGCAGTGCGTGGGGTTGCCCGGCGCTCGGATCGGAGGGCGCGCTGTCGCTGAACTGGTAATCGGTCTTGACGTCGCCGTTCGGTGTGGCGTGGTCGGTGAGCTGCTGCCGAGCACCGCCGAGGGTGTAGCTGTAGCTCTGCCAGTACGGCGCGGGTCCGCCGAGCGCGGCGGCGGTGGGCGCCGAGCAGTCGTCGGCATTCGGCGTCCAGGCGTCCTGGATCCGTTGGTAGCGGTCGTAGGTGAAGCACTGGATGTCGGTGTAGCCGCCGCCGGTGGGCGCGTCCGCGATCTTGGTGACGTTGCCGGCGTCGTCGTAGGTGTAGTGCGTGTCGGTGACGGTGTTGGGCGTGACGCCGTCGCGGTGCACCTTGATCTCGTTGAGCCGTCCGGTGGTCTGGTCGGTCTCGAAGGACAGGTACGCGCGGGAGCCGGTGCTGCTGAACATGCCGGTGTAGAGCGTGTACTGGGTGGCGTGGGCCAGAGCGTCGTACTGGCTGTCGGAGACGATGCTCGCCTCGGACGAGTTGCCGTAGAGGTCGGTCAGACTGAGGGGCTGGTCGAAGTCGGTGTAGTGGTTCAGGACGCTTTCCGCCTGCAGGTCACCGGTGGCCGGGTAGCTGAGCCCGCTGACACTGCCGTCCGGGTTGTACCCCGAGCCGAAGACGAAGGTGCCGCCGATTCCGGTTTCCGCGTTGGGGATCGTCACGCTGCTGGTCAGCGGCTGGTAGCGCTCGTCGTACTGCTTGACGGCCTTGACGTAGCGGCGGTTGGAGTCGATTCGACTCGACTGGAAGAGCTGCCCCTTGACCGGGGTAACTCCGTCGGCGAAGGTCGCCTCGTCGTAGTCCCACTGGGCGAGCTGCCCACTGGAGGTGGGGCTGGTGCCCTTGTACAGGGCCGTCTTGCGGTCCAGGGCGTCGTAGGTGTACGTGAGGGAGACCGAGTTGGCGTCCGTGCTGCCGGTCAGCCGTCCGGCGACGTCGTACCTCTTGGTTGCCTTGCCGGCATCCGGATCGGTCGTGCTGGTCTGCCGCCCCCGCAGGTCGTAGCCGTACGCCCACTTGCTGCCGTCGGGCGTGGTGACCGAGTCGAGCAGACCGCGGCGGTTGTAGCTGTAGTCGGTGTGGTCGAAGTCGGTGCCGGTGGCCGAACGGGTCGGGTACTGGCGCAGCTGCACCGTCCGGCCGCGCGCATCGGTCCAGGTGGACGTCGCGGTCGCGCCGGTGGGTGGCTCGACATCCGTGTGGTCGCCGCCGTAGACAGTCGTGGTCCGCCAGCGCTCAGCCCCCTTGGGCGTGAACATGGAGGTGACGGGTCGGCCAGCACCGTCGTACCTGGTCGCGGTCTGGTTCGGTACGTCCTCGCGGATCAGCGGCTGCACCAGATCGGTGCCGGGCCCTCCGGTCCTGTCGTAGTAGGCGCCGTAGTCCAGCACCTGCCGACCGGCGGCGTCGTAGAAGGTGTCGGTGAGGATCCGGCCGCCCTTGGGTGACGCGGTCTGCGTCTGTCGCGGCCGCAGCAGCCCGTCGTACAGGCTGTAGGACTTGGTGACACCACCCTTGGGGTTCAGGTGGCTGGTCGTCACCGCGTTCACACCATCGGTGCGGATCAGGTAGTCGTACGCCACATCGGGGGTGTCCGAGGCGGGGTTCCGCCCCGGCAGCCACACCTTCTTGAGCCGGCCGAGGCCGTCGTAGGTGAGGTTGGTGCTCAACAGGTTGACGTCGGTGGTCGAGGTGGCCAGCCCCCACGCCGGTTCGACAGTCGTGGTGGTCTGCCAGTCCTTCGGATTGGTGTCCACGGTCTGGGTCACGGGACCGGTGCGCAGGGGTGTGTACGTGGTCGCCGAGTGGTGGTCGAGGGCGTCCCACGACTCGACCGCGCGGCCGAGGTCGTCGTATGCGGAACGGGTCACCTGCACGTACGTCGGGCTGCCGCTGTTGTACGCGCTCATCTGTTCGGTCTTGGTGACGTCGCCTCTGCTGGGGGCGACGCCGTAGGTGTGCCCGTCGTAGAGGGTGCGCCCGTCGCCGATCACGTCGGCCTCGGCAACGGTGCCAGTGGTCTTCGCGCATTCCAGCGCGTACGTCTGCACACGGTGCGGCAGTGACACTAGCCAATCCGACGTGTTCCGCGGCTCGAACGTGGTGGCCGTGCACTGCTCGTCGCCGGTCACCGCCTCGTCGCCGTAGTCGTCCTCCCTGGTGACCATGCCGTACTCGTCGAACGTGCTCCTGCTGTAGGTCTTGCGGACCCACGGCGCGTGATCGAGGGTGACCCGCGAATGGGTGCCCTCGGTGTTGACGAAGCGGGCGTGGACGGTGACCCCGTTGATCGTCCGACTTGCGGTGGGTGCCGACTGCCACGGGTCGTGAATCTCCCCGGAGACCTCGGGGCCGCCGGGACCGAGGAACGTGCGCGTCTCGCGGGTCATGCCGGCGTACGCGTCCTCGTCCGGCACCGAGCCCTTCTGCGAGTCGGTGACCGACACGGACCGGGTTCCGCTCGGCAGGTGGTCGCCGTTCATGCCACGGAAGAAGGTCGACTCGGTGTACGTCTGTCCGCCCGGGTCGCCGGTGGTGACGCCGACCTTGCCGTACCCCCGCCACTGGGACCAGGTCTTGGCGTCGTCGGAGATCAGGCCGTCGTCGTCGGTGTAGTGCCACGCCGGGTCGCCGATGTAGGTGTAGTGGTGCAGGACACGGGTGGACCGACCCGTCTTGTCGGTCTCGGTGACCTCGTTAACGACGTACCGGTTGAAGTAGTCGGTCTTCTCGCTGAAGCCCGGCGGTGCCCAGCGAACGGGGTAGCACCGCAGGGTGTTGTTCTGCGGCGACGTCGGCACGTTCCTCTGGGCGACGCAGTCGGAGTCGAGGTAGTCGACGTGGACGATCGCACCGGTCTCGGTGTTGATGTCGGTGAGCCGCATCCAGTTCATCGGCGGCGAGTTGTCGACGGTGTCGACCCGGTTGGCCTTGGCCTTACCGGTGAAGGTCACGTCCGGGAGCGTCGTCGTCGTGCCCACCAGGCCGGTGTGGCTGATCTTCTCCAGCCAGAGGCCGGCCCGCGTGCCGTCTTCCGGGTCGGGATACGCGTGGGTGAGCGCCCACTGTTCGACGTTGCGGAACTTGCCACTCGACGCGTCGTAGGTGCTGGTGGTGACCGTGCTGAGGCGCCGGGTGCTGTAGAACGACGGCATCCGGGCGTCACACGCGGTGCCGCTCGAGCAGTCCAGATCCCACGGGGTGTCCGGCCAGTGCTTGGCGTCGTGGGTGCCGCAGTCGTTCAGACAGCGGTCGCCGTAGCCGAAGGTCACCTGCGCCGCCGCATGCCCGGTGAAGATCGTGTCCTTGCCGGTGGCCAGATCTGGCTCGACCCGGGTGCCGTAGCTGACGTGGTCGAGGTAGCCGTCACGGACGTACGAGTGGACCTTGGTGGTGGTGGACTGGTAGTTGTTCGACTCGGTCTTGTACCAGTACGACATGGTGTTGCCGTGCGGGTCGACGACGTAGTCGAGATTCCACCGCCACGCCTGGGTGCACGACGACGCCTTGAACTCGTCCTGGTGGCAGGGCTCGCCACTCTGGTTGCCGAAGACCGGCACCGTCCAGGTCGAACTGGTGGTGGCGCCCGTGGTCCAGCCGGGAAGCTTGTTGCGGCCGAACCAGTACTGGGTGCCGTTCGCCGTCGTGACGACCCACCACTCACCGTTGAGCGCTCCGTTGTCGGCGCCGGTCCGGTGCTCGATCCGCGAGCCGTCGTCGTTGCGCAGGTGCCACAGGTTCGCCGTGCTGGCGTCCTTGATCAGGTCGCCGCCCGAACCGTTCAGACTCAACGACGCGTTGTCGGTGGCCCAGCACTGGTCATCGGCGTGCTTGTCGGCGTCGCCGGCGTTGTTGCCGTTCGTGGTGTCATCGCTACAGGGTTTGTAACGGCGCTCGATGAAGCCATTCGTGGAAAGCTCGAAACCCTCGCCCACCTCGGACGGCTGGTTGTTCGAGGAGGCCATCCGCCCGTCGACGGCCTGCGACGAGTAGCCCAGTTCGACAGTCGGCATCGGGCCACCCATCCCCGGCGGCACCCGCATCGGGTACGACCAGGAGAAGTTGCCCGACGACCCGCCCGCCGACCAGGTCCCGGACGACGACAGCTTGGTGGCGCCGTAGCTGCCGGCCGGGCCGGACGGCGCCGCCGTGAGCGCCAGCAACTGATCGCCCCCGACCGCGATGTCGGCGGTGGCCCGCTTCGCCACCGTGTCGTTGCGGGTCGGCACCTCACTGCCTGCGCACTGCGTGCTTTCCGGCGAGGTCAACGCGCATTCCGGGAGCCGCACCAGGCGCAACCGGCTCGACCAGTCGGCGCCGTACGCGGTGGCGAATCTGCCGTAGTCCACCGCGACGCCGACCGGAGCCGCAGCAGTTGCGCCGTCACCACGCCGTACCCGGAACAGCAGACCGGCCACGTTCGCTCGCGCCGATGCCTTCTGGTCAAGCACGTCGAGGTGCATGCGGGACGGCGGTGGACCCGACCTGGCCGCTACCGACGCCGCCGGCGGCCGGAAGGAGACCGGCGAGCCCGTCGGCGCCGAGAGCGCGGCGTCGGCACTACCGGCGGACGGCCACACCGGTGCCGGAAGGCTCCCCGCCTGCGGCAGGTGGCTCACCGGTGACGGGAGAGCCGACACCTTCCGCACCGGGACGCTCGGCTGCGCCGCGGCCTTCGGCGGAGTGAAGGGCTTCGGCTTCGCCGCGATGACAGGCTGCTGGTGCATGGTGACGACGAGCGCGGTCGTGACCAGCATCGCGAGCACCGCGCGAACGCGGTACGAGCGGGATCTCACCGGTGACCTCCACAGATCAGGGGTGCGCAGGCGGGGGTGCACGTCATGAACCGATGGCGGGAGGGTGAATCACGACGGCCTTGCCCGCAGGAAAGCCGTAACCGTCCTCGTAATACTCGATCCCGTAGTAACCATTGGCGCTGAACCAAACAGATTCGGTGTAGGGAACCTGAGACGGATCTGGCGGATCTTTGAATGCCATCCTCAATGACCCATCCTCCCCGATTACCATCTCCCAAGTCAGGCGAAGGTCCGGCCGCTCTTCGAAGCTGTAATTGCGGCCCTCAATAATAAACCGCCGGCGAGGGGCAGCACCCACCACTGCAGTCAACGTGCTTGACTGCTCGTCACTCACAGGATTTGCACCCGGCCAAAATTCAATATCACCATCGATGGAGTCACCATCTGGATCCTTCAGATACACCCCAATCTCACTCATTGATTCGGCGGTCGTGTACTGTTTACCGTAGGCCGGGAAGGTGAATGGCAGGCGAATATCAGAGTCACCATTGGGCATCACCGTTTCACCGGGAACCCATTCCATCTGCTCCAGACTGCATGAGTAGCCGAAGTCATCAAAGTAAGTGCTCAACTGCAGATCGACCGTCACTTCACCGTCGATGGTCGCGTTCGGCACGTTGCCTCGATCGCACCCTTGGAGCGCCTCGATACCGTAGGTACCGTCCTCCAGGTCAGTGAAGACGTAGCGGCCAGAGTCGTCCGACACAGCATGCTCTTGCCCGAGTTCGACCAACGCTCCAGGAACCGGCGAACCACCACGGAAGACTGTCCCCGAAAGCGAACCAGACGGGATTGGCCACGGGTCATCAGGATACGCGAACGTCACCGCCGCACCCGCTTTGAGCACCGGCTCTTGGAAGGAATATTCCAGGCCATACTGTCCACCGCCACTGGTTATGCCAACCGTGGCAGCGCCGCCATTCGACCTGTCGTCCGCACCACCCGAGTAGTTAAAGGTAATATCGCCGCTCGGCGCGAATAGCACCTCGAAGCTAAAAGTGGCGTCAGATGGCCAGGATTGCACATCACGCCATTCCACAACGAACCGCTGCTCCTCGCCGCTCCCAGTTGTTCCTGTCCAGATGCCAGCAGAGCTGTCGACCATCAAGTTGTCCCAAAATGGAAGGACCGCAGCGAGCGGCGCGTGCAGCTGGTCAGGCAAGCTGCCGGCCGGGGCTGGGACCCAACCATGCGGTTCCTTGAAGGTGACGACACCACGCGTCGACACCCAAGCCGTGTCATAGACCTTGCCGTAGTACGGGAATGCGAACGGGAACTTAATCGCCTCGTTACCTGAATCACCTTCAGTGGATGTCAACGGTTTGGTACCCCTGAGGAAGGCGGTGTTCGGCGCCGTCTTGCAGGTGTAGCCATAGACGTCCGACTGCGGTGCCAGCATCAGGTCGATGGTGAAGCTCCGGTCGACGTCGACCTCGGTGGTTGCGATTCGACCGGTGCAGCCACTTCCGCCGTTCGTCGCGGTCACGTTGTACGTGCCGGCGGCGATTCCCGTAAAGCTGTAGGTCCCCGTCGCACTCGTGATCTGCGTCAGGTCCCCGGGGGACAACCGCACCGTGACGCCAGCCACTGCCGCGCCAGTGTTCGCATCGGTCACCTTGCCGGTGAGCGCGGGCGCTTCTCGAAAATTCAGCAGGGTCGAGGCGATCGGTGACTTGAGGCCCGCCGCGTCGATCCCCTGCACCATGAGCATCGGCGTGCCGACCGTGGACGCCGTCACGTTGACCGTCGTCTGCCCGCCCGCTGCCGGCAGGGCCACCGTGGTGACCGCGCCAGACACGCCCAGCTGGTACTGCACCTTTGTCACGGCCGTGTCCCCGCCAGCACTCAGCACCGCCTGCAGTGTCTGACCGGCGTACGCGGAGGTGCCGTTCGGCGTCGTCACGATTGGCGGGTTGGGCAACTTGAGGAGGGTGAACTCCGACTCCGTGGCGAGCACCACCCGGCCGTACATCCGAACGTCGTCGATCGCTCCGGGGAAGTAGCTGGTCTGGGTCCCACCTAACCGTGCCCGCCCGACAGTCACCGGGCCGGTGGCGTCGAACGTCGTGGACGTCGCGGTTGCCGTCTGCAGCACACCGTCGACATAGAGCCGGAGCGCGTGGGTGGTGCCGTCGTAGGTGGCAAGCAGCCTGGTCCAGACTCCGGCCGCCGCCGTCGAATCGGAAAGGATCGCAGCGATCGCAGGTCCGTCCACGTCGGTGTCTGCGACGGCGAAACGCCATTTCCTGTCGATGATGCTGTAGCTGAGCACGAACGGTGACGTCCGGTTACCGTCCTGGGCGACGACCGCCCGTTCACCGGCGCCGGCGGTGCTGTCCAGCCGGACCGTGGCCGCCACACTGAAGCTACGGTTGGAATGCAGGGTGGTAGGCCCGCCCGTCTGCGGGTCCCGGGTGACTACCGATCCGGTGGTCACCGCATGCGCCCAAGGGGCGGCCAACAGCAGGGCACTGCCATAGCCCCCGCGGCCGGGCGTCCAGGTGCCACGATTGACGACCGTCAGGGTGTTGCCGTGCTCGGAGACGTCCGTGCCAGCCCGGTCGTCGAAGGTCCAGCGCGCATCCGGTCCCGATCCCGCGCGTACGGTGAAGACGTAGACATACGGCGAGGTGGAGAAGTTGCCGGCCTTGTCGCGCGACCACACCCGCAGGTTGTACGCCTGGTCGACGACCGGGTTGATCGAGATCGTCGCGGTGTGGTCGGCGCTGGCGGTCACCTGGGTTGCGCTCGCCGCGCTGACACCCGGGTCAAGGGTGTACGCGTACCCGGCGAAGTCGGTCGGTGTGCTCGTCGGTGGCCTCAGGGTGAAGGTGCCGGGCATGCCGACACCACCGTGGGCCTGGCCGTCGTTGGGGTAGTCGGTCGAGGTGACCGCGCTGGGCGCTGCGGGCGACGTCACATCGACCTCGAACTCGCAGGTCGACGAGTACTGCCCGTTATCGATGCCGTCGTTGGCAATGGCCTGCACGACGTACACGCCGCCGTCGGCGAGCCGTCCGGACGGAACTGTCACGTTGGCGTACTGGCCCGCGACGATCGAGCCCTGCGCGACCGAGTCCGTGCTGTTGCGTGTGCCGCCGGTGAGCTTCCACCAGTGGAAGGTGCCCTTGAGCAGCCGGGACGTACCGTCGGGGTCGGTGAGTCGTGCCCTCAGGGCCGGGGTCAGCGTCCGGAGGTACGGCCGAGAGGCACCAGTGAGACACGGACCGCCCGCCACACTCAACGAATCCGGCGCGTTCGGGTACGAGTTGTAGATGACGGTCAGCAGGGCGGTGCCGGCGTCGAACTTCTTCCAGTTGTTCACGTCCGACTCGCTCACCGCCCGAAGGCCGAGCGTCAGAGTGCTGGACGTCCCCCCGGATGCCGCCTGCAAGGCGCTGGTGACGCCCCACTCGGTGCGGCGGCGCACCCGGTCATGTGCGTGGCTGTTGGCCGTGGCCACCACCGCGCCCCAGCTGGCGGCGTTGTTCGACCAGGTGGTGCCGGAGTTGATTCCCCCGGTCACCCGCACCTGCGTGCCGTAGTCGGTGTTCGTCCAGGAGTACACGGTGTCCATCGACAGCTTGGCGTCCTGCACGTGCTTGTGCAGGAGACTGCCGATTCCGAAGGCGAACAAGGACCGGTAGATCATGCTCTTCGGTGTGTTGGTGTAACCCACCTTGGCGCACTGGATGGATCCGTACGGGTCGGGGCAGTCCTGCTTGTCGTAGCTCCAGTAGGGCTGGGTCGGATAGGTGCTGTTGATCATGGTCCAGGCGGACTTGCCGAACGCCGGGTCGATGTAGACCGGGTACGTCGTCGCCTTGTCGCGGAGCATGTTGACATCCGGACGAACCACGAGTTCGGTGCCGGTGAGCTGAACTGGCATCGCCGCCTGCGCTGCGGCGGGGCCGGCCAGCCGTGAGCCCAGGTTCGGCCCGGCAGCGCGGTCTGTGGACTCCGAGGAGTCCCACATCGCCGGCGCGCCGGAACCAAACAGCGTGACGCCCGCATTGTCGACCGCCGTCAGGTCGCCGGCCGGGCCCTGCCGAAGCCGCAGACCCTTGCTGGTGGTGCCAAAACGCACGTTGGCCAGGGCAGGGTTGGCGGCGGCCTTGGCGTCCTTGACCACCAACAACTCGGAGTAGCCCTCAACCTCCGCGGTCAACACCAGGTCGACACCGGGAAGAACCTCCGGGTACGTGGCGCGGGCGCCGCTGAGCTTCGGTGTGGGAAGCGCGGTCGGCCAGTGCAGGCTCAACTCGGCGGAGCCCTTGCCGATGGTTGCGGCCGGCCCGGTGCCGCCCCCGGAGAACGAGATCCGTAGCGAGGTCGCGGCCGGGACGATGCTGCCGTCAGCGGCCAGGTGCAGTGCCGGATCCGGCTTGACCCACTGGCCGGACCGGTCGCGTACGCGCTGGGCGGTGGCTGCGACGCGGGCGGTGAAGGAGCCGTTCGGGTTCGCGAACACCTGCAGCTTCTCGTCCCGCGCGGACGCCACCTCGACCTGGCCACGACAAGAGGCTGCGGCTCGGGTTGCCGTCGCCTCATCGTTCGCCGAATCAGGACATCTCGGTGACGGTGCTGCCAGCGCGGCAACCGGTCCGTCGAGCACCACCACTGACATGGGCAACAGCAGAGCTACCAAGACCGCGAGCGACGACCGCCACGTTCTACGAGCGCCGACCCCGACGCAGAAAACACGATGCCCACGGTGGCCCATGGCTCCCCCAACACTCACAGCCCAGCTGACAGATCATGCTGACCAGCCGTTGCGCATCGGCCGCATGCCGATCAGCACATCACCCGCACATCGAAAAGTTTCGTTTCATCGTGGCGCGGGCTTGTGAGTTGCCAGTGCGACACCTACGGTCGTGATCGAGTCACACAGGGGAGTCCGGTTGGAGATCAGATTTGCCCTCCTCGGCACGTTGGAGGCATCTGTTGACGGAGCAGTCCTGAGCCTGGACGCTGCGGCCATGCTCAGGGCGGTGCTTGCTGCGCTTCTCCTCGCTGGCGGGCAGCGCGTCAGCAACCGCAGACTCGTCCAGTCGCTCTGGGCGACGCCACCCCGCTCTGCGTTGTCAAATCTCCGCAGTTACCTCGCTCGGGTACGCGCCATCCTGGGTAACGCCGATCCCCGTCTGGCGGCACGGCTGGTCACCGTCTCCGACGGTGGCGGCTACCTCTTCACCCTTGGACCCAAGGAGTTGGACGTCAACGTCTTCTCCGACCTCGCCCGACGCGGCCAGGCCCACCTCAGGGCCGGCGACCACGCCCCCGCGGCAGCGCTGCTGCACGACGCTCTCGCGCTCTGGCGAGGCCCGGCGGGCGACAACATCACCGCCACCGGCACCATCACACAACAACTCGCCGACCTCGACGAACAGCGCATCATCGCCACCGAAGACTTCGTCGACGCACGCCTTGCGCTCGGAGCCACCAGCAGCCTCCTGCACGACATCCGTGCCCTCGTGCTCGACCAGCCCCTGCGCGACCGCCCCTGGGAACAACTCATGCGAGCGCTGTACCTCACCGGCGATCCGGCCGGAGCACTCGGCGCCTACCAGAAAGCTCGTAGGTCCTTCGGCGAAGCCCTGGGCATCGAGCCGTCTGGACGCCTCCAACAGCTACAGGTCGCGATCCTGCAACGCGACGACCTCGTCATCGCCCGGCACGCGCTGCGCTAGGAGAGCCTCAGCCCTTCTCCAGGTATTCGGCGCGTTCCTCGTCGACGAGTGCGGCGACCGAGGCGGCCAGCGCCGGATTACGCGTCAGGTCCGGGTCGTCCTCGATCAGGGTGATCGCCTCGGCGCGGGCGTCGCGGATCAGGTCGGCGTCGCGGCGCAGCGACAGCAGCCGCAGGTGGGAGCGGTGCCCGGACTGGGTCGCACCCAGCACGTCACCCTCGCGGCGCTGCTCCAGATCCAACTCGGCGAGCTTGAAGCCGTCGCTCGTGGACGCCACCGCGTCCAGCCGTTCCCGTGCCGACGAGCCCTCGGCCGCCTCGCTGACCAGCAGGCAGAGCCCGGCGGCGGCGCCCCGGCCGACCCGCCCCCGCAACTGGTGCAGTTGGGAGACCCCGAACCGGTCGGCGTCCAGCACGATCATCACGGTGGCGTTCGGCACGTCCACGCCGACCTCGATCACCGTGGTCGCCACCAGCACGTCCAGGTCACCGGCGGCGAAGGAGCGCATCACGGCGTCCTTCTCGTCGGCCGGCAGGCGACCGTGCAGCACCCCGATCCGCAGCCCGTGCAGCGGCCCCTCGGCCAGCAGCGGGGCCACCTCGGTCACCGCCACCGGCGGCCGACGACCGTTGTCGTCCACCGGGGGCGGCTCCTCGTCCGCTGCCGGCCCCTCTCCGATGCGTGGGCACACCACGTACGCCTGATGGCCGGCGGCCACCTCCTCGCGCAACCGACGCCAGGCCCGGTCCAGATAGGCGGGTTTCTCGGCGGCCGGCACCACGTGCGAGGCGATCGGCGACCGCCCCCGGGGCAGCTGGGAGAGGGTGGAGACCTCCAGGTCGCCGTAGACGGTCATCGCCACCGTGCGCGGGATCGGGGTGGCGGTCATCACCAGCACGTGCGGAGGCTGGTCGGCCTTGGCCCGCAGGGCGTCGCGTTGCTCCACGCCGAAGCGGTGCTGCTCGTCGACGACGACCAGGCCGAGGTCGGCGAAGTCGACTCCCTCGTAGAGCAGGGCGTGGGTGCCCAGCACGATGCCGGCGGCGCCACTTGCCACCTCGCCGAGCGCCCGCCGGCGGGCCGCCGCGCCCAGTGAACCGGTGACCAGCTCGACCCGGGTGGCGTGCTCGGCGGAACCCAGCTCGCCGGCCCGCCCGAGCGGCCCGAGCAGGTCGAGCATGCCGCGGTGGTGCTGGGCGGCCAGCACCTCGGTGGGTGCCAGCAGCGCGGCCTGCCCGCCCGCGTCGACCACCTGGAGCATCGCCCGCAACGCCACCACGGTCTTGCCCGAGCCCACCTCACCCTGCAACAACCGGTGCATCGGGTGCGGGGTGGCGAGATCTGCGGCGATCTCCACGCCGACGTCGCGCTGACCGGCCGTCAGCTCGTACGGCAGTCGGGCGTCGAAGGCGTCCAGCAGCCCGCCGGAACGCGTCGGGCGGGGCCGGGCCGGCCAGTCCGCCGCCCGGTGCTTGCGCTGCACCAGGGTCAACTGGACGGCGAACGCCTCGTCCCACTTGAGCCGCCGCCGCGCCCGGTACAGTGCCTCCTTGCTGGACGGCCGGTGGATCTCCGTCAAGGCGGTGCCCAACCCGACCAGCTTGCGGCTGGCGCGCACCTCGCCCGGCAGCGGATCGTCCGGTGGGGTGAACGTGTCCAGCACGACCCGCACACACCGCGCGATCACCCAGGTCGGCACCGCCGCGGCGGCCGGGTAGACGGGGATCAGCGCACCGGCGAACTCCTCGATCTCGTCGCTGGCCGCCGCCTCGCCGTCACCACCCTCGCCGAGCAGGACGTACTCCGGGCCGTTGAGCTGCCGGTTGCCCCGGAACTCGGTGACCTTGCCGGCGAACAGCCCCCACCGGCCGGGGCGCAGCTCCCGCTCGCGCCACGCCTGGTTGCCGAAGAAGGTCAACGTCAGCAGCCCACCGGAGCCGTCACCGACGGTCACCTCCAGCAGGTTGCCCCGTCGCTGCCGCATCGGGCGCACGGCGGTGCGCTGCACCTGGGCCAGCACGGTGACCTGCTCGCCGACGTCCAGCGAGCGGATGTCGGTGTGCTCGCCACGCTCGTCGTAGCGACGCGGGAAGTGATAGACCAGGTCACCCGCGGTGTGCAGGTCGAGGTGTGCGGCCAGCGCCTTGGCTGTCTTGTCCCCGACCAGCTTCTTCAGCGGAGTGTCCACGGTGGCTGGTTCGCTCATTCGATCCCTACCAGGAGCGGATAAAACGGTTGGCCGCCCGGGTACGTGTGCACCTCGACGAACGGCCAGCGCCTCGCGACGTGCGCGCGGACGGCATCGGTGAGCCCGGCCGGAGCGTCGGCCCCGGCCAACAGGGTGACCAGCTCGCCCCCGCCGCCGAGCATCCGGTCGACAACCGCCGCGCAGGTGTCGGTGAGGTCGGTGCCGATCAGGTGCACCTCGCCCTCGACAAGCGCCAGCACGTCACCGGGACGGCACGGGCCGGCCACGGTCAGCGCCTCCCGGCTGGCATGGCAGACCTCGGCGTAACGGCAGGCCCCGGCGGCCTCGGCCATCGCGATCACGTCGTCCTCGAAGCGGCGGTCGGCGTCGCGGACCGCGAGGGCTGCGAGGGCCTGCACGGGCGAGCGGGTCGGCACCACGCTCACCTTGATGCCGTGTCGATGCGCCTCGCGGGCTGCCGCGCTCGCCACCGCCTGCGTGTTGGGGTCGTTGGGCAGCATCACCACCCGGGCCGCGCCGGTGCCACGGATCGCGTCCAGCAGCTCACCCGTGGACGGGTTGCCCGGCACCACTGTCGCGCCCTCCGCGGCGAACAGCTCGGCGATGCCGCCGCCGGTGGCCACCACCACCGCGGCCCGGCCGTCCGACACCGGGCCGCGGGGCGGCTCCGGTTGGTCGGCGAAGCGGGTCACCGAGATCCGGTACGGGCGGCCGGCGGCGACACCCGCCTCGACCGCCGCGCCCACGTCGTTGACGTGCACGTGCACGTTCCAGGTGCTCTCCGGCTCGCGCCCGTCGCCGACGACGACGAGCGAATCCCCCAGTGCGGCGAGCGCCCGCCGCATCCGGGCCACCGCCTCGGCCCCCGCGTCGAGCAGGAACTGCACCTCGTACGCGTACTCGTCGGAACCGGTCTCCCGCGCGACGGTGGCCGCCGGGCGGGCGGAGCGCGGCGTCGGTGCGGGCCCGGCGGTGCTCTCCCCGGTCAGCACCTCGACCAGGGCGTCCAGCAGCACGCAGAGCCCTCGCCCACCCGCGTCGACGACGCCCGCGCGGGCCAGTGCCGGCAGCTGCTCCGGGGTCCGGGCGAGCGCCTCGGCCGCCGCCCGGGCCGCGAGGCGGGCCACCGCCGGCAGGTCGTCGCTGTCGGCCCGGTCGGCCGCGGCGGCGGCCGCCGCGACCACGGTGAGCAGGGTGCCCTCGACCGGCTGGGCGACAGCGGTGTACGCCGCGGCGGTGCCCGAGCGCAGCGCGGCGGCCAACTCCCGGCCGCGCACCGCCGGGGCCACGGTGAGCTCGTCGGCGAACCCCCGCAGGATCTGCGCGAGGATCACCCCGGAGTTGCCCCGTGCCCCGAGCAACGCGCCCTGGGCCATCAGCCGCAGCGCGTGCCCGTGGGCTGTCGGGCCGCTGTCGGGCAGGGTGTCCAGATCCATCGCGAGCGCCTGCTGGGCGGAGGTGAGGGTGAGCACCAGGTTGGTGCCGGTGTCGCCGTCGGGCACCGGATAGACGTTGAGCCTGTCGATCTCACCCTGGTGACGCTTCAGCGCGGCCAGCCCACCCGCGCACCAACGGCGCACCGCGGCGGCGTCGAGGGTGTCCAGCACGGCCAGAAGCCTACTGGCGCGCACCGACACGCGTCGGACTCGTCCGGCGTGTCCGGTTGCCCCGCACCCGACCGGCCCGCCACCCTGGCCCGGGCGGACGGGATCCGCCCTCCAGGTACAGTTGCCGCCGGAACCACCGCCGCCACCCGGCGGGCCGACCACCGCCCACGTGCGGAGGGGCGGCTGATCACCGGGCCAGGGCGGTTGGTCACCTCGGCGGGACATCGGGTAGGCTGACGCGGTTGCCCGTGCAGCACCTCTGCCGGCAACCTCATGAACGTTTCAATCCCAGGAGTATCCCGTGGCTAGCGTGTGCGACGTCTGTGGCAAGGGGCCGGGCTTCGGCCACAACGTGCCCTGGTCCAAGAAGAAGACCAACCGCCGCTGGAACCCGAACATCCAGTCGGTGCGCACCCCGGCCGGTGGCGGCAACACCAAGAAGCTGCAGGTCTGCACCTCGTGCATCAAGGCCGGCAAGGTCACCCGCGCCTGACGCGGCGGCACCACACAACTTCTCGTACGGCTCAGCCGGCGGACCCTGAGGTCCGCCGGCTCTGTCGTGCGCGCGCCCACCCAGCGCCGAAGGCCACGGGTCAGAGCGTGCGGCCGAAGGAGATGCAGCCCTCCGCGTCCTTGTAGAAGCCGAAGTTCGGGATCCGCTCGTAACCGGCGGAGCCGTACATGGCGATCGCCTCGGGCTGCTTGTCACCGCACTCCAGCACCACCCGCTTGCGGCCCTGCTCACGGGCCGAGCGTTCGATGGCCGCCAGCACGGCGCGGGCCACGCCCCGCCCGCGCGCCGCCGGGGCCGTGTACATCCTCTTCAGCTCCGCGGTGTCCGCGCCGTGGCTGCGCCAGCCACCGCAGCCGACCGGCTCGCCGGCCAGATAGGCGACGAGGAACGCGCCATCGGGCGGCTCGAACTCCGTCGCGTCGACCGGGGTGTCGTCACCGGAGCCGCCGTAGCGGACACCGAGGTCGGCCAGTGCGGCATGGATCAACTGCTGCGCCACCGATGCGTCGAACCGCACGGCCCGGATCTCAATATCACTCACGGTATCCAGAATACGACCGGCGCCGGGCCTCACCGGAAGTGGTCCCAGCCAGCCGGGCCGTCGTGGGGCGCGCCGTCGACAGTCACCCCGACACCGTCCGTGACCACTCCGATCGGCCGCCAGTCCGGCGGCAACACCACCCCCGGCGGGAAGGTCGCGACCAGCGCGTGGTCGTCGCCACCGGCGAGGATCCAGGTGTACGGGTCGACGCCGAGCGCCTGCGCCGCGTCGGCCATCTGCCGGGGTATCTCGAACGCGGCGCGGCGCACGTCGATCGCTACCCCGCTGGCCGCCGACACGTGCCCGAGGTCGGCGAGCAGCCCGTCCGACACGTCGATCATCGACGTGGCGCCGAGCCGGGCGGCCAGCGGCCCGGCCGGGTAGGGAACCTGCGGCCGCCGGTACGCCTCGACCAGCAGCCGGGGGGTGCGGAAGCCCCGGGTGAGCACGGTCAGCCCGGCGGCCGCGTACCCGATGCGCCCGGCCAGGGCGAGCACGTCCCCCGGGCGGGCACCCGAGCGCAGCACGGGCGGGCGGCCCTGCAGGTCGCCCAGCGCGGTGACCGCGACAGTCAGGGTGGGGCTGGCCGACATGTCGCCGCCGACGACGCTCGCGCCGACCGTGGCCGCCTCGGCGGAGAGCCCGTCGGCCAACTCCTCGGCCCAGCCGGTGTCCAGGTCCGCGGGCATGCAGAGGGCAACCAGCAGGGCGGTCGGTGTGGCGCCCATCGCCGCGATGTCGGCCAGGTTGGCCGCCGCCGCCCGGTGTCCGACGTCACGGGCGGAGGACCAGTCCCGCCGGAAGTGCCGCCCGTCGACGAGCACGTCGGTGGAGGCCGCCACCCGCCCGTCCGGCGCGGCCACCACCGCCGCGTCGTCGCCGGGGCCGAGCAGGGTCGTCGGCCCGTACGTCAGTCGCGCCGTGATCCTTCCGATCAGCCCGAACTCCCCGATCCCGGACACGCTGGTGCCGCCGCCGGCGTTCCGTCCGTGCTGCCCGGCTCCGCCGTGCTCGCTCACCGCTGCTCCTTGACCACCGATAGGGATCGGACCTGCTCCGTAAGGTAGTTTCACCGTTCGGGCCGCTCCTGAGCGGCGACGGACGGAGGTCTACTCGTGGTACAGGCGTACATCCTCATCCAGACCGAGGTCGGCCGCGCACGCGACGTGGCGGGTCTCATCGCGGACCTCGCCGGTGTGGTGCGCGTCGACGCCGTCACCGGGCCGTACGACGTGGTCGTCCTCACCGAGGCGAACACCGTCGACGAACTCGGCAAACTCATTGTCAGCAAGGTGCAGATGGTGCCCGGCATCACGCGCACCCTCACGTGTTCGGTGGTGCGGCTGTAGGTGGACGAGATGACGAGCTCCTCCGCTGCGGTGGACGACGACGGCCCACGCGACACGTCCGACGGGACACGCGAGCCGGCTGACGGTATCGGCGAGCCGGCCGACCCGGCCGCCGCCGCGCCGGTCGGCCGGGACCGGAGCAATCGGGGCGCCGCTCTGGTGGCCACGTTGATCGCGGTGCCGATCACGCTGCTGGTGGCCGTGCTGGCCGTCACCAGGCTCGCCCCGGACACGCCGGCCGCCGCGCCGTCCCCGTCCGCGACCACCGCCCGGGTGCAGTCCACCGCCCCGGTGGAGATGGCCGCCCCGGCGCTGGCCGCCCGCCCGGCCGTGGTCTGCCGGGCCCTGCTCTCCCAGTTGCCGGCGACCATCCGCGACCTGGCCCAGCGGCCGGTCACCGCCGGCCCGGAGCAGAACGCCGCCTACGGCGACCCCGCGCTCACCGTGGCCTGCGGCGGCACCGAGCCGACGTTCCCCGCCACCGACGAGGTCTGGACGGTCAACCGGGTCTGCTGGCACCTGGCCGAGCAGGGCGCGGAGACCGTGCTCACCACCGTCGACCGGGAGACGCCGGTCGCGGTGCGCATCCCGCGCTCGTACGAGCAGCCGTTGCAGTGGGTGTCACCGATCTCCAGCACGATCGTGGCGAGCGTGCCGTCCGGCGGCGCCATCCCGTCCGGTTGCCAGCGCTGAGCTGACCCCGCCCGCGCCGGCTGACCTGCGCGAGCGGGGCCGGGCGACTCAGTGCAGGCCGACGCCGCGCCGCTGGGCGGTACGGATCAGCCGGTTGACGAGCTTCGGATATTCCAGGCCGGAGGCCGCCCACATCCGCGGGAACATCGACGTCGGGGTGAACCCGGGCATCGTGTTGATCTCGTTGAGGTAGACGTCCAGCTCGGGTGTGACGAAGAAGTCGGCGCGGGCCAGGCCGGCGCAGTCCAGCGCGGTGAACGCGCGGACCGCGTACTCCTGCACCTGGCGGGTCACCCGCTCCGGCAGGTTGGCCGGAATGTCGTACTCGCACGAGTCGTCGAGGTACTTCGCCTCGAAGTCGTAGAAGTCGTGGTCCGCGACGACCCGCACCTCGGCCAGGACGGACGCCTCGGGCGTGCCGCCGGCCTCGCCCTCCAGCACGCCGCACTCGACCTCGCGGCCGACGATCGCGGCCTCGATGATGACCTTCGGGTCGAACTGCCGGGCGGCGGCGACGGCGGTGTCCAGGTCGGCCCAGTCGGTGACCCGGGTGATGCCGAACGACGACCCGGCCCGGGACGGCTTGACGAAGACCGGCAGCCCGAGCCGCTCCTTGTCCTGCTCGGTGAGTGTCATCCCGTTGCGCAGCACGGCGTACGTGCCGACCGGGATGCCCTCGACGGCGCAGAGCTTCTTGGTGAACTCCTTGTCCATCGCGGCCGCGGACGCGAACACGTTCGCCCCGACGTAGGGGATGCCGGCCATCTCCAGCATGCCCTGGATGGTGCCGTCCTCGCCGTACGTGCCGTGCAGCACCGGGAAGACCACGTCGACGTCGGCGAGCACGCGGGGGCCCTCGGTCGGGTCGAGCACCATCAGCCCGTTGCCGGTGGGGTCGGCGCGCAGCACGATGTCGTCGCCGGAGTCGGCGGTGATCTCCGGTAGCTGACGGGCGTTGATCGCGAGTTGGGCGGGATCTCCGCTGGTCAGCACCCACTGACCGGCTCGGGTGATGCCGACCGGCACCACCTCGAACTCGTCCGGGTCGAGTGCGCCGAACACGCTGCCGGCGCTGACGCAGGAGATGCCGTGCTCCGGGCTGCGGCCGCCGAAGACGATCGCCACGCGGGTTTTGCCTGGGGTGGTCACTCCGGTCACCTCTTCGTACGCGACTGCGGCTGGTCGTGCTCGCCGGTGGCGCTCACCCGGTTGACCTTACTGTGCGTGGCGATAGGGCGAGGCGATACCCGGCGAGCCGCAGCGCGACACGGCGATTAGCCAGCATAGGATATACGGTGCGTAACGGGACTATTGCCGTGCGACAGATCGGCCGTCGTGCCGGCTCAGTCGCGGGAGTGTCGGCGGCCGACCGCGATCACCTTCACCCGCTGCCGACCGGCGCGCACCATGCCCAGCGCCATGAACGCTCCGGCGATCCGGTCGGCGGCCTCCCGGCTGCTGGCGCCGACCACCTGCCGTCGGCGCTCCGGCGCGGTCCGCTCGTCGCGGTTGATGCCCTCGACCGAACGCACGTCGGTGAGCACCACCAGGAAGCGGGTCATCGGGGGCCGACCGGCTGCACGGCGGGGGGATCCGGAACGGTACGCACGTCGTCGTCTCCTTCCGGCGGGCCGGGATGGCGCGGCACGCGACGATCGGGCACGGGGGAGAAACCCGATCGCCGCGCGCCCCATCCCTCCGGTCGCTCACCACCACCGTCGCCACGACAACCGGCGGTGAGGACGCGCTAACAGATTGACACGTGGACAGCCATGAATGCAACTCTCATCGACCCTCTCCCATGCAGACGTTCTCACGAATGTGTGCAACCATCGATGTATGGCCCCGAAGACAGCCCGTGCCCGCCGGCTCGGCATCGCCCTGCGCCACCACCGGGAAGCCGCCGGCCTGACACTGGAGACCGCGGCGGATGAGATCAACAGCACCCGCAGCACCCTCTCCCGGTACGAGAACGCCCAGTCCCTGGTCACCCCGGCCACCGTGCGCGCGCTGCTCACCTCGTACGGGGTGGGTGCCGAGGAGGTGGCCGCCGCGGTGCAACTCGCCAAGGACGCCCGCAAGCCAGGCTGGTGGGTCTCGTACTCCTACCTGCTCGATCCGCGCACCATCGACTTCATCGCGCTGGAAGCCGAGGCGACCGCCATCGCCAACTTCGAGCCCTCGGTGGTGCCCGGCCTGCTCCAGACCGCGGACTACATCCGTGGCGTGATGCGCGGTGGCCCGCACACCCTCGGCGACGACCTGGTGGAGCAGCGGGTCAAGGTCCGACTCGATCGGCAACAGCGGCTCACCGGCGACGACCCGCCCATCCTCGACGCGATCATCGACGAGGGCGCGCTGCTACGCCCGGTCGGCGAGCAGTCGGTGATGGACGGCCAACTGCGGCACCTGGTCAAGATGGCCGAGTTGCCGAACATCACCGTTCAGGTGATCCCGCTCTCCGCCGGCTACCACCGGGGCACCCGAGGCTCGCTACACATCCTCGAGTTCGCCGATCCGGAAGATCCGATCATCGCCTCGGTGGAGACCGTCGCCGGCCAGATGATCCTCGACCGAGCCGGCGAGACGCGGACCTGCACCAAGATCATGGAGCATCTCCGAAGCGTGGCGCTCAGCCCGGCCGACAGCCGCGGAATGCTCCTGACAGCCCTGAAGGGACGGTAAGACCGATGACACCGACGATCACAGCGGCCATGTCCGCGGCGGCGTGGCGCAAGAGCAGCCGCAGCGGCGACGAGGGCGCCTGCGTGGAGGTGGCCGCGATCCCGCGGCTGGTGGCCGTCCGCGACTCCAAGGACCCGGCCGGTCCGGCGCTGCTGTTCCCGCCGGCCGCCTGGGCCGCCTTCGCCCAGGCACCACCCCTGCGGTGACCGGGAGGCCGCAACGCTGACCCGACCGGCCGCGCCACCAACCCGCCGCCCCGACCGCCGCCCCGCTGACCACCGGGCGCGGCGGCCGGGGCGGGCTCGGGCTCGGGCTCAGGCTCAGGCGACGAGCGGACGGGGCTCCGGGACGGCACGTAGCGCCTCCAACGCGGCGATCGCCACGCCCCGGGCGCCGGCCATGTCCCGGTCCGGCACCAGCGCGAAGGTGGCCACCGCCGCCTGCTCCTCCCGAAGCACGGTGTGCTCGCGGACCGTCGCCAGGAACCAGTCGCGGAACTCCGGCGCCGCCTCCACCACCCCACCACCGACGAAGTACGCGTGCGGATCGGTGAAGTTCGCCGCGACCGTGAACAGGCGGCCCAGCGCCATCGCCTGCTGGGTGAAGAGGTCCCGCGCGAGGGCGTCCCCGCGCTCGCCGTACCCCCGGACCAACTTCGCGGCCCGGGCCACCGGCTCGGCGGCAAGGGGGTGGTCGGGATAGCGGGTCAGCCAGTACGGCAGCAGATTGCGTTCGATGCCGGTCAGCGAGGCGATGCTCTCCACGTCCCCGGTGAAGCCGCAGGCGCAGCTGGGCTCCCCCTGCCCCGGGCCGAGCAGCCCACCCAGCGGGATGTGCACGTGACCGAGCTCCCCGGCCATCCCGGCGGCACCGGCGATCACCCGGCCGCTCTCGACCACACCGCCGCCAAGCCCGGTGCCGACGATCGCGGAGACCGACGAGCGGTTCATCGCGTCGTCGCCGAAGTGCACGTGGTGGGCGTAGAGCGCGGCGGCGTTGCCGTCGTTGTGGTAGATCACCGGCAGGCCGAGGCGTCGCTCCAACGCGCCCCGCACGTCGAAGCCCCGCCAGGCCGGCTGCGAGAAGTTGGTGGAACCCCGCGACGAGATGACACCGTCGGCACTCGCCGGGCCGGGCGTGTCCAGCCCGACCGCCCGGACCAGCTCACGCGGCACGCCGGTCCGCGCCAGGGCACCGTCCAGAGCCCGGGCCAGCGCCTCGATCGCCGTCTCCGGCCCGGACCGCACCTCGCTGGGGATCTCCAACAGCCCGTCCACCAGGAAGCGGCCGTCCACCGTCAGCACGGTGGCGTTGTTGCTGGTGCCGCCGTTGTCCAGCCCGACGACCACCGGCACCCCTGCGCTGCCCACCGAAAACCGCCTCCCGCCCGTAAGAGTGTGAGCCGAGGCTAGTGCCAACCCCTCTCCCCCGCCACGCCCGGCCACCCGCCGGCTGGCAGAGGTACCGACAAGCGTCACCGCACGTCCCGTTTGACCAGAAGATCCGGTCTCGCGCACGCCGCGGTCAGCTCGACGGTGCCGTGGCGCCGCCGCCGGGTCTCGCCCCCACCCTCCTCTCACCCGCCTTTGCTCTGCACCCGCCCATGCGCCAGTTACGGACCGTTCGTGGTGCACGGGCGGGTGCAGAGCAAAGACATCCCAGGTGCTTAGGTGTCAAGCAGTGGCGGTGTTGGGGTGATGTGTCCAGGCGGTGGTCTCGTTG
>NZ_JBEZED010000030.1:0-103638 GCF_040648675.1 Micromonospora sp. NPDC049101 | reverse complement strand
TGGGTCGTCCAGCTCGGCGGTGACGGCCACCCCGAATTCATCCCACCCGCCTGGCTCGACCCCGACCAACTCCCCCGCCGCAACCACTACCACCGACGAACGTGATCTCCCCGCGTCGATCCGAGTCGAACGAACGCACTGGGGCCGACACATCCACTGAGGTTGGCTAACACGCTGGTGCCGATGAACACGCCGAGCCCAATGGCCGGCTGGGAGCGATGGGCACGTCGAAGGCGCTGAGGCAACGAACGCGCCGTAGGCGGGCTGTGACGGGTGCCGCAGCGCTCGGGGCATCGGTGACGCGTACGTCGGTCCTAGGGTCGGTGTGTGGGCACCTGGGCGGGGATTCACGGCCGCTGGCGGTCTCTGTCGCCGCTGCCGCCGCCGGGTCGGCTGCGTACCCTGTCGCTGGCCACGCTCGCCAACACCGTCGGGACCGGGCTGTGGGTGACCGGTTCGGCGCTCTACCTCACGCGCGTCGTCGGGCTGAGTCCGACGCGGGTCGGGCTGGGGCTCACGCTCGCCGGCCTGGTCGGGCTCACCGCCAGCGTGCCGCTCGGCGGGCTGGCCGACCGGCGTGATCCGCGGAACCTCCGGGCGGTCCTGCAGGTGGCGCAGGCCGGCGTCGCCGTCGCGTACCTGTTGGTCGGCTCGTTTCCGGTCTTCCTGCTGGTGGCCACACTGGACGCGCTGCTGATCTCCGGCAACCTGGCGGTCCGCGCGGCGCTCGTCGCCGCGGTCGGCGGACCGGAGGGCCGGGTGCACGCCTTCGCCACCCTACGGGCGGTGGCCAACCTGGGTGTGGCGCTCGGCGCGGCGCTGGCCGGGTTCGCGCTGGTGGCGGACACCGGGTGGGCGTACCGGCTGCTCGTGGTCGGCAATGCCGCGACCTATCTGGTGTCGGCGGCGCTGATCATGCGACTGCCGGGTTATCCGCCGGTTCGGCGGCTGCGCCGGCCCGGCCCCGGTCGTGCCCTGCGCGATCGACGCTTCCTCGCGGTCGCCGGGGCGTCAGCAGTGCTCTCCCTGCACTGGGTGGCGCTGACACTGCTGCTGCCACTGTGGGTGGTGACCCGCACCGATGCCCCGCCGGTGCTGGTCTCCGTCATGCTGCTGGTCAACACGCTGCTGACAGTGCTGCTCGCGGTGCGGCTGAGCGGCGGCGCCCGGGACGCGCTGCCGGCGGCGGCGACGATGCGCCGGGCCGGGCTGGTGCTCGCGGCCGGGATGCTGCTGTGGGGCGCGACCGGCTTCGTCTCCGGCGCGCTGGCGATCGGCCTGCTGCTGGGCGCGACAGTGATCTACACCCTCGGGGACCTGTGGCACGCCGGGGCCGGGGCGGCGCTGGCCTACGACCTCGCCGCCCCGGACGCCATCGGCGCCTACCAGGGGGTCGACACGCTGCTCGCCGGCCTGGCCCGCGCGGCGGGGCCGGCGGTGCTGACCTGGCTGATCCTCGGCGGTGGCCCGATCGGCTGGCTGGCCCTGGCCGGGCTCCTCGCCGGCACCGGCCTGGCCGGGCCACCGCTGACCCGGTGGGCTCTGACAAACCGCAGCGATCAGCCGATCTCCTCGTCGACGTAGCACCAGCGCCAGGTCTCGCCCGGCTGCACCGACCGGATCACCGGGTGGCTGCTGGACTCGAAGTGCTTCGTCGCGTGCTGGTACGGCGACGAGTCGCAGCAACCGACATGCCCGCAGCTCAGGCAGCCCCGCAGGTGCACCCAGTCGGCGTTGCCGATGGCGACGCAGTCGGGGCACTCCTCGGTGGTGCGCGGCTCGACCGCGCCCGCCTCGGCCAGATGCTGACAGCTCACTTCTCGACCTCCCGCAGCAACGACTCTTCCAGGTCCAGGTCACGATAGGCCCGCACCAACACCTCCTCGGGAATCCGACCGGAGTCCCGGGCAGCCCGGAACACATCCCGCTCGGCGTCGATCATCTCCTGTCGCAGCCGACCGTACGCCTGCGACGGGGTTTCCCGCTCGGTGCCACCGAGCCGTTCCCAGGCCAGGTTGTTGCGATCCTCCAGCGCACGACGCAGCCGGTCCACGACCGCCTCCGGGGCGCTGTCGGCCAGCTTGTCGAGGCGGTCCCGGGCGGCACTGCTGGCCTGCTGCTGCACACCGGCCGCGGACAACGCGTCCTGCACCGGGTCGTCCTGGGGCAGCTTCAACCGGCGGGCGACCATCGGCAGCGTGGCACCCTGGCCGACCAGGGTGACCACGATCACCGCGAAGGCGAGCCAGATGAACAGGGCCCGGGGGTACGCCTCGTCGTCGGCCAGGGTCAGGGGCAGGGCCAGCGCGGCGGCCAGTGTCACCACTCCCCGCATCCCGGCCCACCCGATGATGATCGGGAACTTCGGTGACGGCCTCTCGTCCCGGCGGCGGACCCGGGGAACCAACCGGGCCAGGTAGGTGGCCGGGAAGAGCCAGACGAACCGGGTCAGGAAGACGGTGGCAAGCACCGCGAAGGTGATCAGGATGAGCGAGCCGGCCGGCTCGTCGAGGTCACGCAGCACCTCCCGCAATTGCAGGCCGACCAGCAGGAAGACCAAACCCTCCAGCAGGAAACGGACCAGCCGCCAGAACGCGCCGATCTGCAGGCGGGACGCTGCCGACAGCAGCTGCGGCAGTTTGTGGCCGAGCGCCAGCCCGGTGACCACCACCGCGACCACGCCGGAGGAGTGCACCGCCTCGGCGGCGAACACCACAGCGAACGGGATGATCAACGACAGCGCGTTGTCCAGCAGCGGATCGGTGATCCGCCGGTGCAGGAAGCCGAAGACCACCGCGCCGAGGGCACCGATCAGGATGCCGCCGCCGGTGGCCCGCAGCACCTCGATGGCGATCTTGTCGGCGCCGACCGCCGAGCCGGCGGTGGCCATGGTGGCGACTCGCAGCAGCACCAGCGCGGTGGCGTCGTTGACCAGGCTCTCCCCCTCCAGGATGGTGACCACCCGGCGGGGCAGCCCGACCCGGCGCGCGACGGCGGTGGCGGCCACCGCGTCCGGCGGCGCGACCACCGCGCCGAGGGCCAGGCAGATCGCGAACGGCACCTGCGGCAGCAGCAGGTGCAGCACGAACCCGACCACGAACGCGGTGAACAGCACCAGGCCGACCGCGAGCAGCAGGATCGGCCGGATGTTGTTCTTGAACGCCGGTACCGACGTCTCCAGCGCGGCGACGTAGAGCAGCGGCGGCAGGATGCCGACCAGCACCAGCTCCGGGTCGAGTTCGACGTGCGGGACGCCGGGCACGAAGGAGAGCGCCAGGCCGAGCACGACGAGCACGATCGGCGCGAGCAGGCCGAGCCGGCGGGCCAGCGCGGCACCGAGGGTGGCGATCGCCAGGAACACGACGACCGGAAACAGGCTTTCCATGGGGTACGAGCCTAGGGGTTCCGCCGGTTCGGGCCTCGATCAGCCGGTCGTCCGCAGCTTCGGCAGCACCTCGGTGCCGAACGCGTCGATGAAGCCGCGCTGCTCCTGCCCGACGTGGTGCAGGGCGATCTGGTCGAAGCCCAACTCCACGTACTCCTCCAGCCAGCCGACGTGCCGGCCCAGGTCGGCCGAGATGTTCACCAGGTCGGCGACCCGCTGGGCCGGCACGTCGGCGGAGACCACGTCGAAGTGCTCGACCGTCTCCAGGTCCCAGCAGACCGGCGGCGCGAAGACGTTGCTGCGCCACTGGTCGTACGCGAGAGCCTCGGCCTGCTCCTGCTCCGGCGCCCAGGAGACGTGCACCTGCAGGTGTAGCGGGCCGCGTCCGCCGGCGTCCCGGTACGCGTCGATCATCTCGCGCAGGTGCGCCACCGGGGCGTTCACGGTGATCAGGCCGTCTGCCCACTCGGCGCACCAGCGGGCGGTGGCCACGCTGACGGCCGCGCCGACGAGCGCGGGCGGCTCCTCGGGACGGGTCCACAGCCGGGCGCGGTCCACCCGGACCAGCCCGTCGTGGCTGACCTCCTCGCCGGCCAGCAGCGCCCGGATCACGTCCACGCACTCCCGCAGGCGGGCGGCGCGGACGTCCTTGCGCGGCCACGGGTCGCCGGTGATGTGCTCGTTGCTGGCCTCACCGGTGCCCAGCGCCGCCCAGAACCGGCCCGGGTACATCGCGCCCAGGGTGCCGATCGCCTGCGCGATGATCGCCGGGTGGTACCGCTGACCGGGCGCGTTGACCACGCCGAACGGCAGGCCGGTGGCCTGCAACGCCGCGCCGAGCCAGGACCAGGCGAAGCCGGACTCGCCCTGCCGGGCGCTCCACGGGGAGAAGTGGTCCGAGCACATGGCGGCGTCGAAGCCGGCCCGCTCGGCGTGCGTCACCGCCTCCAACAGGGCGCGCGGACCGATCTGCTCATGCGAGGCGTGGAACCCGAACGACGTCATGGGCGCACTTCCTACCCACGACGGCGCCGACTGATGCGTGCCGTGCCGGGAACTACTCGGCGTGCGCTCCGGCACCGGCCGAGGCGGCACCCTCGCCCACCCAGACCGTCTTGGTGTTGCAGAACTCCCGCATGCCCAGCGCCGACAACTCCCGCCCGTAACCGGAGTTCTTCACACCGCCGAACGGCAACTCCGGGTACGAGGTGGTCATCCCGTTGATGAAGACGTTGCCCGCGTCCAGGTCGGTGGCGAAGCGCTCCTGCTCGGCCGGGTCCCGGGTCCAGGCGTTCGAGCCGAGCCCGAAGCTGGTGCCGTTGGCGACCTCGATCGCCTCTTCGTACGACGACACCCGGAACAGGCCGGCGACCGGGCCGAAGACCTCCTCGGACCACATCCGCATCGTCGGGGTGAGGTCGGTGACCACTGTCGGCGGGTAGAACCAGCCGTCGCCGGCTGGCGGCTCGCCGCCGCAGAGCACCGTCGCACCGTTGTCCACCGCGTCCCGGACCTGGGCGTGCACCTCGTCGCGGCCACGCTCGCTGGCCAGCGGCCCCACGTCGGTGTTCGGGTCCATCGGGTCGCCGACCCGCAGCGCGGCCATGTTCGCGGCGAACTTCTCCGCGAAGGCGTCGAACACGTCGGTGTGCACGATGAACCGCTTCGCGGCGATGCAGGACTGGCCGTTGTTCTGGCAGCGGGCGGTGGTGGCCACCTCGGCGGCCCGGTCCACGTCGGCCGAGGGCATCACCACGAACGGGTCGCTGCCGCCGAGTTCGAGGACCGTCTTCTTCAGCTCCCGGCCGGCGATCTGGGCGATGGACCGGCCGGCGGGCTCACTGCCGGTGAGCGTGGCGGCGCGGACCCGGGGGTCACCGAGGATCGTCTCGACCGCGTCCGAGCCGACGAGCACGGTGGTGAAGGCTCCCTCGGGGAAGCCGGCCCGGCGGAACACGTCCTCCAGCAGCAGCGCGGTCTGCGGCACGTTCGAGGCGTGCTTGAGCAGACCGGTGTTGCCGGCCATCAACGCCGGCGCGGCGAAGCGCATCACCTGCCAGAGCGGGAAGTTCCACGGCATCACCGCGAGCACCACGCCGATCGGCTGGTAGCGGATGAACGCCCGGGTCGCCTTCACGGCGGGCGCGTCGGCCGGCTCGTCGGCGAGGAACCCCGGGGCCCGGTCGGCGTAGAAGCGGGCGGCCGTGGCGCACTTGGTCACCTCGGCCTGCGCCGAGGCGTACGTCTTGCCCATCTCGGTGGTCATGATCCGGGCGATCTCGTCCCGTTCGGCGTCCAGCAGGTCGGCGGCGGCGTTCATCCACCGGGCGCGCTCGTCGACGGTGGTCTCGCGCAGTTGCCGGTACGCGAGGTCGGTGCGCTCGATGGCGGCGTCGAGTTGCTCGGTGGACATCGCCTCATAGGTCTTGAGCACCTGTCCGGTGGCGGGGTTGGTGGTGGCGATGTGGGGCATCTCGTCCTCCTGTCACTCGAACAACGAGTGTCGTACGCCCGGCTCCTCGCGGCGGCGGGCGGCACGGCGGCGCTGGATCACGACCAGGTCGACCACGGCGACCACGGCGAAGATCGCGCAGACCACGCCGAGCCAGACGATGCCGGCGGCGAACGCCAGCACCGCGAAGAGCACCATGATCACCAGCCCGAAGCCGGCGAGGGTGAGGCGAAGGTTCAGTGCGCTGTTCGCGTGGCCGACCGTGCCACGGGCACGCCGGGGCTGCGATCTCGTCATACCCAGGGAGCTACCCGCGATCGGCCCGGTTAACCGGTACGACGCGCTCGCAGGCCGGTGTGCTCCGGCACATCCGATCGCGCCGCGGGCCCGCGACCCGCACGATGGGCGCATGTCAATGACCCTCGCCGTGCCGGTGACCGTCGCCATCGCCCGCCGTGTCGATCCGTCCCGGGCCAGCGAGATGGTGGCCTGGATGCGGGCCGGCACGGCGTTGGCCGAGGCGTTCCCGGGTTTCCTCGGCGCCGGATGGGTGCAGAGCGGCCCCGGCTCGCCGGACTGGCACATGCTCTATCGCTTCGCCGACGCCGAGACGCTGCGCCGGTGGGAGGAGTCGCCACAGCGGCGCTGGTGGCTCAGCTCGGCCCAGGGCATCGTCGAGCACACCCGCGTCGAGCGGCGTACCGGCATCGAGGGCTGGTTCGACCCGCCGCTGGAGCACTCGGTGGACCCGGTCGAACCGGTCGCACCGGCGTCGCCGCCGAGGTGGAAGCAGGCGGTGACCATCTGGTTGGCGTTCTTTCCGCTCAGCCTCAGCGCCACCCTGCTGACAAGTCGTTTCCTCGCCGACGTGCCGTTGGCGGCACGGGTGCTGCTGATGACGCTCTGCCTGACCCCGCTGATGACCTATCTGGTGCTGCCCCGGATCACCCGGGCCCTGCACGGGTGGCTGCACGGACAGCCGGCACGGCGGCGGAATTAAAGCACCTCCGAACGCTGTCACCTACGCTCTGCCGCATACCCGACAGCAACTTCCCGGCACGCCACGTCTGGCGCATAGAGTTACCGCGCTGTCGCTCTGTGCTGCGAAACGCTGTGCTGCGAAACGGGGGATGTCATGCCTCGACGGTGGGTCGCCGCGCTGGCCTGTCTCGCAGCGCTTGTCGCGTTGGCCTGCGAGGGCGGCACCTCCGCGTCACCCCGCCCCACCAAGAGCGGCCCGTCGAGCGGGCCGGGCGGCATCGCCGCGCTCGGCGACTCGATCACCACCGGCTTCGCCTCCTGCCTGGTGCTCACCTCGTGCGAGCGCAACTCCTGGTCCACCGGCGACGGGCTGCGGGTGCAGAGCCACTACCGGCGGCTGCTCGACCAGAATTCGGCGATCCGCGACCGGACGTACAACCACGCCCGCGCCGGCGCCCGCGCGGACGCCCTGGAAGGTCAGGCGCAGGCAGCGGTACGCGACCGCCCCGACTACGTCACGGTGCTCATCGGCGCCAACGACGCCTGCCGCGGCGGGGTGGACGCGATGACGCCGGTGGCGCAGTTCCGGGCCGACGTGGACCGGGGGCTGCGGGTGCTGCGGACCGGCCGCCCGAAGGCCCGGGTGCTGGTGGTGAGCATCCCCGACCTGTACCGGCTCTGGGAGGTCGGGCACGACGACCCACGGGCGGTCCGCGCGTGGCGGCGGGGGGTCTGCCCGGCCCTGCTGGCCGAGGCGACCTCGACGGCGCCCGCCGACCGGGCGCGCCGGGCCGCCGTCCGGGACCGGATCGACGCGTACAACGCCGAGTTGGTCGCGGCCTGCCGGGCGTACGGATCCCGCTGCCGCCACGACGGCGGCGCGGCACACAAGGTCCGCTTCACCCTGGACCTGCTCAACCCGCTGGACTGGTTCCACCCCAACGCCACCGGGCAGAGCCGGCTCGCCGAGGTGACCTGGCGACCCTCCGGTATGGCCGGTTGACCGGCCCGGAGGGAGACCGTCAGGGGTGGCGGGGCCTCGGGAGTGCGGTGCCCCGGGTGCGGTAGAGGGCCCGGGAACGCTGCGCGAGGTCCTTGGTGGCCGACGAGTTGGCCCAGGTGCCGAGCACGATGGCCGCACCTGGGATGACCTTGGCGACGATCCGCTTGGCGGCCCGGACTCCGGCCATCTGGGCCAGCCGGACGCCGAGTTGCAGCATCACCCGACCGAGCGGGCGCTGGCCACCCAGGCCGAAGAGCGCGTCGGCGCGTTCCCGACCGGCGGCCACGCCGAGCGCCAGCCGGGCGCTCTCGGCGACCTTGTGCACGCGCTGCAACACGAGCAGATCAGTGGCCCGGTCGCTGTGCATCGGGTCGACGTCGTACGCGGCGGCGATGTGCAACACCATGCGTGCCTGGGTCCAGGCCAGAACGCCCACGTCGATCACGGCGCCGGGCAGCCCGGCCGCGCCGGAGACCGCACCGGACAGCCGGGCCAGGTTGACGAACTTGCGCGTCGCCTGGTCGGCCAGGGCGTCGGCCGAGACACCGGGCTGCTCGGCCCGGGCCCGGTCGGCCCACTGCTCGGCTTCCGGCCCGAGTCGGCGCACCGCCTCCAGGGCAAGGTGCTCCGGAGCGTACTGGGGGTCGTCGCGCATCCGGTCCCACAGCCGGGCCGGCGGACCCTCGGGGGCGTCCGCCGACCCGACCGGCAGGTCGACGGACGGTTGGGGAGTAGGGGCGGCGGGCTGGCCGCCGACGGGCGGGGTGTCGGTCACCGGGTCTCCCCTGGGATGGGAATGGCGGACAGGGCGGCCGATGGAGCGGTCAGCGGCGGCGGTTGGACAGCTTGGCCGCCAGACCCTTGAGCTTCTGCTGGTTGGCGGGCTTGGCCATCTCTCGACGACCCCGCTCCACCATCTGCTGCCCCTTCGGCGATCTCAGGAACGTGGTGATCCGCTGCATCAGTGACATGGCGTCCTCCTGTCGATGGTCCCTCAGTCATGTGTACCCCGAACCCGCAACACATGTACCCGGGATGCGACAGCCTCAACCCTGACCGTCCACAGTGGGCGGTAGACTACCGCCCCGGCACGATGGCGTCGACGACCCGGGTGGCCCGCCACTCGTGCTGCTGGTAGTACTCGGGGTACGCGGAGACCTGCACGGCCTGGGCGGCGTCGGTGAGCCGCATCCGCTCCCAGCCGGGCACCTGCTCCAGCGCGCCGAGGAACTGCCGGGTGGCGAACTCCGGGTCCATCAGCCGACCCACCGGGCCCCAGCCGCTGCTGGACCGCTGCTGGAACAACCCGACCGAGTCGTGGTCCCAGCCGACGCCCTGGTGTGGGTAGTCCTGCGACTCGGGCAGCACCCCGCTGGCCACGTTGTAGAGGTTGCTCTCCTGCATGGCGGTGGCGACCGCGATCACCAGCCCCCGGCGGGGCACCCCCATCTTGCGGCCGGCGCGCACGATCGCCTCGGCGTTCTCCATCTGGTCCTCGTCCAGCCCGGCGACGGGCGCCAGCCTGGTCGGGCGGGCCGGGGCGGCCTTGCGAGCCGGCGCGGTGGTGTCCGGGTCGGCGGGAGTCGCCGTGGCGGACGCGGCGGGGGTCGTCGGGGCGGCGGTGCGATCGAGGCCACGGGAGGCGCGCTGCTGCTCGGCGCGTTGCGCCAGTTCCGCGCCGGAGATCGCGTCGCGGCGGGTGGCGGCACCCGCGGTCTCGTCCCGAACCTGCGCGACGGCGGCCAGGCCGAGGCAGCAGACCACACCGGTCGCCAGCGCCACCTGCGCCCGGCGTCGACCGGCCAGGTCCCGGGTGTACGCCCGGAGGCGACTCGCGGCGGTTGTCCGTTCGGTTGAGGTGCCATCCTCCGTATCGGCAGTGGGGCTGCTCGGGGCGTACGGGTCGTCGAGGGTGCCGTCGTCACGCATCAGCCGAGGCTAGGCAGAGGGAACCCCCGATTACGCACGGTGATCACGTGGCGATCACCACACCTCGGGGTCGTACTGGTGGACGACCCGGGCGGGTCGACCCGCCCGGGGAACGTTCCTCGCGTACCGGATGAAGCCGGCGCCACACGCAGGCCGGCACGGCCGGTGCCAGGCCCGGACATCCGACCCCCGGGGCTGACATGATCGACAAACTCGGCCTTTGGGCCGAACGACCCCTCGGCCGATCAGCCGACCCATACCCGCCTGGCGGCGTAATCGGGCGATTAGTCCGGTCATGCCCAACCGCCGGGCGACGGATCGCCCGGCGCAGGAATGCACCAGGATGGCGGGTACGTTGCCCGAACGGGTGCCCTCCGTCGCGTGGGCACCCCGCAGGCACATTTCAGGGAGGTCCGCACCGGTGCTCGACCCACATGAGCTCTACCAGCTCACCGACGATCTGCCCGACCTCGGGCAACCGGTCCTGATCCAGGCCCTCACCGGGTTCGTGGACGCCGGCAACGCCAGCCGGCTGGCGCGTGAGCAGCTGCTCACCTCGCTGGAGGGTCGGCCCATCGCCACGTTCGACGTCGACCAGCTCTTCGACTACCGGTCGCGACGACCGGTGATGACCTTCGTCGAGGACCACTGGGAGAGCGTCGACGCGCCCAAGCTGGAGCTGCACCTGCTGCACGACGACGACGAAACCCCGTTCCTGCTGCTCACCGGCCCCGAGCCGGACCTGCAGTGGGAGCGGTTCGTCGCCGCCGTCGCCGGGCTGGCCGCCCGTCTGGACGTCCGGCTCACCGTGGGGCTCAACTCGATCCCGATGGCCGTGCCGCACACCCGACCGACCGGGGTGACCGCACACGCCACCCGCCCCGAGCTGATCGCCGGCTACGAGCCCTGGCTGCAACGCGTCCAGGTGCCCGGCAGCGTCGGCCACCTGCTGGAGTTCCGCCTCGGCGAGCAGGGCCGCGACGCGCTGGGCTTCGCCGCCCACGTGCCGCACTACGTGGCGCAGACCGAGTATCCGGCCGCCGCCGAGGTGCTGCTCACCTCCGTGTCGCGCAGCACCGGGCTGCTGCTGCCCGGCGACGGGCTGCGCTCGGCCGCCGAGGTGGTCCGGGTGGAGATCGACCGCCAGGTCGCGCAGACCGAGGACGCCGCCGCCCTGGTCCAGGCCCTGGAGGAGCAGTACGACGCGTTCGCCCGGGGTCGGGGCGAGAAGAACCTGCTCGCCCCGGACGCCGGGCCGCTACCCACGGCCGACGAACTCGGCGCGGAACTGGAACGGTTCCTGGCCGAACAGACCCGTCCCGGCGACACCCCGGGCAGCTGACCCGGCGCGCCGGGGGCGGATGCGGCAGGCTGGGGGCATGCGCCTGGCGACCTGGAACGTCAACTCGGTGAAGGCCCGCCTCCCCCGGCTGCTGCAGTGGCTGGCCGACACCGGGCCGGACGTCGTCTGCCTGCAGGAGACCAAGTGCCCCGACGGCGCCTTCCCGGTGACCGAGGTGGGCGAGCTGGGCTACACCGTGGCCAGCCACAGCGACGGCCGGTGGAACGGGGTCGCCATCCTGTCCCGGGTCGGGCTGGCCGACGTCCGGGTCGGGTTCGCCGGTGAGCCCGGCTTTCCCGACCCGGAGGCCCGCGCCATCTCCGCCACCTGCGACGGGGTCCGGGTCTGGTCGGTGTACGTGCCGAACGGCCGCACGCCCGACGACCCGCACTACGCGTACAAGCTGGCCTGGTTCGCGGCGCTGCGCGACGCGGTGGAGGCCGAGCTGTCCGGTGGGCTCCCGCTGGCCGTCTGCGGCGACTTCAACGTCGCCCCGACCGACGCCGACGTCTGGGACCCGGCGGTGTTCACCCACTCCACCCACGTCACCCCGGCCGAGCGGGCGGCCCTCGCGGCACTGCGCGACCTGGGCCTCGTCGACGTGGTGCCGACCCCGATGAAGGGGCCGCACCCCTTCACCTACTGGGACTACCGGGCCGGGATGTTCCACCAGAACAAGGGCATGAGAATCGACCTGGTGTACGCGTCCGCGCCGCTCGCCCGCGCGGTCGGTTCGGCGTACGTCGACCGGGAGGCCCGCAAGGGCAAGGGCCCCTCCGACCACGCCCCGATCGTCGTCGACGCGGAGCTGGTGCCCGCGGTCGAGGGGTTCTGAGTGGCTAGGGTGGACAGATGGCAGTCGTGAAGATCAACGCAATCGAGGTTCCGCCCGGCGGTGGCGCGGAGTTGGAGAAGCGGTTCGCCGCCCGAGCCGGCGCGGTGGAGAACTCCCCCGGCTTCCTCGGCTTCGAGTTGCTCCGGCCGGTGGCCGGTGAGACCCGCTACTTCGTCTACACGAGGTGGGAGACCGAGGAGGCGTACCAGGCCTGGGCCGCCGGCCCGTCGCGGGCCGCCCACGCCGCCGCACCCGGCGAGAAGCCACGCCCCCCGGTCGCCACCGGCGCCAGCCTGCTGGAGTTCGAGGTGGCCCTACACGTCCCCCAGCCCTGACCGTCACCCCAGGCCCTGACCGGCCGGCCGGATCACGCGCGGATCCTCCGCCGGAGCGAACCCGGGGCCGGAGGCGGTCTGCGCTGATAGCGTCGTAGCGCGTCGACCGGATCGCTCCGGCCGCCCGGGCAGCCCGACAGCGGCGACCGTAGGTCGCGCTGCCCGCGGCACGCCGTCGGCACCGGCGAGTCCAGGCAGTCACGGGGGATCGCGGCCATGTTCGACGGGTTCGAGGAATTCGACATCGCCACGTCCGGAGCGACGATCCACGGCCGCCGGGGCGGGAGCGGGCCGCCGGTCCTGCTCCTGCACGGCATTCCCGAGACGCACCTCATGTGGCACCGGGTCGCGCCGCGGCTCGCCGAGACGTACACCGTCGTCGCCACCGACCTGCGGGGGTGGGGCGACAGCGGCAAACCGCCGAGCACCGCGGATCACGAGCCGTACAGCATGCGCGCCATCGCCCGCGACCAGGTCGAGGTGATGCGGAGTCTGGGGTACGAGCGGTTCCGGCTCGTCGGCCACGATCGCGGAGCCCGCTGCGCGTACCGTCTCGCGCTGGACGAACCAGACGCCGTCACCCGGCTCGCCGTCCTGGACGTCGTGCCCATCGGCGACGTCTACAACCGCGCCGACAGGACGTTCAGCCTCTCCTACTGGGTCTGGTCCTTCCTGGCCGCACCATTCCCGGTGCCGGAACGCTTCGTCGACGCGGCGCCCGCCGTACTCGTCGACTTCATGCTCGACACCTGGCCCGAGGTGAAGGATGCCTTCCCACCCGAGGTACGCGCGGCGTACGTCAGGCAGTTCAGCGATCCCGCCACGGTCCACGCCATCTGTGAGGAGTTCCGCGCGGCCGCGACGCTGGACTACCAGCAGGACGAGGCGGATCGCGGCACCCGGAAGATCGGCTGCCCGGTCCTGTTCCTGTGGAGCCAACGAGGTCAGGTCGCGAAGCTCTACGACGATCCGCTCGCGATCTGGCGGGAGTGGGCCGACGACGTACGCGGCGAGCCGGTCGGAGTGGGGCACTTCATCCCGGAAGAGGCCCCGGACGAGACGACTCGCCAACTCCTCGCCTTCCTGAGCTGACGCCGGGTCGACCTGCGCGCGCCGCGCGGGTCAGGGCTTGCGGGACGACTGGAGGGTGGCGAAGGCGATCACGTTGTCGGCGTAACCGGTGCGGCCTCCGATGAACTGACCGCCGCAGGTGATCAACCGCAGCCCGGCGGGGCCGTCGTCGCCGTAGATGCGCTCGGCGGGCAGCCGGTCCTTCGGGAAGTGCTCCACGGTGTCGACCTTGAAGATCACCGTGGACCGGTCCGCCCGGGCCACCTCGATGAGGTCGCCCGGCTTCAGCTTGCCCAGGTCGTAGAAGACCGAGGGTCCGCTCTTGGTGTCCACGTGCCCGACGATCACCGCCGGGCCGGGCTCGCCGGGCGTGGGACCACGGTCGTACCAGCCGGTCTCGTTGTGCCGCTCCAGCGGCGGTACGGCGATCGAGCCGTCCCGGGCCTGCCCGACGGGTGCCACCGGCGCGGCCACCTTGATGGCGGGCACGGTGAGGCGCACGGGGCGGCTGGCCGACAACCCGACCGACTCGCTGCGCGCCGGTCGGTCCCCGCCGGCCGGGGCCCAGTCGAACGGGCCGACCGAGCGGCCCAGCCCCGCCCCGGTGGCGAAGACCCCCGCCAGCACCAGCACCACGGCCAGCGGCACCGACCAGGGGCTGCGGCCGGTCGGCCGGCTCCGCCGAGGCGCCACGGCGGTCGGCGGGCGAGCGGCGACCACCGGTCGATCGGAGCCCACCGCACGATCGTCCACCGCCGGGCGGGCAACCACCTCCCGGCGATCCGAGCCCAGCCCACGATCGTCCATCGGCGGGCGGGCACCGGCCGGAGGCGACGAGCCAGAAGCGCCCGGCTGGCGGGGACCGGGCGGCGGCGGTGGGTGGAAGATCTCCATGACGGGCTCAGCGACGCGCGACGCCACGGACCGGATGTGGCCGGCGTAGCGCCACGATGGCGAGGATCAACCCGGTGATGGTCAGCGCCGCGCCGCCGGGCAGCAGCAGCTTGCCGGTCATTCCGTCGGCACCGCCACCGAAGCCGGTGGCCGGACCACGACTGGGATGGGCCGGGACCTTCTTGACCACCTGGAGCATGGTCGAGGCGGTCTCACCATCGCGGCACTCGAGCTTGACCCGGTAGTTGCCGGGGCGCGTACGCTCGCGGACCATCGGCGCGGCGGTGAGCACGCCACCCTGCGGCTGTACGCCGACCGCGCCGAAGGCGTCGGAGACGACTGTGGCGCCCACCGAGTTGTCCTGACAACTGGCCCGGATCCCGACCAGGTAGCCGGGCTGCACCGTGCTGGGGCTCACCTCGACGAAAACGTCTATCGGCGCCGGTTGGGGCGCGCCACCCGGTGGGCCTCCGGGCTGCGGCGCGGGAGCCGCCAGCACCGAGGCGACAGGCGGGGAGGCGGCGAACGCCGAGGTGACAGGCGCGGGAGCCGCGAACGCGGGAGGGGAGGCGAGCAGGGGGCCGGCGAGCACGGTCAGCACCGACAGGGTAACGCCGCCACGGGTCACTGTCACGATGCCCCCTCTCGACGCCGCACGGCCGAGTCGGGCAGTGGAGTCCCCGACCTGCCGTACCAGTTGGATCCTCTCATTTCCGGTCGCACATCACATCCGATTCGTCGGCGGCGTCGCGTACTCTCGGATCGCTGTGACCGCCACCGAGCACGACCCCGCCGCCCCGCCCGTGAGCCGGATGATCCGCACGTTCCACCCCCGTCGAGGTCGGATGAGCGACCGGCAGACCGACGCGTTGGGCCGCCTCTGGCCCGCGTACGGCCTGGATGTGCCGGACGGACCGGTTGTGCCCGTCGACCTGGCCGACCTGTTCGGTCGCCGGGCGCCGGTGGTGTTGGAAATCGGCTCTGGCATGGGCGACAGCACCGCCGCGATGGCTGCCGCCGACCCGGACCGAGATTATCTGGCGGTCGAGGTGCACACGCCGGGAATCGCCAACCTGCTCGACCTGGTGGACCGGCACGGCCTGCGGAACGTGCGGGTAGCCCAGGGCGACGCGTTGTCCCTGGTCAACGGCCTGCCCGAGGGCGTGCTGGATGCCGTGCACGTCTTCTTCCCTGACCCGTGGCCGAAGGCCCGCCACCACAAGCGGCGGATCATCCAGCCGACGCACGTGGCGCTGCTGCGGTCCCGACTGCGGCCCGGCGGGACGCTGCACTGCGCGACGGACTGGGCCGAATATGCCGAGGCGATGCGGACCACCCTGGAGGCGGACCCGGAGTTGGTGGACGCGTACGGCGGCTTCGCGCCGCGTCCGGCGCACCGCCCGGTGACGAAGTTCGAACGGCGCGCGATCACCGCCGGCCGGCCCGTCGCGGACCTGCTGTACCGCCGCCGGTGACCGCCGGCACACCCGGCCAGAAGGCCGACGGGGCGCTACACACACCCGGCCAGGAGCCCGGCGGGGGCCGGGTTGGCGCGCGGGGGCATGGTGCAGGCACCATGGACAGGCTATGACGCTCACCGCCGCGCTGCCGACAAGCGCCGACCCCGACACCCTCTTCGACGCGTTCGCCGGCTGGGCGAAGGAGCGCGGCCTCGACCTCTACCCCCATCAGGAGGAGGCGGTCATCGAGATCGTCTCCGGCGCCAACCTGATCATGAACACGCCCACCGGCTCGGGCAAGAGCCTGGTGGCGATCGCGGCGCACTTCGCCGCCCTCGCCGACAGCCGGACGACCTTCTACACCGCGCCGATCAAGGCGTTGGTGTCGGAGAAGTTCTTCGCCCTGTGCGAGGTCTTCGGCGCCGAGAACGTCGGCATGCTCACCGGTGACGCCAGCGTCAACGCCGATGCCCCGATCATCTGCTGCACCGCGGAGATCCTGGCCAACCTGGCGCTGCGCGAGGGCACGAAGGCCGACGTCGGCCAGGTGATCATGGATGAGTTCCACTTCTACGCCGAGCCCGACCGGGGCTGGGCGTGGCAGGTGCCGATCATCGAGCTGCCGCAGGCCCAGTTCATCCTGATGTCCGCCACCCTCGGCGACACCACCCGGTTCGTGGACGACCTGACCCGCCGTACCGGACGGGCGACCGCCGTCGTGCGCACGGCGGAGCGGCCGGTCCCGCTGATCTTCTCGTACGCCATGACGCCGCTGCACGAGACCCTGGAAGAGCTGCTGGAGACCAAGCAGGCCCCGGTGTACGTCGTGCACTTCACCCAGGCCGCTGCGCTGGAACGTGCCCAGGCGTTGATGAGCGTCAACGTCTGCTCCCGCGCCGAGAAGGACATGATCGCCCAGGCGATCGGTGGTTTCCGGTTCACCTCCGGCTTCGGCAAGACGCTGTCCCGGCTGGTCCGGCACGGCATCGGCGTGCACCACGCGGGCATGCTGCCCAAGTACCGCCGCCTGGTGGAGACCCTCGCCCAGGCCGGCCTGCTCAAGGTCATCTGCGGCACCGACACGCTCGGCGTCGGCATCAACGTGCCGATCCGCACGGTGCTGTTCACCGGCCTGTCCAAGTACGACGGGGTCCGTACCCGGCTGCTCAAGAACCGGGAGTTCCACCAGATCGCCGGGCGGGCCGGCCGGGCCGGCTACGACACCATCGGCCGGGTCGTGGTGCAGGCACCCGAGCACGTCATCGACAACGAGAAGGCCCTCGCGAAGGCCGGCGACGATCCGAAGAAGCGGCGCAAGGTGGTCCGCAAGAAGCCGCCGGAGGGCTCGATCGGCTGGGGCCAGCCCACCTTCGACCGGCTTGTCGACGCCGAGCCGGAGCCGCTGACCTCCAGCTTCCAGGTCAGCCACTCGATGCTGCTCAACGTCATCGGTCGACCCGGGGACGCGTTCACCGCGATGCGGCACCTGCTCACCGACAACCACGAGGAGCCCGCCGCCCAGCGCCGGCACATCCGCCGGGCGATCGCCATCTACCGGGCGCTGCGCGCCGGCGGGGTCGTCGAGGAGCTGCCCGAGCCGGACGAGACCGGCCGGCGGATCCGGCTCACCGTCGACCTCCAGCTCGACTTCGCGCTCAACCAGCCGCTCTCACCCCTGGCCCTGGCCACCATCGAGCTGCTCGACGCCGAATCCCCGTCGTACGCCCTCGACGTGCTGAGCGTGATCGAGTCGATCCTCGACGACCCCCGGCAGATCCTGTCCGCGCAGCAGTTCAAGGCGCGCGGCGAGGCGGTCGCCGCGATGAAGGCCGAGGGCATCGAGTACGAGGCGCGCCTCGAACTGCTCGACGAGGTGACCCACCCGAAGCCCCTCGCCGAGTTGCTGGAGGCCGCGTACGAGATGTACCGGCAGGGCCACCCCTGGGTCGCCGACCACCAACTCTCCCCCAAGGCCGTGGTCCGCGACATGTACGAGCGGGCGATGACCTTCACCGAGTACGTGCAGTTCTACGGGCTGACCCGCTCGGAGGGCCTCGTCCTGCGCTATCTGGCCGACGCGTACAAGACGCTGCGCCAGACCGTGCCCGAGGACGCCAAGACCGAGGAGCTGATCGACCTCATCGAGTGGCTGGGTGAGCTGGTCCGCCAGGTCGACTCCAGCCTCATCGACGAGTGGGAGCGGCTGCGCAACCCGTCCGACGTGGCCGAGGTGGCCCAGGCGCACGCCGCCCTGACCGACCGGCCGCCCGCGGTGACCCGCAACGCGCGGGCGTTCCGGGTGCTGGTGCGCAACGCGCTGTTCCGCCGGGTCGAGCTGGCCGCGCTACGCCGCTGGGATCTGCTCGCCGAGTTGGACGCCGGCGACGGCTGGGACTACGACGCGTGGGCCGACGCGCTCGCGCCGTACTTCGAGGAGTACGACTCGATCGGCGTCGGGCCGGACGCCCGAGGGCCGGCGTTGCTGATGATCGAGCAGGGTCGGGAGCGGTGGACCGTCCGGCAGAGCTTCGACGACCCCAACGGCGACCACGACTGGGGCATCAGCGCCGAGATCGACCTGGTGGCCTCCGACGAGGTCGGCGCGGCGGTCGTCCGGATCACCGACGTCGGCCAGCTCTAGCGATCATCTCGACCAGGGGGTCGCCGGTACGCCGGCGGCTCCCCTTGTCGTGTCTTCCAGTCCGTTCCGAGCAAGGGTGGCCGGCGGCTGACCCGGCAGCAGGGGGTGCGGGCATTCCGGGGCCGATCCGTCCGGATCTGGTTGGCCATTCGTGCAGCGGACCGTTCCCACCAGGATCTGCCCGTTCAGCGGGCGTCGGCGAAGTGGACGCTGCGGGCGGTCGGTTCCCAGGCCAGGAACTCGACGCGGGCTTGCTCCAGGCTGGCCGAGATCGCGTCTGCCGCATCGTTGCCGAGGACCAGCCGCAGCGGGGTCGCGTCCGCGTCGAGTGCGGCGAGGATGGCGGTGGCGGCCTTGGCGGGGTCGCCGGGCTGCCGGCCGTCGGCCGCGTCGAGGTTCGCCGCGACCGCCCCCACGCTGTCGGCGTACGCGTCGATCGCAGGAGCGCGCAGCATGGCCCCGGCGGCGTTGAGGTTCGTCCGGAAGGCTCCCGGCTCGACGATCAGTACCTTGATCCCGAACGGAGCCACCTCGGCCGCCAGTGCCTCGGAGAGTCCCTCCAGAGCGAACTTGGTCGCCGAGTAGGCGGAGACCCCGGCGAAGGACATCCGCCCGCCCATGCTGCTGAGCTGCACGATGGCGCCCGAACCCCGCCGGCGCATGTGCGGCAGCACCTCCCGGGTCAGGGCCGCGGGACCGAAGAAGTGCAGGTCCATCAGGTCACGTAGCTGCCGGTCGGTGGTCGCCTCGACCGCGCCGACCAGAGCGCGGCCGGCGTTGTTGACCAGGACGTCGATCCGGCCGTACCAGAGGATGACCTGCGCGACCACCGCGGTGATCCGGGCCGCGTCCGTGACGTCGAGTTCGACCAGGCATAACCGGTCGGGGTGGGCCGCGGCCAGGTCCTGGAGCGTCTGCGGGCGGCGAGCGGTTGCCACGACGGTGTCACCGGCACGCAGCGCTGCCTCGGCGATCGTCCGGCCGAAGCCGGAGGAGGCCCCGGTGATCAGCCAGATCCGGCCGGTCGGCGGGCGGGTGGACGGGGTTTCGGTGGACATCTCGGCCTCCAGTGGCGCGATGAGCTGACCACAGTGTGGCCAGCGGCGACCTGGCGCGTCCAAGACAGAAGATCGTTCAGGCCATAAGGCCGATTTATGATTCCGGGATGGAGCTGCGCCAACTGCGCTACCTGGTGGCGATCGACGAGGCCGGGAATCTGGGCCGGGCCGCCCAAGGGCTCTACGTCAGCCAGCCCGCTCTCTCCTACGCCCTGCGCAAACTGGAGGCGGAGATCGGCGTGCAGCTCTTCGACCGGCACGCAGGGGGCGTGACGCCGACCGCCGCCGGGCGCGACGTGGTCGCCGAGGCGCGCCGTACGCTCCGGCAGGTCGACCGGATCACGGCCGTGGCGCAGCGGCACCGGCGCGGCCAGACCGGCGTGCTGCGGGTGGGCTTCGAGGCGAGCGGCGCGGGCGAGCTGACGACGCGTTCCCGGGCGGAGTTCGCCCGCCGGTATCCGGGCGTACGGGTGGAGCCAAGGCGATTTGACTGGGGCGAGGAGGCCACCGCACTGCGCGATGGCCGGGTCGACGTCGCCTTCGTCTGGCTCCCGAACGACCTCACCGGCATGCGTGTCGAGGTGGTACAGACGGAGCAGCGGCTGCTTGCCGTGGCCCGGGAACACCCACTCGCCGGTCGGGACAGCGTCTCGATCCTGGAAACCAACGACGAGCCGTTGGTGTGGACCGAGCGGGCGCCGCGCGAGTGGGTGGACTGGTGGGCGGTGAACCCGCGGCCGGACGGGTCGAGCCCTCGCTGGGGCCCAACCAGCAACAACGTCGAGGAGATGTTGGAGCAGGTGGCGGAGGGGACGGCCATCTGCTTCGCACCGGAGAGCATGGCGAGCTACTACGCCCGTCCCGACCTCGCCTGGGTGCCGCTGATCGACGTCGAACCGCTCCGGATCGCCCTCGCCTGGCCCGACCGCACCGACACCCGACTCGTCGGCGGTTTTGCCCACGTGGTCCGGGAACTCGCCGCCGAGAGAGCCTAGCCGGACCGTTGCGGTGTGCAGCCATAGGACACGGCGGTGGGTGCTCGCCGCCGCCAGCTCCGGCGTACCGACCAACTCTTCCCGACCGTGCCGCCGCACCGCGGACGGGACGCTAGCGACCATCTCCACCAGGGGGCCGCCGGTACGCCGGCGGCCCCCTTTGTCGTGTCTTCCACGCCCCCGTTTTCACTGGGCGATGTCAGACCCGTCGATTAGAATGTATGTACTAATCGAGTTCCTGACCTGCAGGATTACGACTAGGGAGGACGCCCGTGACCGCTCCCGCCTCCACGCCTCTCACCCCCTACGCCACGCTGCTCGGCTTCACCCGCTACGTCGACCGCACCGGCCCCACCAAGGCAACCTTCGTGGGCGGGCTGCGCAAGCAGCGTGCCAGTCGGTCCGGCTTCAACCCGCACGGCCAGTTCGTCAAGGCACTCAAGGCCGACATCGCCTTCCACACCGGCGGCACGCACCTGGCCGGGGTGGTCGACGTGGTCAAGCCACGCTGGCGCCCGCTCTACCAGGCGCTCGTCCCCGGTGCCACGGCCTGGCTGCACTCCCTCGGCGATCCGGCCGCCCTCGACCTGGCCCAGACCCGCGACGCCCTGGCCATGCTGGGTGACCTGCCCGTCAAGATCAACCCCCACTTCGGGGTACGCCACGCCGACGGTCGCGCCGAAGCGATCCGGCTGCACTTCGACGAGACCCCACCGAGTGCGGAGTCGGTGCTCGCCACCCTGCACCTGATGGCCCGACACATGGACGCGGTGCTCCCGCACGCCGAGCCGGTCCTGGTCGACGTCCGCCGTGGCCAGGCCCACCGCATGCCCACCGATGCCAAGCCCGACCAGATCGAACGCTGGCTGTCCGGCGAAGCCGCCGCCTTCCGCGCCATCTGGTCCACCGCCGCCTGATTGCTGCCTCCCGTCCGGGTGAGCCAGCGACCTGGACGGGAGAATCGGCACAGCCCCTCACCGTCGCTGCCCCCGCCCCGCGCGGCAGGGGCAGCGACGGGCGTATTCGGCCCGATCAGGCAGTCACGCCGGGCACCTGGCCGGACGGGAACTCCAGCGCCCGCACCGCCGCGACCAGCTCTCGCGCCCGCCGGGCCAACCGGCCAACCGGCCAACCGGCCAACCGGCCAACCGGCCAACCGGCCAACCGGCCAACCGGGACAGTCGACCCCGGACCGGACGTCAGAGCCGGTCGTCGTGCGGCGTGATCTCGTCGGGGTCGACGACGATTGACCGGCCGTCGTCGAAGGTGACAAGCACGCGGTCGTCCGGCATGGCCTGCGCCGTGCCGACCCGCCCGTCCCTCGTGCGGACCAGAGACCGTCGCAGGTCCACGGAAGCCGGCGGATGGTCCTCGAAAACCGCGGGAGCGGTGCTGGTCGCCGCCGCGGTGCTGGTCGCCGCGAAGCCGCTGATCCGCATGATGCTCCGCCCGGCGAACGACACGTACAGCGCCGGGTCCGCGGGGTTCGAGACCCAGTCGAAGTAGCAGTTGGCGGGCCGGCCACGGACGGCACCCGTGTCGAGCAGCCGAGTCCAGATGACGCCGTTGGTGGTCATGAACGCACCGGCGAGACCGACGGCGAAGCGACGGCCCGGGTTGACGGGGTCGAACTGCATGTCGCTGAGGATGGCGCCGTAGTGGTCGCCCTGGCCGTCGGCGTCCTCGTCACGGTCGGCTTCGATGCGCCCACCGCAGGTGAGCAGCTGCTCCAGGCTGGCGTCGACACGCCAGGTGACACCGCCGTCGTCGGAGCGCACGACGTGCTCGCGGTCCAACACGTACAGCAGGTTGGGCCGGTACGGGTCGACGAAGAACCGGCGGGCCTGCCCGGCGCCCCCACCGGGAACCAACTGCTGCCAGGCGGGCATCCCGTCGGTCCACTTCCAGAGGCGACGCGCGTCGTCGCCGCCGACGACGAACACGGTGCCGCTGTGCCCCCCGGACGCCTGGACGAGGCTGACGTTCGGGTCGGGCAGGAACGGCCCCTGTTGCTCGAACGGCCCACCCTCGCCAGCGCCGAAGTTGGGAATGACGAACAGGGGCCGCGGCGGGAAGGTGCCGTCGCCCTTGTTGACTGCGATGAGGACGCCCGCGTCACCGAACCCGACGATGTCGGCGTGACCGGCGCTTGTCACGTCGGCAAGAAACCGTGGATGCTGCTCGACCCGCCAGTCGGAGTCGTAGCCGAAGTCGGGGATGGCGGGTGTGGGCGTGAACGCGAAGGTGCCGTCGCCCCGCCCGAGTGCGACGTAGACCCCGTCGTCGCCGAACGCCACGATGTCGGCGCCACCACCGCCGGTCAGATCGGCCAGGAAACGCGGGTGCTTCTCGACCCGCCACCCAGAGTCGTAACCCAGATCCGCCAACACGAACTGCGCCCCGGCGAACGTACCGTCACCGTTGTTCAACGCGACCCACACACCGTCGTCACCGAACGCCACGACATCGGCACAACCGTCACCGGTCAGGTCCGCCAACACCCGAACATGTCTCTCCACCCGCCACCCACCAGCCTCATACCCGAAATCGGGAATCGCCGGCACCGGAGTGAACGCGAACGAACCGTCACCCCGGTTCAGAGCCACATACACACCGTCATCACCGAACGCCACGATGTCGGCCCGGCCGTCACCCGTCAGATCCGCCAACACCCGGACATGCTTCTCCACCCGCCAGCCAGACTCATAACCCAGATCCGCCAACACGAACTGCACCGCGCCGAACGTGCCGTCACCGTTGTTCAGCGCGACGGAGACGCCGTCGTCGCCGAAACCGACGATGTCGGCGCAGCCGTCACCGGTCAGGTCCACTGCGAACCGGAGGTGCTTCTCGACCCGCCAACTGCCCGCATCGTGCCCGAAGTCGCTGACCACTGGCACCGGCGTGAAGCGGAAGGTGCCGTCGGAGTTGCTCAGCGCCACATAGACGCCCGCGTTGCCGAAGGCGACGATGTCGGCGCCACCGGAGTTGGTCAGATCGGCGAGCAGCCGTGGGTGCTTCTCGACCCGCCAGCCAGACTCGTAACCCAGATCCGCCAGGACGAGCCGGGGGTCGGCGAACGAGCCGCGGGACGTGCTCAACGCGGTCCACACGCCCGCGTCGCCGAAGCCGACGACGTCCGCGTGACCTTCCCCCGTGACGTCCGCGAGCAGGCGGAGGTGCCTGTCCACCCGCCAGCCGCCGGGGGTGTCCCAGTCCGTGCGCTTCGTGACGTCGCGCAGGTTCCTGGTGCGCAGGAGCACGGCCAGGTTGTTGGGGAACGTGCCCAGGTCCCGGGACGAGAAGTTGCCGAAGAAGCGGATGAAGACCTGGTCGTCGGGCTGCGGCGCGTCACCCGGCAGGTCCCGCACGATGGGGCGGTATCCACGGATGACGAACCCGCTCGTCGCGTTCCAGATGGTCGAACCAGGGCGCAGGGAGGGCCCCGGAATCATCTGCCGCCGCGTCCTGCTGGTGAGGTCCGGCAGCGCGCCGGGTGCGGCACCGTAGACGGCCAGGGTCTGGCCCGTGCCCCCGGTGGCCAACTGTCCGTCGGTGTTCCAGCGCGGCGTGAAGACCAACATCGAGGACGGTCGCAGCGGATCGGCGAAGGAGCAGTCGTTGTCGCCGCCGCCGTAGTCCTGCGGCCGCCACGTCTGCCCGCCGTCGGCTGAGGCGAAGCCGTCGTTGTCGCCGGTGTTGAGCGAGATGACCGGGCCACGACCCGGGATCGCCACGCCGGCGATGTTCACGACGGACAGAGTGCTGATGCTGCCCGCGGCGTGGAAGTTCCGACCGCCGTCGGTGCTACGGAAGATACCCCCGTCGCTGGCCATCCAGACGGTGCCAGCGGTCGAGGCGTACGTCCCGTCCTGAACCGTTGCCGCGAAGTCGGGCGACAGGAAGATCCCGTGCAGGTCGACGTGCGCGTGTTGACCGTCGTCGAGTTCGTGCCAGTCCGCCCCGGACGCGGGATCGAGCGGGGCCGCGAAGACTTTCGCGCGCTGCGGGCCGTAGAACAGCACCTCGCCGTGGCCCGGACGGGTGGCGGCGACGAAGACGTTACCGCTGAACTGTTTCTGTTGCCGCAGGTCAGGCAGCGGAACCGGGGTCCACCGCGACGCGTTCGTCCGGGTGAACTGCGTGTAGTCGCCGCGCCACAGCTCGGGTGGGACCAGGTTGGCGTCGGCCGTCGCGAAGACCTCCAGAGGCGAGCGGGGTGACACCACCATGACCCGCTCGTTCGGCGCGTTCGCGAGACCCGTCGCCCCGCCGATGGTGGCCGGGATCGGCCCGACGTCGGCAACCCAGGTCAGGCCGGCGTCGGCGGAGACGAAGACCTTTCGGCTGGCGAGCGCGTACACGATCGGAGGTTGGAGAGCGCCCGGGGGCGTGGCGGCGACCGCGACGTGGTTGACCTGTTGGAAGCCGCCGCCCGGCATGGGCATGACATCGGCGAAGGTGGCGCCGCCGTCGGTGCTGACCGCGAGGGAGCTGCCGCCCGCGGCGTACACCAGGTTCGCGGTGCCCGGCGCCCAGACGAGCTGACCGGCGCCGGGCAGCCGTGCCTGGCCGGTGGAACGGGGGAACCCGTGTACGCGCGTCCAGTTCATCCCTCGGTCACTCGACCGCCACACGCCGGCATCCTGTGACTCGCGGTCGCACTGCGCCAGGGCGAGCACGACCGCCCCGGCCCCGAAGTTGGGTAGCACGAGCCGCGGCGGCTCGAAGGAGGTCCCACTGGCGAGGCTGACGTAGACGCCAGCGTCGCCGAAGCCGACGATGTCGGCGTGGCCGTCGCCGGTCACGTCGACCAGGAACCGGGGATGCTTCTCCACCCGCCAGCCCGAGTCGTAGCCGAAGTCGCGCACCACCAACTGCGACGGCTGGAAGGTGCCGTCCCCGTTGTTGCGGGCGAGGTGGACGCCCGCGTTGCCGAAGCCGACGATGTCCGCGTGACCGAGGGTGGTCACGTCGGCCACGAGGCGCGGGTGCCGTGCGACCCGCCAGCCACCGGCGTTGTGACCGAACTGGTTGAGGGCGGGTGTGGGCGTGAACGCGAACGTGCCGTCGCCGTTGCCGAGCGCGACGTACACGCCGTCGTCGCCGAACGCCACGATGTCGGCGCCGCCCCCGTCGGTCAGGTTCGCCAGGACCCGGACGTGCTTCTCGACCCGCCAGCCCGAGTCGTAACCCAGATCCGCCAGCACGAAGCGCGGCGCGGCGAACGTGCCGTCGCCGTTGTTCAACGCGACCCACACACCGTCGTCACCGAACGCCACGATGTCGGCGCGGCCATCACCGGTCAGATCCGCCAGCACCCGGACGTGCCTCTCGACCCGCCAACCGCCAGCCTCGTACCCGAAGTCAGGGATGGCCGGCACCGGCGTGAACGCGAACGTGCCGTCGCCCTGGTTCAGCGCGACGTACACGCCGTCGTCGCCGAACGCCACGATGTCGGCGCAACCGTCACCGGTCAGGTCCGCCAGGACCCGGACGTGCTTCTCGACCCGCCACCCAGCGTCGTAACCGAGATCCGCCAGCACGAACTGCGCCGCTCCGAACGTGCCGTCACCGTTGTTGCGGGCGACCCAGACGCCCGCGTCGCCGAAGCCGACGATGTCGGCGCGGCCGTCACCGGTCAGGTCGGCCACGAACCGCGGGTGCCTGTCCACCTGCCAACCGCCGGCCTGCGTCCCGAAGTCCGCCGACAGCAGCCGCGGCGCGGCGAACGTACCGTCTGATCTGCTCGTCGCGGTCCACAAGCCGGTGTCCCCGAAGCCGACGATGCCGGCGCCGGGGTCCGCGGAGATCCCGCCCAGCAGGCGCGGATTGCGCTCGACCGCCCAGCGCGCCGAGTCTGGCGCGACGGCGATCGACGTCACGCAGTAGCCGCCCATCGCGCCCGGCACACCGAACTGACCCGCACCTGGCTGCGGCCGCTCGACCTGCGACCACGACTCCCCGCCGTCCTCGGAGACCCAGAGGTTGCTCGAGAAGGAGCCGGCGAACACCAATTGACCATCATCGGAGCTGTCGAGGGACAGCATCCGCCCCGTCGTGAACTGTCCCGACTTCCGGTTCGGTGTGTTGGACCGGGTCGGGCTGACATCCTTGATCGTTGGCACGAGGGCCCTCCCGGTGAGTCCCTACTGCGCGAGCGCCGTCCGTCGCCACTCGAAGCGGGCGGACACCGCGAACACCGCGGACAGGACGAACAGCCCGGCGACCATCAGCCACTCGACCGTGCCGTCGTGGTTGTCGGGCTCGAAGCCGAACGCCTCGAGCCAGTCCTTCCAGAGAAGGGTCAGCACGAACAGCACTCCGAAAAGTGCCGCTGATGCGATCTCGACCCAGAAGCGGGTCCGAACCGTGCGCTGTGGAGGATTCACGTCTCGCTCCTCGCCAGGAGAGCCATGAGGTTCGATTGACGCAGCGTAGGCCCGATTCGCAGTTCGTGGACGTCCGGTAGGCGACAGCTCACCCGATGATGCGCCATCAGCAAACCCGGAGGCTGGGGCGCAAGAAAAAGGAGTGGCTGTCCGTGTCGGACAGCCACTCCTTTTCGGTGTGTACGCCGAGATCAGCCGGCGAGATACTTCGCGAGGTCGTCGAGGATCTTGTTGGCGGCGCCGACGCCGATGCCGGTCATCCAGACCTCGTCGGAGACGGAGTACGCCTTGCCGGCCTTGACCGCGCCGAGGCCCTTCCAGAGCGTGCCGCCGGCCACCTTGGCCTGCTCGGCGGCGGCCTTGTCGCCGTACGCGGTCACGAAGATGACGTCACCGTCGACCTCGTTGACCCGCTCGGGGCTGACCAGGTCGAAGCGCTTGTCCTCCTTGTTGGCGAGCAACTGCCGCTCGGGGCGACCCAACCCGGTGTCACCGAGGACGATGCCGGAGAACGAGTCCGGGCCGTACACCCGGATGTTGCCCGGGAGGAAGCGCACGATCGACACCTTGCGGGCGGCGGCGTCGCCGAGGGTCGTGCCGAAGTCCTTGGCCCGCTTCTCGTAGGCGGCGAGCAGGTCCTTGGCCTGCTGCTCGCGGCCGAGCGCCTTGCCGTCGAGGAGGAAGTTGTCCTTCCAGGTGATGCCCACCTTGTCGGTGAACACGGTCGGCGCGATGGCGGCCAGCTCGTCGTAGAACTTTTCCTGGCGGAACTTGCTGCCGAGGATGAGGTCGGGCTTCAGCGCGTTGATCGCCTCCAGGTCGGGCTCGGCGAGCACCCCGACGGCCTTAATGCCGGCGAGCTTGTCCGCGCCGAAGTAGGTCGGCCAGCTCTTCGCCTCACCGGCGGTCGCCGCGCCGACGGGCGTGATGCCCAGCGAGAGCGCCGTGTCGATCTTGTCGGTGTCGAGCACGACGACGCGCTTGGGCTCGGCCGGGACCTTGGTGGTGCCCATGGCGTGGGTGATCTCCCGGGTCTCCCCGGTGGTGGAGCCGGCGACCGGGTCGCTCTCACCGCAGGCGGTGAGTCCGACGCCGAGGGCGACGGCCGCGGCGAGGGCGGCGACGAGACGACGCATCAGAGTCCTTTCGAGGGGTACGAACCGGAGAGCGGGTTGGCCGCGTCACCGGTAACGGGTCGGGCGACCGGTACGGACGCCGTCGACGAAGAGGGGTCACCCGCGCCAGCGGGAGCCGGAGCGTTACCGCCGGTGTGTGCGGGCACCACCAGTGGCGCACCGGTCACCGGGCAGGGCACGACGACGCAGGCGAGCCCGAAGACGTCGCGGACCAGGTCGGCGGTGAGGATCTCCCGGGGCGGTCCGGAGGCGACCACCGCGCCGGCACGCATCGCGACCAGATGGTCGGCGTACCGGGCGGCCTGGTTCAGGTCGTGCAGCACGGCGACGACGGTGCGGCCCCGCTCGACGCGCAGCCGGTGCAGGAGGTCCAGCACCTCCACCTGGTGGGCCAGGTCGAGGAAGGTGGTCGGCTCGTCCAGCAGCAGGGCGTCGGTGTCCTGGGCGAGCGTCATGGCGATCCAGACCCGCTGGCGTTGACCACCGGAGAGGCTGTCCACGGGTCGGTCGGCCAGGTCGGCCACGTCGGCCAGGGTCATCGCCTCGTCCACCGCCGCGCCGTCCTCGGACGACCACTGCCGCCACCAGCGCTGGTACGGCTGCCGGCCACGGCCGACCAGGTCCGCCACGGTGACGCCCTCGGGCACCAGTGGGCTCTGCGGCAGGACGCCGAGCCGGCGGGCGACCTCACGGGTCGGCAGGTCGCGGATCGCGGTGCCGTCCAGCAGCACCGTGCCCCGGCGCGGGCTGAGCAGTCGGGCCATCGTGCGCAACAGGGTGGACTTGCCGCACGCGTTCGGCCCGACGATCACGGTGAACGCGTCGGTGGGCAGGTCCAGGTCGAGGCCGTCGAGCACGGTCCGCTCGTCGTAGCCGACGACCAGGTCGCGGGTGGAGAGCATCACACGACTCCTTGAGTGCGTCACGACGACCGCCGCCGGCCGCGCAGCAGCAGGAAGATCAGGTACGGGCCGCCGATCGCCGCGGTCAGCACACCGGCGGGCAACTGCGTGGGGGCGAGCAGCCGTCGGCCGGCCAGGTCCGCCAGCACCAGCAGCAGCGCGCCGAGCAGCGCCGCGCAGACAAGCGGTGGCCGTTCGGCACGTACCAGCCGCCGGGCCACCTGGGGGGCGACAAGCGCCACGAAGTCGACGGCGCCGACCTGGGCGGTGACCATCGCGGCGACGAGCACACCGGTGCCGGCCAGGCCGATCCGGCGAGCCACCGGGCGTAGCCCGACGCCCCGGGCGGTGTCGTCGTCGAGAGCGGTGCTGTTCAGCGCCCAGCCGGCCCAGGCCAACACCGGCAGCAGCACCAGCAGCGTGCCGGCGATCCAGGCGGCCTCGGTCCAGCCCTTGCCGGCGAGGGTGCCGATCAGCCAGAGCTGCGCGCGCAGCCCGTCGATCGGGTCGGCGGTGAGCATGACCACCTCGGTCAGCGCCCGGAAGGCGAACGCCACCGCCACTCCGGCGAGCACGAACCGCTGCGCGGCCAGCCCGTGCCGGGCACCCAGGACGAACAACAGCACCGCCGCGAGCAGCCCGCCCACCAGCGCGGTGGGCGCCACCAGCACCGCGGCCATCCCGCTGGTCACGGCCACTGTCGCGGCCAGGCCGGCGCCCTGGGTGATGCCGATGACGTCCGGGCTGGCCAGCGGGTTGCGGGCCACGCTCTGGATCAGCGTGCCCGCCACGCCGAAGGCCGCACCGGCGACAGCCGCCAGCACGACCCGCGGCAGCCGAAGATCAAAAACCACGAGGTCGTACGGGGTGCCGGCGCCGGAGAAGGCGCGCAGCACGTCGGCCGGGGCGACGTACGGGGTGCCCAGCGAGAGGCTGAGCACGACGGCCAGCAGGAGCAGCACGATCAGCACACCGGCCACCAGCACGGCACGACGGCGGACCAGCAGGCTGACCGGGCCGACCCGCACCAGCGACCGCCCGGGCAGCCGAGCACCCGCCGCGCCGACGGCCGCGACGCTCGACAAGCCAGCCGGGCTGGACGGGCGTGCGGGGGTCACGCGGTCACCACCCGGGCGCGGCGGACCAGGACGGCCAGCAGTGGCGCGCCGATCAGGGCGGTGATGATCCCGGCGGGTATCTCGCCGGGCGGGGCGACGAGCCGGCCGACGACGTCGGCGCCGAGCAGCAGCGCCGGGCCGAGCAGGGCGGAGACGGCGAGGGTCCAGCGGTGGTCGGCGCCGACCAGGGCACGCGCCAGGTGCGGTACGGCCAGCCCGACGAAGGCGACAGGTCCGGCCGCGGCCACCGCCGCGCCGGTCAGCAGCACCGCGGCGAGGCCGCCGCCGAGTCGGACCAGGCCGATGCGGTGGCCGAGGCCGCGGGCCACGTCATCGCCGAGGGCCAACGCGTCCAGACCGCGGGCCACCAGGGCGGCCAGCAGCAGACCGGCGAGGACGAACGGCAACACCTGCGCGGTGACCGACAGGTCGCGGCCGGCCAGCCCGCCGACCACCCAGAACCGGTACTCCTCGAAGGTGCGGGCGTCGATGCTGAGCAGCGCGTACACCCCGGAGGCCAGGCTGGCGTCGAGCGCCGCGCCGACCAGCGCGAGGGTGACCGGGCTGGCGCCCTCGCGGGCCCTGGTGGCGATGGCGAAGACCAGCAGCCCGGCGATCAGCGCGCCGCCGATGCCGAACCAGACGTACCCGGCGAGCGTGCCGACGCCGAAGACGGAGATGGCGAGCACCACCCCGAACGAGGCGCCCGCGCTGATGCCGAGGATGCGCGGTTCGGCGAGGGGGTTGCGGGTGAGCGCCTGGAACAACACACCGGCCACGGCGAGTGCGAGACCCACGGCGAGGCCGAGCGCGGTACGCGGCATGCGCAGCTCACGCACGATGGTGCTGGCATCGCCGTCGTCGGGTGCGACGAGCGCGTGCCAGACCTGGTCGATGCCGAGGTGTCGGCTGCCGAGCGCGAAGCTGGCCAGCACGGCGAGCAGCAACACCAGCGCCGCCCCGGCGGTGACGGCCACCCGGCGGCCGGTACGGGTGCCGGACCGGCTGCGGGCCTGGGTCGGCCGGCTGGCGAGGGCGGTCACGAATCTCCTGCACGATCGGGCTTAGGTTCGCCTAACCTTAGCCGACCTGCGGAAAGTGACCTAACCGGCGTCGGTCGATGCCGTCGAGGGCTCTCCCGGCACGCCGCCGTCCCCGGCCGCCGCGCCGCCGTGCGGCAGGACGGTCAGCGGTCGCATCATCTCGTTGTCCTCGTGCTCCAGCAGGTGACAGTGCCAGGCGTAGCGTCCCGGCAGGTCGAAGCGCGCCTTGATCCGGGTCACCTCCCAGGGGTACGCGAGCACCGTGTCCATCCAGCCCCGCTCCCCCGGGCCCGGCCGCGCCCTCCCCGAGTGCCCTCGGCCGAGTAGCTCGAACTGGACCTGGTGCAGGTGGACCGGGTGGACGAGCCGGGTGAAGTTGCGCACCTCCCACACCTCGGTGGCGCCGAGGGTGGGTTGCTCGGTCACCGGGTCGCTCCAGCGCAGCGGCAGGCCCCGGCCCCGCTCGTCGAGGACGCCCAGCAGCATGGTCATCGACCCGCCGGACCTCCGCTCGTTGAGCGACAACCGGCGTACCCGCTGGGCCGGGCCCAGCCGCGGGTGCGACGGCAGCCGCAGGTGCTCCGGTGGCACGCTCGGGTCGGCGCCGGTCGCCTCGGTGACCACGAAGCGCAGCACCTGCCCGGTGGTGTGTGGGTCGGCGGCGTCGAAGTCCACACCGGGCCGACCGCCGCGGTACGCCCAGTCGGGTCCCTCGTTGACGAGGTACAGCTCGGTGCCGGCCGGCACGTCGGTGAAGTCGACGATCGCGTCGACCCGCTGGGCGGGGCCGAGGGTCACCCGTTCGTGCGGCACCGGCTCGGGCAGGAGACCGCCGTCGCTGCCGATCTGCCAGACCGGCAGCACCGGCCGGGCCGGTCGCGCGGTGGCGTTGGCGACCACGCTGAGCAGCAGGAACCGGCTGTTGCATCCGTTGAGCAGCCGGAACCGGTAACGCCGACGTTGGACCGTCAACGTGGGCCAGGTGCGACCGTTGACCACCATGGCGGACCCGGAGAACCCCGACGTCCACAGCGGTGGCACCTCACCGTGCGACGAGTGCGCGTCCGGGTAGAGCAGATCGCCGTCGGCGGTGAAGCTGCGGTCCTGGATCAGCAGCGGAATGTCGCGGTGGTGGGCGTTCGGCGGATCGTCGCGGGCCGGCGCCGGGCCGGGCAGCACCCCGTCGGGCAGGTCGTCCCCGCCGCCGAGCAGGTAGAACCCGGCCGGCCCGGCGTAGACGTTCTCCCGGGTGAGCCCGAGGGTGTGGTCGTGGTACCAGAGGGTGCCGGCCCGCTGGTCGTTCGGGTACTCGAAGGTGGCCGAACCCGGCGCCCAGCGCCGGCCGGAACCCTCGGCGAAGCGGGACCGGAACTCGCGGTACGCGGTGCCGGTCACGGCGAAGCCGGCGGGCAGGTCGCGGGCCACCGGGAGGTACCACGCCTCGGAGTGGCCGTCGCTCTCCTGCGTGCTGTGCCCACCGTGCAGGTGCACCACCTGGGGCACCGGGCCGCGGTACCCCCGGGGGTCGCCATTCCAGCGACCGCGGTGGTCGCGGTGCTCGACGCCACCGCCGGGGTTGGCCCAGTGCAGGCTGGGATCCACCGGCAGCAGGTGCGGCAGGTAGTCGCCCCGGCCGTCGACGAGCTGGTTGACCCAGGTCACCCGGACCGGGCGGCCCACCCGCGCCATGATGGTGGGCGCCGGGTAGCCGAAGCTGCCGGGGTGGGCGGTGGAGCCGTAACCCCACACGGTGGTACGCGGCCAGGACGGCGGCAGGATCTGCTGGCGGAACTGTCGTACCGCGATCACGTACTCGTCCCGCTCCGGGCCGGTGGCAACCGCCGGCATGGCCGGTGGGATCCGCAGCGGCGTGACGTACTTCGGGATCTCGCCGGCGTCCAGCGGCGTCGCCGCCGCGAGCGCCCGTCCCGACGCCGGCCCGGCCGCCGGGGTCAGCGCCGCGGCACCACCGGCGGCACTGGCCGCGAGCACCTGTCGTCTGGTGACCATGCCGCATACCTCCCCAATCGCAACGAACCTCGGTTCGAGAATGAGATTCGCAGACGATGACGGGGCGGACAGATAGCAGATGCCACCCAGAAGAGGAAGAATCGCCCCATAGGGTGTGGGCATGCGATTCGACAGGCACACGGTCGTCCTGCTGACCCGACCGTCGGATCCGCCGGAGCTGCCACAGGACGCGATCGACCGGATACGGGACGCGCACCTGGCGCACCAGGCGGGCCTCGTGGAGCAGGGGCTGGTGCTGGCGACCGGGCCGTTCCTGCACCCCGACGACGACCGGCTGCGGGGTTTCGTCGTGCTCTCCATCGCCCCGGACGAGGCGCGCGCTCTCTACGCCAACGACCCTGCCGTGCGGGCCGGACGGCTGGCCGTGCAGGTGACGAGCTGGCTGGTGCCGGAGGGCAACCTGCGGTTCGAGAGCGTGCCGGTGCCGCAGTCGATGCTGGAGGCGGCCTCCGGGGACTGACCCCGCGCCCGGTCAGGCGGCCGAGCCGCTCCCGGCCTCCGCCGGCAACTCCCCGAGCGGGACCACCCGCAGGGCGTCCATCGGGCCGACGATCACCCGCAGCTCCGGGAACTGGTCCCGCAGCACCTGCCGACACCCGACACAGGGCGCGACGACCTCGCGGCCGCGGTCGGCGACCGTGACGATCGTCTCCAGCGCGGTGACGCCCTGCGTGGCGGCCGTGCCGATCACGACAAGTTCGGCGCAGGCCCCGCCGGTGGCGTGCCGGACGTTCACGCCCGTGAAGACCCGCCCCTCCGCGGTCCGGGCCGCCGACGCGACAGTGTGGTGCTGGCTGCGGCAGCGCAGCTTGGAGACCGCCGTGGCGGCCTGCACCAACGCGCGGTCGGTGTCGCGCATCTCCATCCGACTCCCCCAGCGCTCGACGTCGGCCGCCAACTCTAGGTCCCGCTCGTGGCCGTCCGGGGACGGGAGGTGGCCTCCGGAGAGCCGGCCACTCGGTAACCCAGGGGCGGTACGCCGCGAGGCTGCCTATCCTTGGGCACGACATGCAGAATCCAACCGCCTCCGTCGCGACCGACCCGGTTCGCGAGCTGCACCGCCGCCTGACCCCTCTGATGTTCCGCGACCAGCGCCGGCTCCAGCGGCGGCTGGACGGTGCCCGCAAGCTGCGCGACCCGCAGCGGCGGGAGGCGGCGCTGACCGAGATCACCGCCGACCTGGTCCGGGCCGAGCAGCGGCTCGCCGCCCGCCAGGCCGCGGTGCCGGTGATCACGTACCCGGTGGGTCTGCCGGTCAGTGAGCGCAAGGACGACATCGCCGCCGCCATCCGCGACCACCAGGTGGTGATCGTGGCGGGCGAGACCGGCTCCGGCAAGACCACCCAGATCCCCAAGATCTGCCTGGAGCTGGGGCGCGGGGTGCACGGCCTGATCGGGCACACCCAGCCCCGGCGGTTGGCCGCCCGCACGGTGGCCGACCGGATCGCCGACGAGCTGGGCACCGAGTTGGGCGACGTGGTCGGCTACAAGGTGCGCTTCACCGACCAGGTCAGCGAGCGCAGCCTGGTCAAGTTGATGACCGACGGCATCCTGCTGGCCGAGTTGCAGACCGACCGGATGCTGCGCCAGTACGACACGTTGATCATCGACGAGGCGCACGAGCGCAGCCTCAACATCGACTTCATCCTCGGGTACCTGCGGGAGCTGCTGCCCCGCCGACCCGACCTCAAGGTGATCATCACCTCGGCGACCATCGAGACCGACCGGTTCGCCCGGCACTTCGCCGGGCCGGCCACGGCCGACGAGCCGGAGGGCGTGCCCGCGCCGGTGGTCGAGGTCTCCGGCCGCACCTACCCGGTGGAGGTGCGCTACCGGCCGCTGCTCGAACTCGCCGAGGGCGAGGAGGCCGGCGACGGCGACGAGGAGACCGTCCGTGACCAGATCCAGGCGATCGGCGACGCCGTGGAGGAGTTGGCCGCCGAGGGCCCCGGCGACATCCTGGTCTTCCTCAGCGGCGAGCGGGAGATCCGGGACACCGCCGACGCGCTCGGCAAACTCGTGCAGACCAAGCGCCCGCTGCTCGGCACCGAGATCCTGCCGCTGTACGCGCGGCTGTCCAGCGCCGAGCAGCACCGCGTCTTCGCCGCGCACAGCTCACGCCGGGTGGTGCTCGCCACGAACGTCGCGGAGACCTCGCTGACGGTGCCCGGCATCAAGTACGTGGTGGACCCGGGCACCGCCCGCATCTCCCGCTACTCCAGCCGGCTCAAGGTGCAGCGGCTGCCGATCGAGCCGGTCTCCCAGGCGTCGGCCAACCAGCGCAAGGGCCGCTGCGGCCGTACCTCCGACGGCATCTGCATTCGCCTCTACGACGAGCAGGACTTCCTGTCCCGCCCCGAGTTCACCGACCCGGAGATCCTGCGCACCAACCTCGCGTCGGTCATCCTCCAGATGACCGCGATCGGGCTCGGCGACCTCGCCGCGTTCCCGTTCATCGACCCACCGGACAAGCGCAACATCAGCGACGGCGTCAACCTGCTGCACGAGCTGGGCGCGTTGGACCCGACCGAGGCCGACCCGGCGAAGCGACTCACCACGCTGGGCCGGCGGCTGGCCCAGTTGCCGGTCGACCCGCGGCTGGCCCGGATGGTGGTCGAGGGCGAACGCAACGGCTGCGCCACCGAGGTGTTGGTGATCGCCGCCGCGCTCTCCATCCAGGACCCGCGCGAGCGGCCGGCGGAGAAGCAGACCCAGGCCGACCAGGCGCACGCCCGGTTCGCCGACAAGGAGTCGGACTTCGTCGCCTACCTCAACCTGTGGCGCTACCTGCGCGAGCAGCAACGGGAGCTGTCCTCCAGCGCGTTCCGCCGGATGTGCAAGGCGGAGTACCTCAACTACCTGCGGATCCGCGAGTGGCAGGACATCGTCGGCCAGTTGCGTCAGGTGCTGCGTACCCCGCAGCAGGAGGGTGACCGGCGTGGTGGGCGGCCGGCGCGCGACGCCGCCGACGACGCGGACGCCGGCCGGGGTGCGAGCCGCCGGGGCGGCGCGGACCTGCCGGAGGAGATCGACACCCCGAAGGTGCACCAGTCGCTGCTGCCCGGCCTGCTGTCGCACGTGGGCCTCAAGGACGCCCAGAAACACGAGTACCTGGGTGCGCGGGGCGCGAAGTTCGGGATCTTTCCCGGGTCGGCGTTGTTCAAGAAGCCGCCGCGCTGGGTGATGGCGGCCGAGTTGGTGGAGACCTCCCGGCTGTGGGGCCGCATCGCCGGCCGGGTCGAGCCGGAGTGGGTCGAGCCCCTCGCGCAGCACCTGGTCAAGCGCAGCTACAGCGAGCCGCACTGGGAGAAGAAGCAGGCCGCGGTGATGGCCTACGAGAAGGTCACCCTGTACGGCGTCCCGCTGGTCAGCTCCCGCAAGGTCAACTTCGGTCGGATCGATCCGGCGTTGAGCCGGGAGCTGTTCATCCGGCACGCCCTGGTCGAGGGCGACTGGCAGACCCACCACCAGTTCTGGGCGGACAACAAGCGGTTGCTCGCCGAGATCGAGGAGTTGGAGAGCCGGGCCCGCCGCCGGGACATCCTGGTCGACGACGAGACCATTTTCGGCTTCTACGACCAGCGGATCCCCGCCGACGTGTCCTCCGGCCGGCATTTCGACAGTTGGTGGAAGAAGACCCGCCGTGAGCAGCCCGACCTGCTCACGTTCACCCGCGAGGTGCTGGTCAACGACGGCCGGCCGGGGGTGGACGAGGACGACTACCCGGACGAGTGGCAGGCCGACGGGGTGCGCCTGCCGCTGACCTACCGCTTCGAGCCGGGCACGCCCGACGACGGCGTTACCGTGGACATCCCGCTGCCGCTGCTCAACCAGGTGCCGGCGGAGAGCTTCGACTGGCAGGTGCCGGGGCTGCGCGAGGAGACGGTGATCGCGCTGATCCGCTCGCTGCCCAAGGCGATCCGCCGCAACTTCGTCCCGGTGCCGGACTACGCCCGGGCCGCCCTGGCGACGATCACCCCCGGTGAGACGTCGCTGCTGGACGCGCTCACCCGTGAGCTGCGCCGGATGACCGGGGTGACAGTGCCCCGCGACGCCTGGGAGCCGGGCAAGCTGCCCGCCCACCTGCGGGTGACCTTCCGGGTCCTCGGCGACGACGACAAACCGGTCGCCGAGGGCAAGGACCTGCCGGCCCTGCAACGCCAACTGCGTCAGGAGGTACGCCAGGTGGTGGCGGCCGCCGCGCCGGAGGTGGCCCGCACCGGGCTGCGCGAATGGAGCATCGGCACCCTGCCGCGGACCATCGAGCAGGTCCGCGCTGGCTATGCGGTGACCGCGTACCCGGCGCTCGTCGACGAGGGCACGACGGTCGGGGTGAAGGTGTTCGACTCCCCCGCCGAGGCGGAGGCGGCACACTGGGCCGGCACCCGCCGGTTGTTGCGGCTCACCGTGCCGTCCCCGGCGCGGTTCCTGCAGGGCCGGCTCACCAACGAGGCGAAGCTGGCGCTGAGCCGCAACCCGCACGGCGGCGTGCAGGAGCTGATCGAGGACGCGGCCGGCGCGGCCATCGACCGGCTGATCGGTGCGGCCGGCGGGCCGGCCTGGGACGCCGACGGGTTCGCGGCGCTGCGGGAGAAGGTCCGGGCCGACCTGGTCGACACCGTGGTCGAGGTGATGGACCGGGCCCGCCGGGTGCTCGCCGCCGCGTACGCCGTGGAGCAGCGGCTCGGCGCCACCCGCAACCTCGCCGTGGTGGCCGCGCTTGCCGACATCCGCAAGCAGCTCGCCGGGCTGGTGCACGCCGGTTTCATCACCGAGGCGGGCTACGCCCGGCTGCCCGACCTGCTGCGTTACCTGACCGCCATCGAGCGCCGGTTGGAACGCCTCGGCGGCAATCCGCAGCGGGACCGCCAGCAGCAGGACCGGATCGCGGTGGTGCAGAAGGAGTACGACGACCTGCTCGCCGCGCTGCCGCCGGCCCGCCGACAGGAGGCCGCCGTACGGCAGATCCGCTGGATGATCGAGGAGTTGCGGGTGAACGTGTTCGCCCAAGCGCTGGGCACCCCGTACCCCGTCTCCGAACAGCGGATCTACCGGGCGATGGACGACGCCGAGGGCCGCTGACCGACTCCGGTCGGTCGGCGGCTTGTCCGTCCTTTGCTCTGCACCCGCCGAGGCGACACTCACGGCCGGTGGCCGGTTGTTCGTCCGCCGCCCTTTGCTCTGCACCCGCGGAGGCGACACTCACGGTCCGTAGCTGGCGCCTCCGCGGGTGCAGAGCAAAGGGAACGCACGACCCTCGCGGCGGTCAGCGCGCGTGCACGGAGAGCCCTCGGGGGCCTGCCACGGTCCGGACGGCGCTGGCCAGCGCCGGGCCGCGGGGCTCCCCGACGGCGGCTGACCACCAGGCCCGGTTCTCCCGGTACCAGCGGAAGACCTCGTCCAGCCCGTCGACGAACCGGATCTGCGGCGCGAAGCCGAGCTCTTCGGTGATCTTGCGATAGTCCAGCGAGTAACGCTGGTCCTGCACCTTGCGGTCCGGCACGTGCCGGACCCGTTCCCAGCCGACACCGGCCAGCCGCAGGATCCGCTCGGCGAGGGCGCGGTTGGTGAGTTCGAGGTCGCCACCGATGTTGTAGACCTCGCCGGCCCGGCCCTTGGCCAGCACCAGCGCGATGGCCCGGCAGTGGTCGTCCACGTGCAGCCACTCGCGCACCGCGCTGCCGTCGCCGTGCAGGGTGATGTCCTGACCGGTGAGCAGGCTGGTGACGAAGCGGGGAATGACCTTCTCCACGTGCTGGTACGGGCCGTAGTTGTTGGCGCAGCGGGTGATCGACACGTCCACGTCGTACGTGCGCCAGTAGGACCGGACCACGCAGTCGCTGGCGGCCTTGGACGCCGCGTACGGGGAGTTGGGCTCCAGCGCGCAGCTCTCGTTCCAGGAACCCGCGCTGATCGAGCCGTACACCTCGTCGGTGGAGACGTGCACGACCCGGCCGACACCACCGCGGGCACACGCGGCCAGCAGGTGGTGCGAACCCATCACGTTTGTCTCGAAGAACGGCGCCGGGTCGTCGATGGATCGGTCGACGTGGGACTCGGCGGCGAAGTGCACCACGGCGTCGTGCCCCGGCACCACGTCGGCGAGCAGCTGTCGGTCGCAGATGTCCCCCCGGACGAACGTGAGGCGGGGGTGCGCGAGCGGCAGGTTGGCCCGATCACTGGCATAGGTCAGCTTGTCGATCACGGTCACGTCCGCGTGCTCGAACCCGACGTATCGCCCGTCGAGCAGACTGCGCGCGAAATGCGATCCGATGAAGCCAGCACCGCCGGTAACCAGGATCCTCATGGATGGCCTCCCTGCCGGCGGGGAACGCCGTCGGTGAGTCGTACGGAGACGAATGGGGCTTTTGCCCGCAAGGAATCACCTTAGGTGACAGGCATCGGCACCGACCGTGATATTTACGCCTTAAGCACGAATTAACTCAGCGGGTCGATTACCGGACCCGCTCAGAGCGGATCCACGCCGGGTGGCAGGTCGTCGCCGTCGATCGCCGAGTGGATGTAGTCCAGCAGGATCCGCCGGAGCTCCCGGCCGGCGTGGGTCGGCACGACGTCGCGGCGCCGGGCCACCGCGATGGTCCGCCGCACCCCGGGCGGGGCCAGCGGGGTGGCCCGCACGGCCGGCCGACGAGCCAGCACGATGCCCGGCACCAACGCGATGCCGAGCCCCGCCTCGACGAAGCTGAGCACCGCGTCCATCTCGCCTCCGTCCACCGCGAAGGTCGGCTCGAAGCCCGCGTCGCGGCACGCCTGGATGGTGGCGTCGCGCAGGTCGTACCCCTCCCGGAACATCACCATCGGCTGGTCGCGCAGGTCGGTGATGTGCAGCTCCCCGGTCGCCGAGGCGGTCGGCACCTCCGCCACCGAGGCCACCACCAGGCTCTCCCGCAGGATCGGGTCGACGCGCAGGCCCGGGTCGGCACCCTGGGCCGGCATGATGATCAGCGCCAGGTCGAGGTCGCCGCGGAGCAGGTCACGGACGAGATCCTGCGATCCGCTCTCCTCAACCCGGAGGTCGATGGTGGGGTGGGCGTCACGGAACCGGCGCAGCACCGGCGGGGCGAGCGAGGTGGCCAGGCTCGGGGTCGCCCCGAGCCGGACCCGACCCCGGCGCAGCCCGACCAGCTCCTGCACCTCCCGGGTGGCGGTCTCCACGTCGGCGAGGATGCGGGTGGCCAACGGCAGCAGCACCTCGCCCGCCGCGGTGAGGGCGATGTTGCCCCTTACCCGCTCGAACAGCGGCGCACCGAGGTCGGCCTCCAGAGCGTGAATTTGCTTACTCAGTGAGGGCTGAGTTATGCCGACGATGTCGGCGGCATGAGTGAAATGTCGTACTTCGGCCACCGCAACGAAGTACCGCAGCTGATGGAGTTGCATCTACATAGCTTACGGCTATCAACACTACGAGTTTGATGCATTGGACGACTGATCGAAGTGCTCCTAGCGTCGGTTCCGTGGTCATCACGAAAACTCGGTCGCCCATCCGCTCGAACGTCGGCCTCAAAGCCGTCATGGCGGTGACGGGCATCCTGCTGGCGCTGTTCCTGATCGCGCACATGTTCGGCAACCTGAAGGTGTTCACGGGGGAGACCTCGTTCGACCACTACGCGCACTGGCTGCGCGACATCGGCAAGCCGCTGCTGCCCGGCGTCTGGTTCCTGTGGATCCTGCGTACCGCGCTGGTGGTGGCGGTCGTCGCCCACATCGTGGCGGCCACCGTGCTGGCCCGGCGCGCCCGCGCGGCCCGCCCGGTCAAGTACGCCCACCGCAAGAAGGTCAACGGCAGCTACGCCGCCCGCACGATGCGCTGGGGTGGCGTGATCATCCTGCTCTTCGTGATCTACCACCTGCTGGACCTCACCACCGGCACGCTCAACCCGGTCGGCGACGCCAGCAAGCCGTACGGCAACGTCGTCGCCGACTTCGCGCCGGAGCGCTGGTACGTCACGCTCTTCTACACGCTCGCCATCCTCGCGGTGGGCTTCCACCTGCGCCACGGCGCGTTCAGCGCGTTCCGCAGTCTCGGCCAGCAGACGCCCCGCGGCGAGCGCCGGGCGCGCACCGCCGCGCTGGTCTTCGCCGTGCTGCTCTGCGCCGGATACCTGGTGGTCCCGTTCGCCGTACTCACCGGATTGGTGTCCTGACATGGAACTCTTCACCGAGGGCGACCCGATCGCCGACACCAGGGCTCCCGCCGGCCCGGTCGAGAAGCGTTGGGAGACCCGACGCTTCGAGGCCAAGCTGGTCAACCCCGCCAACCGTCGCAAGATGACAGTGATCGTGGTCGGCACCGGCCTGGCCGGCGGCTCGGCCGCGGCGACCCTGGCCGAGCAGGGCTACCACGTCAAGTCCTACTGCTACCAGGACAGCCCGCGCCGGGCGCACTCCATCGCGGCACAGGGCGGCATCAACGCGGCGAAGAACTACCGCAACGACGGCGACTCCGTACACCGGCTGTTCTACGACACCGTCAAGGGCGGCGACTTCCGCTCCCGGGAGTCGAACGTGCACCGGCTCGCCGAGGTGTCGGTCAACATCATCGACCAGTGCGTCGCCCAGGGTGTGCCGTTCGCCCGCGAGTACGGCGGCCTGCTGGACACCCGCTCCTTCGGTGGCGCCCAGGTGCAGCGCACCTTCTACGCCCGGGGCCAGACGGGCCAGCAACTGCTGCTCGGCGCGTACCAGGCCCTGGAGCGGCAGATCGGCCTCGGCAACGTGGAGATGAACGCCCGGCACGAGATGCTGGAGCTGGTCATCGTCGACGGCAAGGCCCGGGGCATCGTCGTCCGCGACCTGGTCACCGGCGAGATCAGCACCGAGATGGCCGACGCCGTCGTGCTCGCCTCCGGCGGCTACGGCAACGTCTTCTACCTCTCCACGAACGCCAAGGGCTGCAACGTCACCGCTACCTGGCGGGCCCACCGCAAGGGCGCGTACTTCGCCAACCCCTGCTACACGCAGATCCACCCGACCTGCATCCCGGTCTCCGGCGACCACCAGTCGAAGCTGACCCTGATGAGCGAGTCGCTGCGCAACGACGGCCGGGTCTGGGTGCCGAAGACCAAGGGCGACGACCGCAGCCCCAAGGACATCCCCGAGGACGAGCGGGACTACTACCTGGAGCGGATCTACCCCTCCTTCGGCAACCTGGTCCCCCGCGACATCGCCTCCCGCGCCGCCAAGAACGTCTGCGACGAGGGCCGCGGCGTCGGGCCGACCAAGCTCGGTGTCTACCTCGACTTCGCCGACGCGATCGGTCGGCTCGGCCGCAAGGCCATCGAGGCCAAGTACGGCAACCTCTTCGAGATGTACGAGCGGATCACCGGCGAGGACCCGTACGAGGTGCCGATGCGCATCTACCCCGCCGTGCACTACACGATGGGCGGCCTCTGGGTCGACTACGACCTCCAGTCGAGCATCCCCGGCCTGTTCGTGATCGGCGAGGCGAACTTCTCCGACCACGGCGCGAACCGCCTCGGCGCCTCGGCGCTGATGCAGGGCCTCGCCGACGGCTACTTCGTCCTGCCCACCACGATCGCCAACTACCTGGCGTCGGGCGGGTTGGAGAAGGTCGACGCCAGCCACCCGGCGGCCGTCGAGGCCCGTACCGAGGTCGAGGACCGGATCCAGCGGCTGCTCGCCGTCGACGGCGACCGCACCGTGGACTCGTTCCACCGGGAGCTGGGCCAGATCATGTGGGAACACTGCGGCATGGAACGCAGCGAGGCCGGGCTGCGCAAGGCGATCGACGAGATCCGCGACCTGCGCGAGCAGTTCTGGCAGCGGGTCAAGGTGTCCGGCACCGGCGAGGAACTCAACCAGTCGCTGGAGAAGGCCGGCCGGGTTGCCGACTTCTTCGAACTGGCCGAGCTGATGTGCATCGACGCCCTACACCGCGAGGAGTCCTGCGGCGGCCACTTCCGGGCCGAGCACCAGACCCCCGACGGTGAGGCGCAGCGCGACGACGACCGGTTCGCGTACGTGGCGGCCTGGGAGTTCACCGCCACCGGTGAACCCTCGGTGCTGCACAAGGAAGACCTGAAGTTCGAATACGTCCACCCCACGCAGCGGAGCTACAAGTGAACCTGACCCTGCGCATCTGGCGCCAGAAGGGCCCTGAGGACAAGGGTCGGATGGTGACCTACCCGGTCGACGACGTGTCCCCCGACATGTCCTTCCTGGAGATGCTCGACGTACTCAACGAGCGGCTGATCCTCGCCGGCGAGGACCCGGTCGCCTTCGACCACGACTGCCGCGAGGGCATCTGCGGCATGTGCGGCATGATGATCAACGGCGACGCGCACGGGCCGCAGCGCGGCACCACCGCGTGCCAGCTGCACATGCGGCAGTTCACCGACGGCGAGACGATCGACATCGAGCCGTGGCGGGCCAGCGCCTTCCCGGTCATCAAGGACCTGGTCGTCAACCGGGGCGCCTTCGACAAGATCATCGCCGCCGGTGGTTACATCACCGCACCGACCGGCAGCGCGCCCGAGGCGCACTCCACCCCGGTCGCCAAGGCCAACGCGGACGCCGCCTTCGAGTCGGCGGCCTGCATCGGCTGCGGCGCCTGCGTGGCAGCCTGCCCGAACGGCTCCGGCATGCTCTTCACCGCCGCCAAGCTCACCCAGCTCTCCCTGCTGCCGCAGGGCCAGCCGGAGCGCTACACCCGGGTCATCGGCATGGTCGACGCGCACGACGAGGCCGGTTTCGGCGGCTGCACCAACGCCGGCGAGTGCACCCCGGCCTGCCCGAAGGGCATCCCACTGAACACCATCGGCCGCCTCAACCGCGACTACCTCGCGGCCACCGCCAAGGGGGCCGGCAACACCCCCGGCTCCTGAGGCGCCACGCCACCCGGACCGCCGTGCCCCCGCACCTCCGGGGGTACGGCGGTTTGGCGTTTGCGGTCTCGTCTCGTCTGTTGCGGTCTCGTCTGTTGCGGTCTCGTCTGTTGCGGTCTCGTCTTTGGTTGCGGTGGGGGCTGGGACGACCGTCCCCGGCTCCGGGCGGTCAGGCTTGATCCCTCCGCCGGGGACGGTCGCCCCAGCCCTGACCTTGGTCACGGTCCGTCCGCCGGTTGCGCTTCTGCGGTGGTACGCCGGCGCCTGCCGAGCACCGAGGCCCCGCTGGCTGTCACGCCCCGCCCCTTCGCATCGCCTCACCGCCCCGCCACGCCCTGCCGCGCCTTGCCTCCTCGCTACGCCCCGCCGCTCTGCCTCGACTCGCCCCACCTCTTCGCCTCGACCCGCCATGTCTCCCCGCCACGCCCTGCCGCATCGCCTCACTACGCCCTGTCGCGCTCCGCCTCGGCTCTCCCCGCCTCGACTTCTCGGGCACTGCGCTCGGTCGCGCTCCACCTCGTCCCCCTCGCCTCGCGCCGGCTTCTCGGGCCACTGCGCTCGGCCGCACGCCACCTCACCCCTCTCGGAGCGCATGATCCACTCGGGTTTCAGGAAGTCGGGCTGTCGCCGGGCCTCGGATACCGCGACTTCAAGAAAGACGAGTTGATCAGCTCGACCTTGCCCTGGAGAACGCGCCAGCCGCACTGACAAAAGGGGCCAAGAAGGCAGATCGCACGTCCTGTGGGTCGCCGATCGGCGCCGGAAGCGCAGGGCGGACGCCACGACGGGCCAGCGCAGCGAGAACACGGGCAGACGCACCAGCAGACCAGGGCCGGAAGCAACGAGCGGTCCGCACCAGCGAGCCAGGGCAGGAAACACACGACCGGACCCCACCCACGCAAGCGCGGAGAGCGACGAGCAGACCAACCACACAAGCACGCAGAACACAGAACACAGAACACAGAACACAGAACACACCAGCGGGCCCCACCAACGAGCGCGCAGAACGCAGAGCACACCAGCGGACGTCGCCCCCGCGAGGGCTGGGGGCGACCGTCCCCGGCGGAGGGATCAAGCCTGACCGCCCGGAGCCGGGGACGGTCGCCCCCAGCCCGGACCGCAACCACCGACCAGCCAACAACCACCGACCAGACCCAACCGACACCAGGACCAACGCGGACCACCTGAGCCAGGAGGGCGCGAACCGTGGCCCTCGGGTGCGGCCGGTTCAACTCCTCTCTCCCGGGTAGCAGTCAGGCAGCGACCAAGGGAGGCGACCAGTCATGAAGGCGTTGACGTGGCAGGGCAAGCGGGACGTACGGGTCGAGGAGGTGCCGGACCCGCGGATCGAGGAGCCGACCGACGCGATCGTGAAGATCACGTCGACCGCGATCTGCGGCTCGGACCTGCACCTGTACGAGGTGCTCGGGCCGTACCTGAAGCCCGGTGACGTCCTGGGCCACGAACCGATGGGCATCGTCGAGGAGGTCGGGTCGGAGGTGACCGGGCTCCGGCCGGGCGACCGGGTGGTGGTGCCGTTCAACATCTCCTGCGGCAGTTGTTGGATGTGTAGCCGGCAGCTCTACGCGCAGTGCGAGACCACGCAGGTCACCAGCGAGGGCAAGGGCGCGTCGTTGTTCGGGTACACCTCGCTCTATGGTTCGGTGCCCGGCGGGCAGGCCGAGTACCTGCGGGTTCCGCAGGCCCACTTCGGCCCGATCAAGGTCCCGGAGACCGGTGCCGACGAGCGTTACCTCTACCTGTCCGACATCCTGCCCACCGCGTGGCAGGCCGTGAAGTACGCGGACACCCCGCCGGGCGGCACCCTGGCCGTGTTCGGGCTGGGCCCGGTCGGGCAGTTCTGCGCCCGGATCGGCCGTCATCTCGGTGCCGGCCGGGTGATCGGGTTGGACCTGGTGCCCGAGCGGCTGGAGTTGGCCCGCCGGCACGGCATCGAGGTGCTCGACGTGCGCGAGTTGTCCGATGTGCCGGGTGCGCTGATCGACCTGGTCGACGGGCGTGGCCCGGATGCGGTGATCGACGCGGTCGGCATGGAGGCGCACGGTTCGCCGGGCGGCAAGCTGGCCCACGCGGCCGTCGGGCTTCTGCCGGACAAGCTGGCCCAGGTGATGACCGACAAGGGCGCACTGGACCGGTTGTCGGTGCTGCACGCCGCCGTCAAGGCGGTCCGGCGCGGCGGCACCGTGTCGATCTCCGGCGTCTACGGCGGTGAGGTGGACCCGATGCCGCTGATGGAGATGTTCGATCGGGGCATCCAACTGCGGATGGGGCAGTGCCACGTGCGCCGGTGGACCGACGAGATCCTGCCGCTGCTCTCCGGCGACGACGATCCGCTGGGCGTGGAGGACCTGCGTACCCACCGGTTGCCGCTGGCGCGCGCTCCGCAGGCGTACGAGATGTTCCAGAAGAAGGACGACGGCTGCATCAAGGTCGTGCTCGAACCGTGAGCCGGGTGGTGGTGGTCGTCGGCGCGAGCAGCGGGGTCGGCCGGGCGACAGCCCGGGCGTTCGCCGAGCGCGGCGACCGCCTCGTCCTCGCGGCCCGCGCCACCACGACCCTTGCCGAGGTACGCGCGGAGTGCGCCGACGTCGACGTGCTGACCGTGCCGACCGACGTCACCGAGCCGGGCGCGTTGCAGGCGCTCGCGGACGCGGCGATCGGGCGGTTCGGTCGCATCGACGTCTGGGTGCACACGGCGGCGGTGATGGCCTACGGGCGCTTCGACGAGCTGCCCGAGCGGGTCTTCGACCAGGTGGTACGCACCGACCTGCTCGGCACCGCCGCCTCGGTGCGGGTGGCGCTGCGGCACTTCCGGGCTGCCGGAGCCGGCACCGTCGTTCTCACCGGCTCGGTGCTCGGGCACATCACCGCGCCGTACATGAGCGCGTACGTGGCCAGCAAGTGGGGGCTGCAGGGGCTGGCCCGGACGGTGCAGCAGGAGTTGCGCGACCGCCCGGAGATCCAGTTGTGCCTGGTCAACCCGGGCAGCGTGGACACTCCCGTCTACCAGCAGGCGGCGAACTATCTGGGCCGGATCGGGCGGCCCCCACCGCCGGTGACCAGCCCGCGGCGGGTGGCCCGGGCCATCGTGGACTGTGTGGACCGGCCGCGCCGGGAGGTCTCGGTGGGTCGGCTCAACGTGGTGTTGCGCGCCGGCTTCACCGTACTGCCGGGGGTCTACGACGTGTTGGTCGGGCCGTTGATGCGGGCGTTGGGCCTCGGTGGACGGCCGGTCGCCGCGCACGACGGCTCGGTCTTCGCCCCGAACCCGGCCGGCGAGGCGGTACGCGGCGGCCACCTCCCTGACCTGCGGCAACTCCTGTTCGGCACGGTTGGTGCGGTTGGCACCGCATTGCGCCGTCGGCTCGGCTGATCTGTTCGGGACTGTTTGCGACTGTTTGGGGTTCGTCTTGCGTCGATCAACTCGCCTAGGGTGGTGGGCCAGCAAGCGCTCTGGCGCTCCACTATGGGGGAGACGATTGACCATGCGACTGAACCGTAGGACCGCACTCGGGTTGGGCACGATGGCTACCGCGGGCACGGTGCTGGGCGCCGCCGCTCCGGCGAGCGCCGCCGAGAGCACCGAGGCCGCCCCGACCACCCCCGCCCGGGCCGCCACCCGGATTGCCTCGATCTTCACCAGGCACAGCACCGAGGCCGGCGGCAACTGGCAGGCGTACATCAGCGTGGCCGACCCGGCCGGGACGCCGGTGGTCGCGGTGGCGGCCGACGCGGACCGGCGGATCGAGGCGTACAGCGTCAACAAGATCGCGGTCGCCACGGCGGTGCTCGACAAGGTCGACCGCGGGCTGCTCACCCTGGACCAGCAGGTCGAGGTGACCGCGGCGATCGTGGTGCCGGGCGGTGACGGCATCTTCAGCCTGGACGGCGCGTACCCCAGTAAGGTGACGATCGGGCACGTGCTGGCCAACCTGCTGACCGTGTCGGACGACACCGCGGTACGGCTGTCTGGGCTGGTCGCCCCGGCCGCCGAGATCAACTCCATCCTGGTCGCCAAGGGCTTCCCGAACACCCAGGTCGAGCCGGTGGCCAACCCCAACCGGTTCTTCCTCGGCACCAGCACCCCGCGTGAGACGCACGACCTGCTGCGCGCCCTGGTCGGCGGCACCCTGCTCTCGCCCGCCTCGACCACGTACCTGCTGGGTATCCTGCGTTCGCCGGTGGCGTTCACCGACGGCATCCGGCGCACGATGTCCTCCGACGAGCGGGCGCGGATCGCCACCAAGGCCGGCTGGTACGCCGACGCCCGGCACGAGGCCGGCGTGATCTTCGACCGTTCCGGTGCGGCGGTGCTCACCTACGCGCTGTTCGCCGACGGTCAGGCTGACCCGGACAACTTCGGCGCCACCCACCCGGCGGTGCAGGCCCGCGCCGCCATGGGCCCCAAGTTCCTGGCCGCGGTGGACCGCATCGCGGGCGCGGGCAAGACGTTCCGGATCACCGCCCGCCGCCCCAGCAACGGCGGCTAGCAGGCCAAAGATCCAGCCAGCCCCTCCTCGAAGCCCCTGGCCGGCCTGCGGCGGGCCAGGGGCTTCGACACACCCGGCGTGGCGACCGCCGCGGCACCGTTCGGCGCGGGTGACTACCGTGTAGGGCGGACACGTCGGAGGGACGGCAATGGCACGAGCGCGGAGCACGGACGTCGAACGGTCGCTCGGGCGGCGGATGCGGGGCGCGGCGGGCCTGGCCGCGCTCGCCGGCCTGGCCTGGGTCGCCCGGGATGTGCCGGCGGCCCTCGGTGGCCGACTCAGCGGGGCCCGGGCCGAGCGCGCGGCCCGCTCACCCCAGTTCCGCGAGGGCACCTTCCACAACCGGGCCGGCACCCGCACCATGATCGCCGAGCCGGGGCGCAACCTGCTCCGCGAGCTGATCTTCGGCAAGCAGAAGCGGCGTCCCACCGCACCCGTGCCGCTGCTGCGCCCCAGCGCCGGCACGGCCGACACCGCCGACGAGCTCACCATCGTCTGGTACGGGCACGCCTCGACGCTCATCGAGATCGAGGGCCGGCGGGTGCTGCTCGACCCGGTGTGGAGCGACCGTTGCTCACCGTCCGGGCTGGTCGGCCCGCGTCGGCTGCACGAACCACCGGTACGACTCGACGAACTGCCCCCGCTGGACGCCATCCTCATCTCCCACGACCACTACGACCACCTCGACATGGCCACCGTGCGGGCGCTGCTGGCCGGGCAGTCCGCGCCGTTCCTGGTGCCGCTCGGTGTGGGCGCGCACCTGGACCGTTGGGGCGTACCGGCCGAACGGATCATCGAACTGGACTGGTCCGAGTCGCACCGGGTCGCCGGGCTGGAGATCACCGCGACCGCCGCCCAGCACTTCTCCGGTCGGGGGTTGCGCCGCGACGGCACCCTGTGGAGCTCCTGGGTGGTGGCCGGGGCGCGCCGCCGGGTCTTCTACACCGGCGACTCCGGCTACTTCGACGGGTACGCGGAGATCGGTGCCGAGCACGGCCCGTTCGACGTGACGCTGATGCAGATCGGCGCGTACGACCGGGCCTGGCCGACGATCCACATGTTCCCCGAGGAGGCCGTCAGCGCCCACCTCGACCTGCGCGGTGGGCTGTTCGTCCCGGTGCACTGGGCGACGTTCAACCTGGCCCTGCACGACTGGTCCGAGCCGGTCGACCGGCTGTGGGCCGAGGCGAAGGCCCGCGACGTGCGGCTCGCCGTGCCCCGCCCGGGTGAGCGGGTGGTGGTCGACGAGCCGCCCGCCGTCGACGGCTGGTGGCAGGCCATCGCCTGAACCAGGCCAAGGCAGGCATCGCCTGAACCAGGCCACAGCAGGCATCGCCTGAACCAGGCCGAGGCAGGCGTCGCCTGAGGGGCGGGCCGCTCAGAGCACGAACGCGTCGGTCCAGAGGGCACCGGAGCGGCCGGACAGCGCGTCCAGCATGGCCACCGCCTGTCCGTCGGTGAGCTGTGCGACGAAATCCACGATGGCCCGGCCCCGGGCCCGCCCGATCCGATCCGGGGTACGCGGGTGCAACTCCGCCTCGGCCAACTCGACCAGGTCGTGCAGTCGGCGGGGCAACCGGGACTCCTCCTCCGGGTCGAGTAGCCACTCCCAGAGCGCCTCGACCAGGGTGCCGAGCAGTCGGGCCTGGCCGCGTTGGTGCAGGGCGAGGTCCGGGCGGGCCAGCACGAAGCGGTGGTGGACGAACTTGAGCACCTGCACCTCGTGCCACTGCGCGCCGCCGAGCAGCACGTGCCCGGAACGCACCGAGGGCGCGTCGGTCACCGTGATCGCCTCGACGAAGCGCGTGGACCAGCGGGCGGAGAACCGCGCCACGTACTGCTCGGCTTCGATCGAACCGTCGAACGGCATCGCCAGCAGCCCGTCGACCAGCTCCTCGCGAACGTGCTCGACGGCGGCGGCGAAGGCGTCATCGTCCGCGATCCAGGCGTCCTTGCGGTGCAGCTGCCGACGGAGCCGCTCGATCGCCGCACCGGGTCGTCGCGCCGCGGTGGCCAGCGCCGCGTCGGTGATCGCCCGGAGTTGCCCGCTCTCGCGCTGCCAGGCCATCAGCTCGGCGGAGACCGACCCCTGTTGGAGCACACCGACCCGGTAGAAGTCCTCCACGTCGTGGATGGCGTACGCGATGTCGTCGGCGGTGTCCATCACGGACGCCTCCACGGTCTGCTGCCAGTCCGGGATGCGACAGGCGAACGGCTCCCGCGCCTGCCGCAGGTCGTCCAGTTCGGTGCGGTACGCGCCGAACTTCGACGAGCCGCTCTCCGGGTCGTCCGGCGGCGGGGTGGCGCCGCGCGGCGACGGGTCCATGGTGCGGGGGTGCGGGTCGGGGTGGTCCAGCCGGGTCCACGGGTACTTCAGCATCGCCGCGCGGACCGCCGCGGTCAGGTCCAACCCGGTAGTGGCCGCGCCCCGGATCTCGGTGCTGGTGACGATCCGGTACGACTGCGCGTTGCCCTCGAAACCGTCGGTGAGGCCGAGGCGCTGGCGGGCCAGCCGATCCAGCACCCGCTCCCCCAGGTGCCCGAACGGCGGGTGACCGAGGTCGTGGGCGAGCGCGGCGGCCTCCACCACGTCGGGGTCGCAGCCGCCAAGCTTGTCCAGCAGGTCACGCGACCGCTCGTCGGCGTTCAGCCGCTCGGCTACCGCCCGCGCGACCTGGGCGACCTTCAGGCTGTGGGTGAGCCGATTGTGCACCAGCAGCCCGGAGCCGACCGGGCTGATCACCTGGGTGACACCGCCGAGGCGGGCGAAGAACGGCGAGCCGACGATGCGGTCCCGGTCGGCGCGGAACGGGTTGGCCGTCAGGTCGCCGAGGGCCCGGGCGCTGCCGCCGAAGAGCCGCCGGGCGCGCGGCTCCGCAGGTGTTTCCATGATCGCCACGCTAGCGCAGGCCCGGCGGCGCCGTCCGGGGGTCACCCCGGCCGGGCCCGGCGACGTCAGCCCGGCCCGGCCGGGCGCGGCGACGCCGCCGGGGGCCGCCCGGCAGAATGCAGGCGGTATCCGCTCTGTGAAGGCGGATCGAGTCGAAGGCGGATCGAGATCGTGACCCAGTCTGTTCATCAGCGGATCGCCGACGAGCTCGGCGTGGCCGAGCGTCAGGTGCGGGCGGCCGTGGAGCTGCTCGACGGCGGCGCCACCGTGCCGTTCATCGCCCGTTACCGCAAGGAGGCCACCGGCCTGCTCGACGACACCCAGCTGCGCACGCTGGAGGAGCGGCTGCGCTACCTGCGCGAGCTGGACGAGCGACGGGCGGCGGTGCTGGAGTCCATCCGCGGTCAGGGCAAGCTGGACGAGGCCCTGGAAGCGCAGATCATGGCCGCCGACTCGAAGTCCCGGCTGGAGGACATCTACCTGCCGTACAAGCCGAAGCGGCGCACCCGGGCGCAGATCGCCCGGGAGGCCGGGTTGGCCCCGCTGGCCGAGACGCTGCTTGCCGACCCCAGTAAGGACCCACGGGCCACGGCCGCCGGGTTCGTCGACGCGGAGAAGGGCGTCGCGGACGCCGCCGCCGCGTTGGAGGGCGCGCGGGCCATCCTGATCGAGACCTTCGCGGAGGACGCCGACCTGATCGGCACGCTGCGCGAGCAGATGTGGTCGCGGGGGCGTCTGGTGTCCCGGGTACGCGAGGGTCAGGAGGCGGCCGGCGCCAAGTTCGCCGACTACTTCGACTTCTCCGAGCCGTACCCGAAGCTGCCCTCACACCGCATCCTGGCCATGTTCCGGGGTGAGAAGGAGGGCGTGCTCGACCTGACCATGGAGTCGGAGGAGGCCGGCGAGGCGGACGCGGTGCCGACCGGCCCGACCCGGTACGAGGCGGCCATCGCCGGCCGGTTCGGGGTGTCCGACGCGGGCCGACCGGCCGACCGTTGGCTGGCCGACACGGTGCGCTGGGCGTGGCGTACCCGGATCCTCATCCACCTCGGCGCGGACCTGCGGATGCGGCTGTGGCAGGCGGCCGAGGAGGAGGCGGTACGCGTCTTCGCCACCAACCTGCGCGACCTGCTGCTGGCCGCCCCGGCCGGCACCCGCCCGACGATGGGCCTGGACCCGGGCCTGCGGACCGGCGTGAAGGTGGCAGTGGTGGACGCCACCGGCAAGGTGCTCGCCACCGACACCATCTACCCGCACGAGCCGCGCCGGCAGTGGGACGCGTCGGTCGAGGCCCTCGCCCGGCTGGCCGGGGCGCACGGGGTGGAGCTGATCGCCATCGGCAACGGCACCGCCTCGCGGGAGACCGACAAGCTGGCCGCTGACCTGATCAAGCGGCACCCGCAGCTCAACCTGACCAAGGTGATGGTCTCCGAGGCCGGCGCGTCGGTCTACTCCGCCTCCGCGTACGCCTCCCAGGAGCTGCCGGGGATGGACGTGTCGCTGCGGGGGGCGGTGTCCATCGCCCGCCGACTCCAGGACCCGCTCGCCGAGCTGGTCAAGATCGATCCACGGTCGATCGGGGTCGGCCAGTACCAGCACGACCTGTCCGAGGTGAAGCTGTCCCGGTCGCTGGACGCGGTGGTGGAGGACTGCGTCAACGCGGTCGGGGTGGACGTCAACACCGCCTCCGCGCCGCTGCTGACCCGGGTCTCCGGGATCGGCGCCGGCCTGGCCGAGAACATCGTGTTGCACCGGGACGCCAACGGGCCGTTCCGTTCGCGTACCGAGTTGAAGAAGGTGGCGCGGCTCGGGCCGAAGGCGTTCGAGCAGTGCGCGGGCTTCCTGCGCATCCCCGACGGCGACGACCCGCTGGACTCGTCCAGCGTGCACCCCGAGGCGTACCCGGTGGTGCGCCGGATCCTCGCCAGCACCGGGCAGGACCTGCGCTCGGTGATCGGCAGGAGCGCGATCCTGCGCGGGCTGCGGGCCACCGACTTCGTCGACGACCGGTTCGGCCTGCCCACCGTCACCGACATCCTCGCCGAGTTGGAGAAGCCGGGCCGTGATCCCCGGCCGGAGTTCCGCACCGCGACCTTCGTCGAGGGGGTGGAGAAGATCGGCGACCTGACCCCGGGCATGGTGCTGGAGGGTGTGGTCACCAACGTGGCCGCGTTCGGCGCCTTCGTGGACGTCGGGGTGCACCAGGACGGTCTGGTGCACGTGTCGGCGATGTCCCGGACCTTCGTCAAGGACCCCCGCGAGGTGGTCAAGTCCGGTGACGTGGTGCGGGTGCGGGTGCTCGACGTGGACGTACCCCGAAAGCGGATCTCGCTGACTCTGCGCCTGGAAGACGAGCCGGCCGCCGCCGGTGGCGATGGTCGGACGAGCCAGGAGGGGCGCGGCGGCCCGGCCCAGCGCGGACCGCAGGGTGGACGCGGCGGGCAGCCGGGGTCCGCCGATCGCGGCGGGTCCGGCGGCCAGGCAGGGTCCGGCGGTCGCGGCGGATCCGGCGGCCAGGGCGGATCCGGCGGTCGCGGCGGCCAGGGCGCACGGGGCGGCCAGCAGCGGCAGGGCGCACCGGCACCGGCCAACGACGCGATGGCGGAGGCTCTGCGCCGCGCAGGACTCGCCTGATCCGTCGGCCGGCGCGAGGAGGCGCCCGGAATGCCCCAAGGTGGGACGGTCATCCTCGGCCCGCCCGCGACAACATCCAGGCCGAACCACCCCACCCCCCACCCACCCCCACCCCCACCCTCCGTCGATCATGGAGTTGTTGTCACGACACGCCGGCCGCGGTGGCTATAACCCCATGATCGACGGAGGGGTGGGGGTGGGGTGGGTGACGGAGGGGTGGGGGTGGGGTGGGGGTGGGGGGTAATCGGGTCGCGCGGTGGTGGGGTTTGGGGTGATGATCTCGCGGTGCGGATGCATGCCGACCAGGTGGACGTGAGCGCGGACGTGGTTGCCGCGCTGGTGGCCGAGCAGTTTCCGCGTTGGCGCGGCCTGCCGATCCGGCCGCTTCCCTCGGCTGGCACGGTGAACGCCCTGTTCCGGCTCGGTACGGAGTTCGTGCTGCGGTTTCCGCTGCGGCCCTCCGCCGATCCTGACCTGGGCGCCGCGCTGCGGCGGGAGCAGGAGCACGCCGTACTGCTCGCCGCGCACCTGCCGGTCGCGGTGCCCGAGCCACTCGGCCTCGGTGCGCCGGGCGACGGGTACCCCGGGCCGTGGACGGCGTACCGGTTCATCCCCGGGGAGACGGCGCGGCCGGACCGGATCGGCAACGCCGACGTCTTCGCCCGTGACCTGGCCGCTGTCGTGGTCGCCCTGCACGGCATCGACAGCGGCGGACGATCGTGGTCCGGGGCTGGTCGGGGCGGGCCACTGGCCGACCAGGATGCCGGCGTACGGGCTGCCCTCGCCGTCAGCGGCGACCTCACCGACACCGCCGCGCTCGCCCGGGTGTGGGACCGGTGCCGGCAGGCGGGTCGGGCTGACCCGGCCGACGGGTGGATCCACGCCGATCTGATGCCGGGCAATCTGCTGGTCCGCGATGGTCGCCTGGTCGCGGTCATCGACCTGGAGTCGGTCAAGGTCGGCGACCCGGCGGTGGACCTGATGCCGGCGTGGAACATGTTCGACCCCGGGCCGCGGGAAACGTACCGGCGGGCGTTGGGCGTGGACGACGCCACCTGGGAGCGGGGGCGCGGTTGGGCGCTGGAACAGGCGATCAACGCACTGCCGTACTACGTGGAGACGAACCCGGTGATGGCCGGCATCGCCCAGCACACCCTGCTGGCCGTACTCGACTGAGTCGGGTCGCGTACCGTCGGCTCGTGGGTGAGGGCGACGGCCGTGAGTGGCGGGAGCGGCAGCGGCAGGCGGTGCGGGCGCACGCCGACGCGGACGCTCGGCGGCGGGCCGCCGAGCAGTCGCAGGCGGCGGAGTTGGTGGCCTGGTTCGTGGCGGAGGCGACCTTGCGAGGGCTGCCCACCACCCGGCTGGTGGCCCGGGGGTACGACGGGCGCGGGCGCTACCGGACGAGGCTGACCGGCTGGTACGTCGACCGGGCCGGGACCCGGGCGGTGGACGTGGACGGTCGGTTCCACCTGTTGACGGTGCCCGGGGGCGTGCGGGCCCGGCTGTTCGGGGTCGACCCGCAGCCCAGCCCGGCGCCGTTGGTGATCGGGGCGGGAGGCCGCGACGGCGAGTCGATCCCGTTGCGGACGCTGCTCACCCGGCTGCTGGACGGCGGGACCGGCGGGCCAGGTTCCACCACCAGACCTGCTGCACCACGAGGGTGAGCAGCCCGGCCAGAACGATCGCGCACAGGTTGATCACCAGTTGGAGCGCCGAGCCGCCCGCCTCGTCCCACACCCCGTAGGCGGCGGCCACCGCGACGTTCGCCGCGGCCGGCACCGTGGTCACCGAGATCAGCACCCCGACGAGGCTGCCGGACTTCTTGGACGTCAATGACAGCATGCCGGCCACACCGGCGAGCAGGCCGACCACCCAGGACAATGCGTCCGGCCGCCAGATGAAGTCGGTGAGCGGACGGTCGGCGAGCAGCATCTCCCGACTGACCAGGCCAGCGGCGGTCAGTGCCCAGGTGCTCAGCACGGTCGCCATCATGGCCGCCAGGAAGCCGACCGAGAGCGCCTGCACCGAGCGGCCGATCACCCCGAGCCGCCGGCGCAGCAGCGCCACGCAGAGCGCGGCCAGGGGGCCGAACTCCGGGCCGACCACCATCGCCCCGACGATGAGGATCGGCTGGTCCAGCAGCACGCCGATGCCAGCGATCATGGTGGCCACCACGATCAGTACGAGGTAGGTGCCGGACAGCTCGGTCTGCTCGCCGGTCTTCGCGGCGATCTCGTCCCAGACCACCGCGTCCGCGCCGCTGCCGGGGGCCCGCCGGGCGGCCCGGTCGGCCGCGCTCGAGAGGGTCAGCTCCACGTCGTCGGCCGCGATGCCACCGCTGGTGTCCACGCCGATCCGCTGCAAACCCTGCAACACCTTGTCGGCGCTTTCCCGCACCACGTCGCAGAGGATGAGGTCACCCTTCGGCTGCCGGGCCGCACCGGGCAGCACGGCCAGGTGCGTCACCCCCGCATCGGTGGCGAGCAGGTCGACGACCTCGGACGACCGGTCGGCCGGGGCAATCACCCTCAGGTGCAGCACTCGTTCTCCCTGGTGTGGACGTATCGCCAGCGCGGCCGGCAGCACTCTACCGGCCGAGTCTGTTGGCCAGCCGAACGCGAAGACCGATCGGGTGGATTCGCCGCGCAATCGGCAAAACCACTCACCGAATCCCATACCGGCTGATACAACCATTTGGGTCTTCCCTATCGTTCGATCGGAGGCGCCGTCCGTGGATCTGATCCACCACCGTCCGCCCGTGGCGCGCAGCGGCGGACCAGGCGTGGCCGACCCGGTCTTCCTCTCCCCACCCGACGTCGGCGAGTTGGAGGAGTCCTACCTGCTGCGCGCCATCCGGGCCGGGCGCTTCGACCCGGACGGGCCGGAGTTGGGCGCGTTCGAGCAGGAGCTCGCCGCGCGGGTCGGCGTGGGCCACGCGCTCGGGCTCTCCTCCGGCACCGCCGCTCTGCACCTGGCACTGCTCGCCGTCGGCGCGGGGCCGGAGACCGTGGTGGTGGTGCCCACGCTCACGTTCGCCGCCACCGCCAACGCGGTCACCTACACCGGTGCCGAACCGGTCTTCGTGGACTGTGACGCGTCCACCGGCAATCTCGACGTCGACCTGCTCTCCGACCTGCTCGGTCGTCTCGTCGACGCGGGCCGACGCGTCGCCGCCGTGTTGAGCGTGGACATCAACGGCCGGTGCGCCGACTACGACAGGCTGCTGCCGCTCTGCGCGGCCATCGGCGTCCCGGTGGTGGAGGACGCGGCGCAGGCCCTCGGCTCGACCTACCGGGGGCGATGTGCCGGCACGTTCGGCCGGGTCGGGATCTACTCGTTCAGCCACAACAAGGTGATGACCACCACAGGTGGCGGGATGCTGGTCTCCGACGACCCCGCGCTTGTCGCCCGGGCCCGCCACCTCGCCACCCAGGCGCGCGAACCGGTGTCGCACTACGAGCACCGCGACGTGGGCTACAACTACCGGCTCAGCACGTTGCTCGCCGCGCTCGGCCGCGCCCAGCTCACCCGACTGGACACCATGATCGCCCGGCGGCGGGCCCTGCGCGACAGGTACGCGCGGCTCTTCGGCGGCGTCACCGGCACCCGGATCCTCGGCGCCGGTGACCCCGGCTCGAACTGCTGGCTGACCTCCGTCGTCGTCGAACCGGAGCGGACCGGCTGGCAGCCCGCCCACCTCGCCGAGCACCTGGCCCGCCACGGGGTGGAGTGCCGCCCGATGTGGAAACCGATGCACCGCCAACCGGTGTACGCCGACCGGCAGGTCGCCCGCACCGGTGTCGCCGACCGCCTCTTCGCCACCAGCCTGTCCCTGCCCAGCGGCTCCGCCCTCACCGACGACCAGGTGGAGCGCGTGTTCGCCGCGATCACCGAGTTTCTGGACGGACACCGATGAACCGGTCCTACGACATCGTCAAACGAGTGCTGGACGTGGTCCTGGCCGCCACCGGCCTGCTGCTGGCGACGCCGGTGCTCGCCGCGGTGGCGCTGGCCGTCCTGGTCACCATGGGTCGGCCCGTGCTGTTCCGGCAGGCCCGCCCGGGTCGGCACGGCCAGCTGTTCCACCTGGTGAAGTTCCGTTCGATGACCGTCGGCGGCGAGGATCAGGCGCCGGCCAACGACGCCGCCCGGCTCACCACCTTCGGCCGGTGGCTGCGGACGACAAGCCTCGACGAGCTGCCGCAGTTGTGGAACGTGCTGCGCGGCGAGATGAGCCTGGTCGGGCCGCGTCCCCTGCTGCCGGCGTACCTGAGCCGCTACAGCCCGGAGCAGCTCCGCCGGCACGACGTCCGCCCCGGCATCACCGGCCTCCAACAGGTGTACGGGCGCAACGCGCTGAGCTGGGACGACCGCTTCGCCCTCGACGTGCGCTACGTGCGGCAGCGCTCACTCGCCCTGGACCTGCGGATCCTGCTGCGCACGGTACGCACGGTCGTGCGCCGGGAGGGGATCACCGCGGCCGGTGCGGCCACCGCCCACGAGTTCCTCGGCCCGGCCGAGCCGGCCACCGTGCACGGGGTGCCCGGCCCGGCAAAGCCGGCCACCGTGCACGGGTTCCCCGGCCCGGCCGAACTGGCCGGCGCCGGCGGTCCTGGGCCGGCGGAGGGCCGCCGGTGAGCCTGGACATCGTCGTCGTCGGCTGCGGCGGGCACGGCCGGGAGGTGCTCGGCATCGTCCGGGCCGTCAACGCCGCCGCCCGCGGCGGCCCGGTGTGGCGGGTACGCGGCTTCGTCGACGACGAGCCCAGCGAGGTCAACCTGAAGCGGGTGCAGCGGCTGGAGGTGCCCTACCTCGGCGGCACCGCCCGCCTGGGCAAGCAGCCCGCCGGCACCCACCTGGCGCTGGGCATCGGGGATCCGACCGCCCGGCGGTCGGTGGACCAGCGGCTGGCCGCGTACCGGCTGCCGGCGGCGGTGCTGGTGCACCCGGACGCCACCGTCGGCCCGGACACCGTCTACGGCGAGGGTCTGATCGTGTTTCCCGGCGCCCGGGTCACCACGAACGTCACACTCGGTCGGCACGTGCACCTCAACCAGAACAGCGCCGTGGCGCACGACTGCGAGGTGGGCGACCACGTGTCGGTCAACCCGTTGGCGGCGGTTTCCGGTGACTGCCACCTGGGCGACGGTGTGCTGATCGGGGCCGGTGCCGTGGTGTTGCAGACGCTGCGGGTCGGCACCGGCGCCACCGTCGGTGCCGGGGCCTGCGTGGTCCGCGACGTACCCGCCGGCACGGTGGTCAAGGGAGTCCCGGCCCGGTGAGCGTCGGCCCCCGCGCGAACCGTCCGCTCGGTGTCCGCCAGCTACGGATCGCGGTGGTGGTCAAGACCAACACCGGCGGGCTGTGGCTGCTGCCGCAGGTGGAGGAGTTGCGGCACCGGGGGCACGAGGTGACGGTCGTGCTGCCGCGGGGCGCCGGCCGGCTCACCGACGAGTTGGCGCACCGCGGTGTCGAGGTGCTCAGCTCCCCGTACGACTTCACCATGGGCCGGTACGCGCCCATCGGGCTGCTGCTGTTGCGCGCGCTGCTGCGCCGGCTGCGCCCGGACGTGGTGCAGTACCACCTGATCGCGTCGGCGTACGCGGTGCGGCTGGCCACGCTGGGCCTGCCGGTGCGCCGGGTGCACATGGTGGCCAACCCGGCGTACCTGGAATCCCGGTTGGTCCGGTCGGTGGAGCGGTTGCTGTGGCGGCTGGACGACGTGGTGGTCTGCGGCTGCCGGTACGCCTCGACCCGGTACGGCGAGTTGGGGTGTCCGCCACACCGCCGCCCGGTCGCGGTGTACGGGGTGGACACCGACGCGTTCAGCCCGGACGCCACCGGCCCGGATCAGCGGGCCAAGCTGCGCGCCGAGTTGGGCATCGACCAGGGCGTGTTCCTGGCGGTGATGGTCGCGCACGTCTACCCGCCCAAGTGGTTGATCCACTCGGGTCGGGGGGTGAAGGGGCACGAGGTGCTGCTGGCCGCGTGGCGGACGTTTCGCCGTCGGCACCCGGACGCGCACCTGCTGCTGGTCGGTGGCGGCTGGACGGCCGCCGGTGAGACCTACCGGCGGCAACTCGGCGAACGCTTCGGCATCGCCGGCGATCCGGGGATCACCTGGGTGGAGTCGATCCCGGACGTGCGGCCCTGTTACGCCGCGGCGGATGTCAGCGTCTCCCCGTCGCTCGGTGACGGCCCTGGTGCGGCGGTGCAGGCTGGCGCGATGGGTGTGCCGAGCATCGTCAGCGCCGCCGGTGGCCTGCCCGAGGCGGTGACCGATCGCTGCGGCTGGGTCGTTCCGCCTGGTGATCCGGCGGCGTTGGTGGAGGCGCTCGACTCGGCGTACCAGGGTTGGGTCGCCGGCACGCTCAGCCTGTGCGGCCGGTTGGCCCGCCGCCACGTCCTGACGTCCTTCGACGACCTGCGGGCGGCGGCCGAGGTGGCGGACATCGTGGAGGACGTGGCGGCCGGGCGGCGGTGAGCACGACAACGGGCGGCCGGTGGTCGGTCCCGCCGGACCACCGACCGCCCGCCGCGGTGTCTCAGTGCCGGATGCCGGCCCAGTCGTGGTGCCGACGCACGGTGGAGAGGATGAAGTCGACAACCCGCCGGGAGGTGTCCGGCACCTGGTAGTCGACCGGGCAGGGCACGCCCTGCGCGGCGACCTGCGCCACCGTCACCTCGACCGCCTCGACCACGCCCTGCGGGTCGAGACCGGTCATGATGATCCCGCCGGCGTCGAGCGCCTCGGGACGTTCGATGGACTCGCGCAGGGTGACCGCGGGGAAGCCGAGGATGGCGGCCTCCTCACTGATCGTCCCGCTGTCGGACAGGGTGCAGAACGCCTTGGTCTGCAGGTGCACGTAGTCGAGCAGACCGAACGGATCGTGGAAGGCGATGCCGTCCAGCGCGCTGGCGTCCGGGGCGAGTGCCTCCAGCCGTTTGCGGGTGCGCGGGTGGGTGGAGACCAGCACCGGGTAGCCCCATCGGTCGCGGACCGCGACCAGGCAGTCCAGCAGCCGCCGCAGCCGGTCGGGCCGGTCCACGTTCTCCTCCCGGTGCGCGCTGACCAGGAAGTACCTGCCGCGTTCCAGCTCCAGTTGGCTGAGGATGGTGGAGCTGGCGATCGGTGCCCGGTAGTGCTCCAGCACCTCCCGCATCGGCGAGCCGGTGTGCAGGATCCGGCGCGGGTGCAGGCCCTCGGCGAGCAGGTTGCGCCGGGCGTGTTCGGTGTAGACCAGGTTGAAGTCGGCCACGTGGTCGACGAGTCGCCGGTTCGTCTCCTCCGGCACGTTGAGGTCGAAGCAGCGGTTGCCGGCCTCCATGTGGTAGACCGGCACCCGCATCCGACGGGCCATCAGGGCCGCGATGCAGCTGTTGGTGTCGCCGAGCACGAGCAGCGCGTCGGGCCGCAGCTCGGTGATCGCCGCCTCCATGCCGACCAGCACTCCGCCGAGCACCCGGCCCAACGACGCGGTGTCGACGCGCAGGAACCGGTCCGGTTCGCGCAGCCGCAGCTCCTTGAAGAACACGTCGGAGAGGGTGCTGTCCCAGTTCTGCCCGGTGTGCACCAGCACGTGGTCGACGGTCTCGTCCAGCCGGCTGAGCACCCGGGACAGTCGGATGATCTCGGGACGGGTGCCGACGACTGTCATCACGCGGGTCATGTGGTCTCCCTCCGCAGGTCAGTCACCGGACGCCCGCCGGCACCCGGTGCTCGTCACCGACCGGCTCCGGCCACGTGTCGGGCCGTTCCGGGTCGAACAGCTCGTTGGTCCAGAAGAGGGTGAGCAGCTCGTCCGGGCCGGTGTTGGTGATGTTGTGCGCCCACATGGTCGGCATGTCGATGACCACGGGTTGCTCGCCGCTGACCGGGAACCGGAGAACGTCGGTGTCGCCGACCCGGCGCAGGCTGATCTCGGCGGTGCCGCGCAGCACCACGAACCGCTCCACCTTGGCCAGGTGGAAGTGCTCGCCCCGGGTGATCCCCGCTCGGGTGGTGGAGCAGAAGGTCTGCCCCGCTCCGCCGTGCGCCTTGACCGTCTCGACGAGTGCGCCCCGGGCGTCGGCCCGGGTGGGCAGGGCCAGCGGGTAGTGCGCCGGGAAGCAGTGCGACCGGTAGGTGTTGAACAGCCGTACGTCGTGCCGGTCGCGCAGCGGCGGGATCTCGCCGGTGCGGTAGGTGTCGGCGTACGAGGTGAGCTGGGCGGCGACCTCACGGACCCCGATCCGCAGCGCCGGCATGGCCGGGTCCCAGGAGCCGCCCGCGGTGACGCCGGCCAGCCGGGCGGCAGCGTCGGTGACGTGCACCAGGTCCAACTGTCGGTCGGCGTGCACCTCCGGCTGATGGCCGTCGGCGAGGACCCGGCAGAACGTGGCGACGGCCGAGTTGTACCAGGGTCGGCCGTGCTCGCCGTACAGGTTGGGCAGCAGCACGTCGTCCAGGGGCACACCGGTCTCGGCGAGGATGCCGGCGGCGGTGGCCTTGGCGTCGCCGTAGGGGGTGCCGTTGCCGGCCTGGGTGGAGTTGGCGAAGACCACCCGGTCGGGCGGGTCCGGGCAGGCCCGCAGGCCGTTGGCGAGCTGGGCGGCGAGCTGGACGTTGCCGGCGGCCACCTCGGCGGGCTCACCCCGGTTGACCCCGGCCAGGTGCAGCACCCGGTCCGTTCCCGCGATCTTGCGGGCGACCACCGCCGGGTCGACCAGGTCGGTGCGGGTCAACACGGTCGGCTCGGGCCAGCCGAGCGCGCGCAGCAGGACCCGCAGGTGCCAGCCGAGGAAACCGCCGGCGCCGGTGACGGCGAGGCTCAGCACGCCAGCACCGGGTCCCGCAGCGCCAGCTCCGCCCGGATCTCCGGCAGCGACCTCAGCAGCCGCACCACATCGGGTACGCCGAGCCGGGTGGCGTTCGCCGAGTTGAAGTCCTCCCCGGGCCGTTCGCCCAGCTCGCCCTCGGAGACGTAGAGCGCGTAGTTGAGGTCCCGCGCGTCCAACGGCACCCGGTAGAAGTCGCCGAAGTCGTCGGCCTGCGCCAACTCCTCCCGGCTCGCCAGGGTCTCGTGCGACTTCTCGCTGTGCCGTACGCCGATGATGTCCAGCTTGAACGGCACGTCGAAGAGCTGGCAGACCGCCTCGGCGAGATCGCTGATCGTGCAGGCGGCCGCCTTGCGGATGAACACGTCGCCGGGGCGGGCGTGGTGGAAGGCATGCTCGACCAGGTCGACCGAGTCGGCCAGCGACATCAGGAAGCGGGTCATGGCCGGGTCGGTGACGGTGGGCGCGCGGCCCGCCTTGATCTGCTCGATGAAGAGCGGGATCACCGAGCCACGCGAGTACATCACGTTGCCGTACCGGACACAGGACACGGTGGTGGCGCTGTTCGGGTTGTTGCGGGCGTACGCCTGGGCGACCTTCTCCATCAGCGCCTTGCTCATGCCCATCGCGTTCACCGGGTAGACGGCCTTGTCGGTGCTGAGCACGACGACCGAGCTGACGCCGTTCTGCGCGGCGGCCTCGACCACGTTGCCGCTGCCGAGGATGTTGGTGCGTACCGCCTCCAGGGGGAAGAACTCGCAGGACGGCACCTGCTTGAGCGCCGCCGCGTGGAAGACGAAGTCGACGCCCCGCGTGGCCCGCACCACCGTGTCGATGTCCCGGACGTCGCCGACGTGGTAGCGCACCCGCCCGTCACCGATGGATCGCCGCATGGCGTCCTGCTTGGCCTCGTCCCGGCTGAGGATCCGCACCTCGGCGACGTCCCGGTCGAGCAGTCGTCGGGCCATGGTCTGTCCAAAGGATCCGGTCCCGCCGGTGATCAGCACCCGGCGGCCCGCGGTCATCACGCTCATCGGTTCTCCCGTTCGTCACCCGACGGGCGGTTCTCACCCGTCGACCCGGCGCGGCACAGCGCTGCGCGCCGTGGCGGGGGCACCGGTCTCCGGCGGTCAGGCGGAAGCCCCGCCGGATGCGGCACCCGGGTCAACGAGGGGCCCCAGCAGCAGATACGTGTGTGAGCCGCAAACGGGCCAAACGAGCCATAGGGCACTCAGAAAACATGTCGGTCTATGCCATGATTTGGCTACTTCGTACTGTCGTACCTGGTAGAAACGGTTCGGTGCCCCCGCGCCGGGCTACGGCCGGTGCCGGCGGACCACTCTCGGGCCAGTCAGGACACGAGCGATCACCGGACCGACCCCCCGAAGGGACTCCCATGCCGCGCGGTCACTCGTCCGGCCCGGCTCGTCGCGGGTCGGCCGTGGTCGCCGCGCCGCGCCGGAACGCCCGGACGCCGCGACGCGGGCCGGTCCGGGCCGACGCGGGGCGCACGCGGTGACCGACGCGCCACCGCGGCACGGTCCGACCCACGCTCTGCGGCACCACCACGCCGGCGGCACCCGGTTGGCGCCCGCCCCACTGACACCCGTCGAACGGCGACCCGCCGCGCGCCCCGGGCCCGCGCCGGTCGCGCCCAGCGGCAGCCTGCCCGCCGTGCTGGTCCTCTGCGTGGCCGCCTACCTGGTGGCCCGGCCACCGTGGTGGTCGTTCAACTACGTCGCGATCCTCGCCGTGGTGGCCGTCGTGCTGACCGGCCGGCTGCCCCGGCTGCGGTCGGTCGACACCGTCGCGCTGCTCACCGCCGGTTGGGCCGCCGCCAGCCTGCTCTGGACGAGCCACCCCGACCTCACCGGGCCCGCCGCCTACCGGTACATCTCGGTCTGCGTGCTCTTCGTGGCCTGCCGGCACGTCGTACGGGGACGACGGGACCTGCTGCTGGTCGGCTGGACCTTCCTGCTCGGCTGCGTGGTGGTCGCCGTCGAGGTGGTCACCGGCGCCCGGTCCCAGGGGCAGGTGCTGCTCTTCGCCGAGCGCTACGGCATCGACGGCAGGGAGGTGAACGGCACGGCGTACACCCTGGCCGCCGGGGTGGTGCTGGCCCTGGTGCTCGCCGCCGCCGGCGCGCATCGGCCGGTGCTGCGCCTCGCGCCGCTGGCCCTGGCCGTGCCGCTCGGGTACGGCGTGCTGCTCACCGGCTCGCGCGGTGCGGCGATCGGCATCGTGTTCGGTCTGGTCGCCGCGCTGGCCACCCGCGTGGCGCCCCGACTGACCGGGATCACCGTCGCTGGGCTCGCCACCGCGCTCGTCGTCCTGGTGCCGTTCGGGCTGACACCGAAGGCCGAGCTGCTCTGGCTCGACGCGCTGTACGGGCGACCCACCGGCGACATCTCCGGACGCCTCTCGATCTGGCCGTACGCGCTGTCCACCTGGTCGGAGTCACCACTGAACGGATCCGGCGCGGGGGTGTTCATCAGCACCAACCCGTTCGACATCGGGCCGCACAACCTGCTGCTCACGGTCGGCAACGACCTGGGGCTGGTCGGTGTGCTGCTCTACTTCGGCGCGCTGGCCGCGGCGCTCGTCACCGCGGCCCGCACCGGTCGGGCCGGGCTGCTGCTGGCCTGCGCGTTCACCGGTGTCATGTTGCCGATCTGGCTGACCGGCCAGTGGGAGACGTCGCTCGCCTTCTGGTTGGTCCTGGCGCTGGTCACCGTGCTGCCGGGAATCTGGGGGCCGCCGCGTCCGCCCGTGGCACCGCGGCACTCGGCCGCCCGCCCGCCTCCCGCAGCACCTCGGCGAAGCGGGCCGCCACCTGATCCGTACGGTGGTGCCGCACCGCGTACGCCAGGCCACGCCGGCCGAGCCGAGCCCGAAGCCCGGCGTCGACGCAGAGCGGGGTGAGCGCGTCGACGAGGGCCCCGGGGTCGTCGCTGCCGACGACCGGGCCGGCGTCGGCCGCCGCCAGGTGCGCCATCGAGGCCAGTTCGGCCGGGCCGAACCCGAAAACGGGACGGCCGGACGCCAGGTACTGCGGGATCTTGGTGGACAGCGAGTAGCGGGTGTAGCGGCGGTGCTCGGCGGCGAACGACTCGACGTGCACCAACACGCCGGACCGGCGCAGCACACCGGCGACCTCGTCGCTGGTCAACGAGCGGCCCAGGTGCACCGTGGGCAGCCCGGTGAACGCGCCCGCGTACCGCGCGAGGTCGGTCGCCGGGGCGTGCACGGTCAACCGGGCCGGCGTGCCCTGGGCCACCAGCCGGGCGACGGCCTCGCCGACCCGGCGCAGCGACCGCCACCGGTCCAGGTGCAGCCCACCCACGTAGACCAACTCGACCGGGGCCCCGGCCGGGCTCTCCGGCGCACACCTGTCGGGATCGGCGAAGTCCGCGGCGTCCACGCAGTTGCCGAAGGCGGCGAAGGGCAACCGGTAGCGGCGTTCGAACTCCCGGGCCATCGCCACGCTGATCCCCATTCCGTACGAGGAGTGCCGCAGGACGTCACGGAAGCCGGCACGGACGGCGAGGCGGGGCAGCCCCAGCACCTGACCGTCGGTGTAGAGGGTGGTGGGCCAGTCGTCCATGAAGTGCGGCACCAGGGGCACCCGGCACTCCTGCGCGGCGGCGACGGCGAGGCGCATCATCCGGATGCTGCCCAGCGTCGTGTAGATGACGTCCGGCCGCTGCGCGCGCAGCCACCGGCGGACGTCGTCGGGGATCCGGACCGGGCTGAGGTCGACGAAGGCGCGCAGTTGGGTGCGCAGCCGGGCACGCACCGGGCCGGGCCCCGGATCCCGCGCCGGACCGGCCGCGCTGCCCGAGCCGGCTGAGCCGGCCGCGCTGCCGGGGCCGGCCGAGCCCTTCACCAGGGCCCGGACGGGTCCGCGGACGCGTTCCCACTGCCGGAACAGGTGGTACTCCACCGGCGCGTTGCGCGGCGCGAACCGGGCGAACGTGCCCACGGCGTCCGGGCCCGGGGCGCGGTCCTCGGCGTAGAGCTGGGCGAGGCGGTCCCCCGGCCAGCCGGTGAACAGGTTCGACAGGGTGATGCCGGTGCCGGTGGAGCGGTCGAACACGGCCGCGCTCACCACCAGCACGCGGGGATACTCGTCAGCGCGCACTGTCCTGCACCAATCTCTGCTCGGTGACCGGGCCGCGGTGCAGCCGCAGCGTCCGGCGATATCCGTACAGCGCCGCCGGCACGACGGTCAGCGCGTAACCGGCCGCGCCGACCCAGGGCACGGCGGCGACGGCGATCCGGTCGGCGGCGTACCACTTGCCGAGCACCGACACCACCAGGAACGCCCCCCAGCCGACCAACTGCGGGACGAGGACGCCACCGGCGTTCTGCACCATGAACCGGGGCGAGAGCGCCGACTGCAGCAGCCACCAGACGCCCAACCCGGCCAGCAGCCACCGGTCGCCGCCCATCGGCACCGGCAGCCAGGCCGCGAAGAGCCACTCACCGAAGGCGACGAGTACGGCGGCCGGCAGGCCGGCGGCGAGCACGGACACCACTGTCATCCGGCGGGTGGTCCGGCGTACCCAGTCCACCTGGCCCTGGGCCAACGCCTCGCCGTTGGCCGGCCAGAGCGGCACGTTGACCAGGACGACGAGCTGACCGAGTTGGGACAGCAGCTTGGCGGGCACCACGTAGCCGGCGACGGCGGACAGACCGAGCGCGTGCGCGATGATCAGCGTGTCGGCGTTGGTGGCGAACGAAATGACCACGGTCAGCAGGAAGAACAGCCCGCTGAGCCGGGTCAGTTCCACGGCGGCGTGGGCCTGCACGGCCCTCGGCGTGGGCCGAATCCCCGGCTCCTGCCGGCCGAAGAACCAGAGCGTGTTGAGCAGGTTGACAAGCAACGGCGCGGTGACCGACAGGGCGACCACCAGCAGCGGCGACCAGTCGGCCCAGACCACGCCGAGCACCGCGCCGAGCGCGGCCAGACTGCCCGCGGTCTGCCAGACGTTGCTCCGGCCGACCTGCTGGTAGGCGTACTGGACGCGGGCGATCAGGCTGAGCGGCACGTTGAGCGCGAACGCGGTGAGACAGATCAACGCGATCATCCGGGTCTGCTCCGGGCTGACCTGACCTGTCACGTTGAACAGCGCCGACCAGGGCACGGCACCGGCGAAGATCCAGAGCAGGCCGGTGAGGGTGAGCGCGAGCCCCGACAGGGTCAGGTACGCGCTGGAGATGTAGCGCCGGGCCTGGACGGTGTCGCCGTGCGCGTAGCAGGGGGCGAGTTTCGTCATGAGCCCGCTGCCCAGCCCCAGGTCGGCGAAGGCCGCCATGCCGGCCAGCGCGGCCACCGCCATCCACAGGCCGTACAGGTCGTTGCCGAAGTAGGGCAACGTGACAGGCACCAGCACGATCGGCACGACGAGCCCCGCCAGCCGACTGAGCAGCGCGGTCGCGACCCCGGAGACGAGCCGGCGACCACGGTCGGGGCGGCGACGGTGCGCGCCCGGTGGGCGGGCGCGCCGGGTCCGCTCGACGACCCCGGACGACATCGACGCCCCTACTGGCTCGCGAGCACGTGATCGGCCATCCAGGACACGGTGCGCTCCAGGCCGGTGCGCAGTGGCACCGGCCGCAGACCGGGGAACAGCTCCCGCAGGCGGGTGCAGTCGGCCTGCGAGTCCCGCACGTCGCCCGCACGCGGCGCCTCGTGCACCACGGGCAGCGGCCGGCCCAGCACGTCCTCCAGCTCGGCGACCAGGTCGAGCAGGGAGATCCGCGCGCCGAACGCCAGGTTCACCACGTCGGTGGTGGACACCCGACGGACGATCGCGTCGACGATCACCGAGGTGACGCTGCCGACGAAGGTGAAGTCGCGGGTCTGCCGACCGTCACCGTGCACGCGCAGCGGCTCACCGGCGAGCGCGGCGGTGACGAAGCGGGGCAGCACCGCCGCGTACGGGTGGTGTGCCGCCTGGCGTGGGCCGTAGACGTTGAAGAAGCGGAACGGCAGCACGCCCAGGTCGTAGCAGGCGGCGTAGGCCACCGCGTACGCCTCGGCGGCCAGCTTGGAGACCGCGTACGGGGAGACCGGGATGGGGCGCAGCCCCTCCTGGCGGGGCAGCACCGGGTTCGCACCGTAGACCGACGACGAGGACGAGAGGATCACCTGCTGGACGTGGTGCCGGCGAGCGGCCTCCAGCACCATCAGCGTCCCGGTGGCGTTGGCGTGGTGGCTGGGCAGCGGCCGCTCGATGGAGCGCGGCACGGAGCCGAGCGCACCCAGGTGCACCACGCTGGCCGCGCCGGCGAACGTCTCGTCCAGCAGGTCCGGGTCGAGCACGGTGCCCCGGTGCAGCCGGACGGGCTGACCGTCCAGGTTGTCCAACCGGCCGGTGGAGAGGTCGTCGACGACCACGACCTCGGTCACCTGGGGTGCCTCGTCGAGGGCCCGTACCAGGTTGGCGCCGATGAACCCGGCACCACCGGTCACGACTACCTTCAACGCGTCCCCCGTTCGGCTCGGCCCCGGGCGGCCGGCGCTGCGGTGTCCGCCCGGTGGGCGCGTGGCAGCGGTCGCCGGCGGCCACTAGTGTGACAACGAGCGCTCTTCTCGCAAGTCACGCGAAACGGGCGCCGCCCCGCGTGTCCTCCGTTCCCCTCCGTCAGTTGTCTGCCCTGGTGGGCGAGTTGACGTCGACGGGAGTGCCGGGCACATGCGAATCGGACTGATCAGTCAGTGGTACCCGCCGGAGAGCGCCTTCGTGCCGGGCCAACTGGCCACGGAGTTGGCCCGCCGCGGCCACGAGGTGCGGGTGCTGACCACGTTCCCGAGCCTGCCCCTCGGGCGCACCTACCCGGGTTGGCAGCAGCGCTGGAACCACCGGGCCACCGATCGCGGGGTGGCCGTTCGGCGGGTGCCCGCGTACCCGAGTCACGACCGTTCCGGCCTGCGCCGGGCGGCGAGCTATCTCTCCTTCGCCACCACCAGCACCCTGGCCGCCCCGCGCCACCTACGCGGCGTCGACGCGCTCTACGTCTACCATCCGCCGCCCACCGCGTACGCCGCCGCCGGTCTGCTGCGGATGCTGCGCGGCGTTCCGGCGGTGCTGCACGTGCAGGATCTGTGGCCGGAGTCGGTGACGGCGTCCGGGATGGCCCCACCGGGGCTGGCGGGGCGGGCGATGGACCGGGTCCTGACCGCCACGATGCGCCGGATCTACCGCGCCTGCGCCGGCATCGCGGTGATCGCGCCGGCCATGGCCGAACAGGTGGTCGAGCGGGGCGTCGACCCGGGCGCGGTGCGTACCGTGTTCAACTGGACCGACGAGGCGCTGTTCCGGCCGGTGCCCGGCACCGACTCGGCCCGGGAGACGATCGGGCACCGGGGGCGGACCACCGTGATGTTCGCCGGCAACCTGGGTTTGTTGCAGGGCGTCGACGTCGCCATCCGAGCCGCCGCGGCGGCACCGGACGCGGTGGACCTGGTCTTCGTCGGCACCGGGCTGGGCGCGGAACAGGCCCGGCGTCTCGCCGACGAGTTGGGCGCGGCGAACGTGCGGTTCGTCGGTCGCCGTCCGGCCGCCGAGATGGCCGAGTTGTACGCCGCCGCCGACTACCAGTTGGTCATGCTGCGCGACCTACCGTGGTTGCGCGGGACGGTGCCGTCGAAGTTGCAGGCCGCGCTGGCCTGTGGCAGTCCGGTGTTGATGTCGGCCGACGGCGACGCCGCCCGGTTGGTCAGCGCGGGCGGGGCCGGGCTGGTCTGCCCGCCGGACGACTGGCGGGCGTTGGCCGACCAGTTCGCCGCCGCCGCCCGGGTGCCGGCCGAGCAGCGGATCGAGATGGGCCGTCGAGGCCGCCAGCTCTACCTGGACCGGATGTCGTTGCGGGTCGGCGTCGACCAGATCGAGGACCTGCTCAGCAAGGCCGCCGCGAGCGGTCGGGGCTGAGCGCCGCGCTGGTCGGGCAGCCGGGCCAGGCCGGCGAGGAAGTCACGCACGCGGCGACCCTGCGCGGCCGGGTTACGCGTCTCCCGCACGAAGCGGGCCCCACCCGCCCCGCGCGCACGGGCCTCGTCCGCCGGCAGCTCCAACACCCGGCCGACGGCCGCCCGCAGCCCGTCGGCGGTGTCCGGCTCGGCGAAGGAGAGCCACGGCGCGTACGCCGCCGGAATGCCGGGCAGGCGGGTGCTCACCACCGGCACCCCGGCGGCGAGATACTCGATGATCTTCGACGGGAAGGACCAGCGGACAAAGTCCTGGTCCACCGGGCGCGGGTTCACCAACACGGCCGCCCGGGCCAGCCGGGGCAACAGCTCCGACCGGGGCAGCAACGCGGGGGGCACGATGCGCCGGTCCACGGCGGCCTGGTCACGCAGCCAACCCGCCAGCTCGCCCCGGCCGTACACGCACAGCCGCAGGTCGTCCCCGGCCAGCCCGCGGAACGCCTCGACCAGCCGGTCCACGCCGTAGGCGCGGCTCAGGCCCCCCGCGTACACGATGTCCCTGGTCGCACCGCGCGGCACGGGCGGGCCCGGCGGCGGCACCACCCGGGCGCCCTCGCGCAGCTCCGGCGGCGGCACCACCCGGGCGCCCTCGCGCAGGTCCGGCGGGTCGGCGGCCCAGATGCCCTCCAGCACCAGCCGGGGCCGGCCGGGCGCGAAGTCCTCGGCGAGCGCGGGGGTCAGCGCGATCACCCCCGAGCAGCGGGCCAGGGCGGCCCGGACCAAGGCTACGTCGAGCCCGCGCAGCAGCCGGACCAGCCGGCCGTCGGTGGGCAGCGCGACACCCGGCGGGTCGGTGAGCACCGGCACCACCCGGACGCCCCGACGGCGGGCCCGCAGCACACCGAACCAGAGGAACGGCGAGTGCACGCCGTGCACCAGCAGCACGTCGGCGTCCCGCTCGCGCAGCGCCCGAGCGCCGGTGCGCCAGGCGGCCACGAACCGGGTGAGGTGCTTGAGGCCGAGCAGGTTCACGAACGCCAGCAGCTGACCGTCCACGTCGTCCTGCCGGAACCGCCCCGCCCGGAACCGGATCTGCCCGTTGCCGGGCCAGGTGGACACCGGCGCCGCGGAGAGCAGGTGCACCGGACAGTCGGCGGCCCGCAGGCTGCGCACCAGGCTCCAGGCGAAGGTGTGCGTCTGGGTGGGCATGATGGTGTCCCGGGCGATGATCTCGGCGAGCAGGTCGTCCGGGACCGTGAAGCCCAGCAGGGTGACTCGTGGGCTGCGGGGCCGCGCCACCGTCACTCCCCGAGGATCTGCTGGTAGACCCGGTCGAGGCGACCGAGCATGACGTCGAGGCTGTAGTCCTCGGCCACCACCTTGCGACCCAACTCCCCCACGTGACGCCGCTCGGCGGGGTCGTCGAGCAGCGGCGTCAACGCCGCGGCCAGGGCGTCCGGGTCGCCGGCCGGCACCAGCCGGCCGCCGCCGGAGCGCAGCACCTCGACGTTGCCACCCACCGCCGACGCGACCACCGGCAGCCCGTACGCCATCGCCTCCAGCAGTGCGTTGGAGAGGTTCTCGTGCAGGGTCGGGAAGACGAAGAGGTCCGCCGCGGCGAGCAGGTCCGGTACGTCGAGACGGTTGCCGAGCAGGCGTACCTCGACGTGGCCGGCCTCGGCCAGCGCGGCGGCGATCCCGTCCCGGTCGAGCCCGTCGCCGGCGACCAGCAACACCCGGCGGGTCGCCGACGGCGGCAGTCGGCGCGCCGCGTCGGCGAGGACTGCGTAACCCTTCTCCCAGGTCAGCCGGGACACCGCGATCATCGCCACGTCGTCGGGGCGCAGGCCCAGCTCGGCGCGGACCCGGTCCCGCTCGGCGTGTGGACGGGCCGGCAGCGGCACCCCGTTGGGGACCACCCCGACGAACTTCCCGCCCAGGTCGGACAGGAAGTCCCGGCCGGCGGCGTACGCGCAGACGGTGCCGACGTGGGTGGCCAGCCGCAGCGTCGCGGGCTCGGCACCGTGCACGAGCAGTCGGCGCCGCCAGGCGCGACCGGGTTGGCGCAGGTCACGGACGGTGCCGTGCACGGTGACCAGGATCCGCGGGCAGCCGGCGAGGCGGGCGGCGAGGACGCCGTGGAAGCCCTCGTTCTGCAGGCCCCGCACGTGCACCAGATCCGGGCGGACTTGTCGCAGCAGCCGCACCCACTCCCGCAGCAGCGGCACGTTCAGGCTGCCGTTGCCGGCGTGTTGGTGCATCCGGACGAACTCGTACCGGTCGGCCAGGGGCGAGGCGAGCACCCGCCGCACGGCGGTCAGCGGGCCGTTGGCACCGGCGGTGCCCGCCGAGTGCTGCACCACCACCGGTCGGCTCACCGCGGGGCTCCGGCCGACGCCCGCCGGGTGTCGCGCACGGCTGCACGCTGCATGTCTCCTCATTCCGACGGCCGTCTAGACTAAGCAGTCATAATGGCACGAATCACCTAATTTCCCCGAGGGGTAGACCGTGGGCGAGCCCACCACCAGCCCGGACCTGATCTCCGCCCTGCGGCCCACCGCGACGCCAACGGTGCTGGCGCTGGCCGCGTACCGGTTTCCGCATGGTGACGCGATGTCCAACCGGCTTTTGCAACTGGCCCGGTCGGCCACCCCGCCGGGGGGCGTGACCCTGGTGGTCAACGACTGGCCCGACGACGGGTCGCGCCCACCGAGCACGGTGGACCTACCCCCCGGCGTCCGCCTGATCACGCTGCCCCGACGCCGCCTGGGCGGCGGGGTGCTGGGCCGCCTGTCGCACCGGCGCCTCCGGCCGCTGCGGGTGCTGGCCGCGCTGCGCCGCGCGGGCGTCCGTCCGGGCGAGTTGGCCGGCGTACACCTGCCGCTCGGGTTGTGGGACCTGGCGACCTGGGCGGTGCTGCGGGTGGCGGTGCGGTGCCCGGTGACGGTGGACGTGCTGGAGCAGCACGACCGGGCGCAGTTTCCCCGGGGCTGGCTGACGCCGTACTTCCTCCGGCACCGCTGGGCGTCCTTCTGGGCCGGACGACTCGCCGACCAGGTCATCGTCATCTCCGAGCTGCTGGAGCGGCACTTCGTGCGCCAGGGCCGGCGGACCCTGGTGGTGCCGCCCCAGGTCGACCGCGCCGACTACGCCAATCCCGCACCGGCCTCGCTCGGCGACGGCCTCCGACTGCTCTACGCCGGGTCGGCAGGCGTGAAGGACCAGTTGGCCGTGGTGCTGGAGGGCATCCGTCTGCTCCCGCCCGCCGATCGGGCCAGGGTGCACCTGGTGATCGCCGGGATCAGCCGGGAGCAGGCCAGCAGCCTCTCCGACCTCGGGGAGGCCGGGCCGATCGACCTCGACGACCAGGTGAGCTTCCTCGGCTGGGTGCCCCGCGAGCGGGTGCTCGCCGAGTTGCGCCGGGCGCACTTCTCCGTGCTGGTCCGCCCGCGGGCCGGGTACGCGCAGGCGGGCTTCCCCTCCAAGGTGCCGGAGAGCCTGGCCGCCGGTTGCCCGGTGCTGCTCAACCTCACCAGCGATCTGCGGCGCTACCTCGTGGACGGCCGGGAGGGCATCCTGCTCGACGGCTCGGCAGCCGAGGATGTCCGGCGCGGCATCGCGCGGGCGCTGCGTCTCGACGACGCGGCCTGGCGGGCGATGAGCCGCGCGGCCCGGGAGCGGGCCGACTGTTTCGACTATCGCGGCTGGACGCCGGTGGTCAGCGACTTCGTCACGGGAGTCGGGCGCGGCTCGGGCACCGGCAGCTCGGCGAGGCCGGCCAGCTCGGCGGCGGTCAGCCGCCGGTCGGCCGGGTAGAGCTGCCGCTCGTGGGCCCGGATGGTCTCCACCGGCCACCGCAGGCGGATCACCCGGGCCGGGTTGCCGGCGGTCACCGCGTACGGCGGCACCGACCGGGTGACCACCGCGCCGGCGCCGATCACCGCGCCCCGGCCGATCGTCACCCCGTGCAGGATCACCGCCCGGGTACCCACCCACACGTCGTCGCCGATGGTGACGCCCCGATCGTGGGTGTCGTCGCCGGCCTCCTTGTCGACCGCGATCATCGGTACGCCGACCTGCTCGATGCGGTGGTTGCCACCCCGGATCGTCACCTCGGGGCCGAACATCACGTTGTCACCGATGCGGATCCGACTCCGGGCCGCCATCAGGATCGGCCGGTACCCGAGATCAACATTGTGGCCGACCTCGATCGACTCGCACGTGTAGACGCCGTCCGGATCGAACGTGAAGTTGTCTCCCCGGGCGGCGAACCGGCCGACGAGGGCAAGACCCCGGATCGCCCGACGGACCCGCGCCCCCGCGCACAGGAGACGGTCGAGTGACCCGAGCACCGGGCCGAGCAGTGTTCCAGGTTGGTCTAGGCGGACGCGCATCAGATGGCCGTCCCGACGCCGGCCCGCTCGGGCACCGTACGCATGTCGCCCCCGCATCTCCGCCGATCGTCCAGGTCGGTCCAGGGGCCGATGATAACCTCCACAATAGGTGTAAAGCGCTCGAAGTTCCCGTACGCGCCGAGCGTCCGAGATGACCAGAATCGTGACGTCGTGCGCATCTCTGGTGACCTGAGCAGCGGCACGAACCCCCGACCGAAGGGGCCGCCCCTCCCCTCGCCCGACCGGCCAGTTTTGGCCTCGCCCGACCGGCCGTCGCGACGCTCACGGCTCGTGCCGTGGGCCACCGCCGGCCAGAAGGCCGCCGAGCTGGCCGTGTCCGACTGCGGGTTTTGGGGTTGATCGGGGGAATGCGGGTTGTGTGTCACCAATCAGGGTCGTCATCCGGTTTTTGCCCCGATGGGACGCTCGCCCGGCGTTGTCCCCGACGCCGTTGGAGGTGGGATCGTGCCGATACCCGGTGTTCTCGTGACCGGCGGTGCCCCGTGAGCGGCACCGTTTATCTGTCGCCACCCGACATCGGGCCGCTGGAGGAGTCGTACCTGATCGCCGCCCTGCGCTCGGGCTGGGTCGCACCGGTCGGCCCGGACCTGGACGCCTTCGAGCAGGACGTCGCCGCCCGGGTCGGCACCGCCGGAGCCGTGGCCGTCAACTCCGGGACCGCCGCCCTGCACCTGTCGCTGCTCGGTGTCGGGGTCGGACCCGGCGACGTGGTCATCGTGCCCACGCTCACCTTCGTCGCCACCGCGAACGCGGCCCGCTACATCGGGGCGCGGCCGGTCTTCGTCGACTGCGACCCCCGGACCGGCAACGTGGACGTCGCCCTCGTCGACGAGGTGCTGCGACGGCTGCGCGCACGCGGCGAGCGGGCCGGCGCGGTCGTCCCGGTGGACATGTTCGGCAGCTGCGCCGACTACCACGCCCTGCTCCCGGTCTGCGCCGACGCCGACGTTCCCCTGGTGGAGGACGCCGCGGAGGCCCTCGGCGCCGGCCACGGGGGGCGGCCCGCCGGTTCCTTCGGGCGCGTCGGCGTGCTCTCCTTCAACGGCAACAAGATCATGACCACCTCCGGCGGTGGGATGCTGGTGTCCGACGACACCGCTCTCCTCGGCCGGGCCCGTCACCTCGCGACACAGGCCCGCGAGCCGGCGCGGCACTACGAGCACCGCGAGACGGGTTACAACTACCGGCTCAGCAACCTCCTCGCGGCACTCGGCCGAGCCCAGTTGCTCCGGCTGGACGCGATGATCGCCCGACGCCGCCACCTGCGCGACCACTACGCCAAGCTCTTCGCCCCGGTGCCGGGCGTCCGGCTGCTCGGCGCGGAGGACACCGAGTCCAACTGTTGGCTCACCGTCATCACCGTCGAACCGCAGCGGTGCGGCTGGGGGGTGGACGACCTGGCGGCCCACCTGGCCGAGCGGGACATCGAGACCCGGCCGGTGTGGAAACCGATGCATCTCCAGCCCATGCACGCCGGTGCGGAGAGCCTGCTCACCGGCGCGGCGGAGCGACTCTTCGCCAACGGGCTCACGCTGCCCAGCGGAAGCGCACTCACCGAGGCCCAGATCGCCCGGGTGTCCGTCGCGATCGAGGAGTTCCTGAGCCTCCGGACAGGAGCCTGCACGGTGTGACGACCGGGGTGCGGGAGATGGCCGTTCAGGTGGCGTCGCGGGGCGTACCGGCGCGCTGATCTTCACCGGGACGGGCACGACTTCCCGCCATCTGCCGGAAAACGCCCACAAAATACGAAACTGCCTGTAACAAGGACAAAGGGATTTTAGTCCCTTCTGTCGTACGCGGCGGAAGCGGTCGAAGACGGTTCAGGGAGCCAGCACATGCCGCAGGAGACTGAGCACACGGAGCGCGCGGACCGAACGACTCGGCGGGCCAGGGCCCGCCGCCGTACCGCGGGTTTCCTCGCAACCGACACCACCGCCTGGGTCAGCGGCTTCGCCGCGGCCGTGTGGACCCGGTTCGAGTTCGATCTCCCGGCGGGCCAACTGGGTCGGGCCGCGGCGATCGGTGTGCTCGCGGCGGTCGTGCACGTGGCGGTGGCGGCGGTCCGCCGGCTCTACTCCGGACGGCACCCGCTGGGCAGCCTCCAGGAGGTCCAGGGCGTCGCCGGCACCACCATCCTGACGGCGGCCATCGTGCTGCTCGGCCTGCTGTCCTCCGGTGACCGACCGGTGCCGGCGAGCACCCCGCTGGTCGGCGGCGCCCTCGCCCTGCTGCTGATGCTCGGCGCCCGGTTCGCGTACCGGCACCGCCGCGACCTCTCCATGCGTCCCGACGTCCGGTCCTCCACACCGGTCCTGCTGTTCGGGATGGGCAACGCCGGTCAGGAGCTGCTGCGGGCGATGCTGGGCGACCCGCGCGGCCGGTACCTGCCGGTGGGCGCCCTCGACGACGATCCGGACAAGCGCGACCTGCGCATCCGGGAGGTGCGCGTGCTCGGCGGGCGGCAGGACGTCGAGACCGCGGTGCGGCGTACCGGCGCGAAGGCGATCATCTTCTCGGTGGCCAACGCCGACGCGGCGCTGATCCGCCAGATCCGCGAGGCCACGCTCGCCACCGGCGCGTTGTTCAAGGTGCTGCCGCCCGTGCGGGACCTGGTCGACCACCGGATCACCGTCACCGACGTGCGGGACGTGCAGATCGGCGATCTGCTCGGCCGCCGCCAGGTGGTCGGTGACCTGCCGCTGAGTACGAACAGCCTGACCGGACGACGGGTCCTGGTCACCGGTGCCGGCGGGTCGATCGGCTCGGAACTCTGCCGTCAGGTGATGAAGGCCGACCCGGGCGAGCTGATGATGCTGGACCGGGACGAGTCGGCCCTGCACGGTCTACAGATGTCGCTCGCCGGGCGGGCCCTGCTGGATGGCCCCGAGCTGATCCTCGCCGACCTGCGCGACGACGAGGGCCTTCGGCGGATCATCCGGGAACGCCGCCCGGAGATCATCTTGCACGCGGCGGCACTCAAGCACCTGACCCTGTTGCAGCGCCACCCCGGCGAGGCGGTCAAGACGAACGTCTGGGGCACGCTGTCGGTGCTGGACGCCTGCCGGGACGTGACCAAGTTCGTCAACATCTCCACCGACAAGGCGGCCAACCCGATAAGCGTGCTCGGGTACTCCAAGCGGATCACCGAGCGCCTGACCGCGCACGCCGCGTCCCGGTTCCCGGGGACCTTCCTCAGCGTCCGGTTCGGCAACGTGCTCAGCAGCCGCGGGTCGGTGGTGACGGCGTTCCAGCGGCAGATCGAGGACAGCAGGCCGCTGACCGTCACCCATCCGGACGTCACCCGTTACCTGATGACCATCCAGGAGGCCGTCCACCTGGTGCTCCAGGCCGCCGAGATCGGCCGGGACGGGGAGGCGTTGGTGCTGGACATGGGCGAGCCGGTCCGCATCGCCGACCTGGCCCGGCAGATGGCCGAGCAGGCGTCCAGCACGATGCCGATCGTCTACACCGGCCTTCGTCCCGGGGAGAAGCTGCACGAGAACCTGTTCGGCACCGGTGAGGTGGACACCCGGCCGTTCCACCCGTTGGTGTCCCACGTGGCCGTGCCGGCGCTCGACCCGATGGAGGTGAGCGGGCTCGACCCGTACGACGACGCGGTGAAGCTCACCGAACACCTGGCGCTGCTCTGCGCCCAACCGATCGACCCGACGGTGGGCGGTCCGGTGGGCGTACCCCTGCAGTCGCGGTGACCGGCGCGGCGGGCGGTGACCGACGACCACACCCAAACCCCCGCACCGACAGTTATGACCGTGAGGAACCCCAACGCGAGGCCGCGTCGCGGCGACCGCGTCGCCAGGCGCGTCCCTCCGGCGTTCGCCGCCGATCGATAGGACCGACAGATGCGGACCCGGCACGGCAGGCCTCAGCGGTACGAGCCGCTGCACGCCGCCGCATCGCCCAGGCCGCGGCGGGCCGTCCAGACGATGGAACCACCCGCGCCGGTCGACCCCGCTCCCCCGGCCCCGCGCCGTGGTCGCCGGCTGCTGTCCTGGATCGCCACCGCGGCGCTGAGTCGGGCGGTCAGCGCTCTCGTCCCACTCGTCCTGCTTCCCGTGACCCTGTCGTATCTGGGCACCGACCTGTACGGGCTCTGGGCCGCGGTGCTCGCCGTCACCGGGATGGTCGCCTTCGCGGACCTGGGCGTCGGCCTCGGGCTGATGACCAGACTCGCGCCGTGCCGGGTGGACGGCGACTCGGACACCGCCCGGCGGTACGTCTCCAGCGCCTACGCCGCGGTCTGCGGGGTGGCGCTCCCGACGTGTGGCCTGCTGTGGCTGGTCGGTGGGTTCGTCCCGTGGCCGTTGCTCTTCAACGCGACAGGCACGGCGGCGCGGGACGCCCACCTCGTCGCCCTGGTGTGCCTGACCGCGTTCCTGCTCAATATTCCCCTGTCGCTCGTCGCCCGCGTCCAGTACGCGTATCAGCAGGTGGCGGCCAGCAATGTCTGGCAGGCGACGTCGAGCGCGCTCTCGCTACCCCTCGCACTCGGCGCGGTGTACGCGAACCTGCCGCCGATAGCGGTCATCGCCAGCATCGCCATCGCCCCGTTACTGGTGAACATCGTCAACACCGTGTGGACCTTCGGCTGGCGGCTGCCGCACCTGGCGCCCCGCCTGAGACTCGTCGACGGTCGGGGGGTCCGGGAGCTGTTCGGCCTGGGCGGCCTCTTCTTCCTGGTCACGCTGATAATGGTGCTGGCGGACAACGCCGACCCGTTGCTCATCGCGCACGTGCTGGGTCTCGCCAGCGTCACTGCGTACGCGGTGCCGGCCAGACTGTTCAACCAGCTCGGCGCACTGGTGACGCTCGTCAACCAGCCACTGTGGCCGCTGCACGGTGAGGCCCTGGCACGCGGTGACCTGGCCTGGATACGCCGAACCGTGCGGCGGATGACGATGGTGTCGACACTCATCGCCGTGCTGCCGTCGATCTTCCTGGTGGCGTACGGCGAGCAGTTCTTCGCGGCCTGGTTGCCGATCTCGATAGGCAACCGGTCCCTCCTGCTGGGCCTCGCCTGCTGGTGGGTCGTGCTGGCCGCGATCTCGCCGCGGTTCATGGTGCAGAACGCGGCCGGAATCGTCCGCCCGCAACTGTGCGGCTATCTCCTCTACCTACCACTGTCCATTGTCGGAAAACTGCTCGGCCTGCACTGGTGGGGGGTGGCCGCGACACCGTTCGTCGCCGTCGTCATCTACACCGTGACGGTCGTCCCGGCGGCCCTCTACGGCTACCGGCGGGCACTGCGAATACGGACCACCTGAGAGAGGCGGATACACAGATGGTGTTCGACGAGGAATTTCCGCGGGTGCTGGTGGTGAGCCACACGCCCTTCAGCCGGGTCAGCGGGACCGCCCTGACCCTGTCGAACCTCTTCTCCGGCTGGCCCAGGGACCGTCTCGCGCAGGTGCACACCGGCAACATCACCCCGTCGACGGAGGTGTGCGAACACTTCTTCCACTTCCCGCCGCGAGACCACTACCTGCCCATCCAGTACTACGCCATGCGGATGTCGGGCTGGAACGGCCGCACGCCGCTGCAACAGAGCCGACCGATCGCCGCCGTACACGCCGCGGCGGAGACCCGTCCCACCATGGCCAAGATCTACGCACAACTGCGCGCGAGCGCCGATCTCAGCCCGATCCGGGTTCCCCCGGCGCTCGTCGAGTGGATGCGCGACTTCCAGCCCGACATCGTCTACTCGATGCTCGGCAGCGTGCGGCTGACCAGGATCACGGCGCTCGCCGCGCGCACCTGCGACGTTCCGGTGGTGCCGCACTTCACCGACGACTGGCCGGCGACCCTGTACGACAACGGCGAGCTCTTCGGTCGGGCCGACCGGTCCGTCCAGGAGACGATCGCGAGACTTCTCCGCCTGGCCCCGCTCGGCATGGTCATCAGTCAGCCGATGGCCCAGGAGTACGCGCGGCGGTACGGCATCCCGTTCAGCGCGTTCGCGAACTGCGTCGACGAGACCTTCTTCGCCCCACCCCGCGACGCGACGCGGCAGCAGGGGACGACGGAACTGGTCTACGTCGGCGCCCTGCACCTCAACCGCTGGGAGTCGCTGCGCGACATCGGCGCCGCACTGGACGACCTGGCCGAGGCCGGTCTGCCCGTCCGGCTGACCATCCACGCACCGGAGAAGGACCTCAGCCAGTACGCGAGACACTTCGCCCCCCTGCCACGGGTGCGGCTCGGGCCGTCGCTGGCCAGCGACGAGGTGCCCGCCGCCCTGCGCCGCGCCGACGTCCTCGTCCACATCGAGTCCTTCGACGAGGAGATCCGCCGCTACACCCGCTACTCGGTCTCGACGAAGATCCCCCAGTACCTCGCCTCGGGCCGTCCGATCCTCGGCTACGGGCCCGCCGAGGTGGCGTCGATGCACCACATCCAGGAGGCCGACGCGGGCGTGATCGTCAGTACGAACGACACCGGGGCGCTGGTCCGCGGTCTGACCGACCTCTGCCGGGACGCGGCCCTGCGGGAGCGGCTCGCCCGCAACGGCACTGCCTTCGCCCGGCAGGAGCACGCCAAGGAGAACGTGGCCGCGCGGTTCGCCGCCACGCTCGGCGCGGCGGCGCGCACCGGGTCCGCCACCGCCGACGCCGCCCGCGGGCAACTGACCTAAGGAGGTGCTGCGATGAGACGTACCGGATGGGTCGCCTGTGTGGGTCCGTTCCTCTTCCCGTGGGGGGAGGCGGGGTCCCGGCGGGTCTACGGCCTGGTGGCGTCGCTGGCCGCCGCCGGCTACGACGTGGTGGTCGCCAGCGGCGGGCCGGACCCACGCACCGTCACGCCGTTGCCGGGCGTCGACGGGCCGGGTTCGGTCTCCCACCTCGGCCTGGCGGAGCGGCCGTCGCCGGAGGCCGGGCCGATCGGCAGCTCCGTTCAGACGCTCGTGCGCTGGGGTCAGCGGACGGTGCGCTGGCTCGACGCCCAGCCGACCAGGCCCTCGCACGTCCTGGTGCACGGCGGTCAGGCCCAGTACATGTTCCACCTGCAACGCTGGTGTCGTCGGCACCGGGTGCCGCTGATCGTCGACGTCGTGGACTGGTTCAACGGACGCCACGTGCGGGGTGGCTACCTCGGCCCGCTGCACGCCAGCATGAAGCTCGCCCTGCGCCACTACTACCCACGGTGCGACGGCATCATCGCGATCAGCTCCCACCTGGAGGCCCACTACCGCCGCGGCGGCAAGCCCCTCCTGCGGGTGCCACCCACCCTCGACGTGAAGAACCTGACGCTGGACGCCCGGCAGACCGCGGGTGACTCACCGCTGCTCACGCTCGCCTACGCGGGGAATCCGCACGGAAACCGCAAGGATCTCCTGGGTACCGTCATCGAGGCGGTGGGCAACGTCCAGCGCGACGGCGCGAGCGTCGAGTTGCGTGTCTACGGCCCGACGCTGGACGAGGTGCGCGGGCTCTTCGACGCTCGGCCGTTGCCCGACGGTGTGCGGTGCCTGGGTCGTCTGCCGCAGGTCGAGGTGTCCAACGCCCTGCAGGGCGCGGATTTCACAGTCCTGGTCCGCCGGCCGGAGCGGGCGGCGGAGGCGGGCTTCTCGACGAAGTTCTGCGAGAGTCTCGCCAGCGGCACACCGGTGATCGCCAACCTCACCAGCGACATGGGCAGATACCTGCGCCCCAACCTGGAGGGCCTGGTCTGCCGGGACCACACGGTGGCCGAGGTCACCGAGGCGTTCCGCGCGGCGGCGCGGCTGAGTTCCGCGCAGCGCAGCGTCATGCGCCAGGCCGCACGCAGCCAGGCGCTCGAATCGTTCGACTACCGGGCGTACGCGGAGCCGCTCGGCAGGTTCTTCCGGCAGTGGGGCTGACGGTGCGGTGGTGTGGCACCCCCGGACCGGCGCGCCCGGCCGGTCAGCCGGGTCGGCCTACCTGGTGGCGGGCCGCGCGACGGGGGTCGGGCCCGCGGCGGGTTGCCGGCGTTCGCTGAAGAGCGACTGCATGACGTGCAGCACCAGCAGCGTGGCCATCCCGACTATCGATTCCGGTGCCATCCCGAGTTGGTTGTTCGCCGGCACGTAGATGACGAGAATGCAGAGCTGCGCGAAGATCAACGTCGGGACCACCCGTCGGGAGGACACCGCCGCGCGCCACGCGCCGGCGAAGAGCCACCCGACCAGGCCCATGAACAACGCCGCGCCGGGGAAGGTCAGGTCCGAGGCGAGCCAGGGATAGATGGTGGCCCAGTACATGCGCGCGGGCCACCCCTTCTCGTGCTCCGTCCGGTCCGGGTAGGTCGGGTGCTCGGTCAGGTCCACGTCGAGGGTCTGGTCGGCGAAGATCGCCGCGGACGGGGCGCTGCCGAGACCACGGGACCACTCGAAGGGCACCTGGAGGTTGTAGGACAACCCGAGGTAGCCGTGCGTCGGATAGCCGATCATGGCGGCGATGCCCTCGGCCATCGGCTTACCCACAACACGTTCCACGGACGGGTTCACGTGCACCACGTCGCCAGTGGTGCCGAACTCGGCCGCCCGCGTCGCGTGATTGTGGATCATGTAGGTGGCCAGGAGCACGAACGCCCCGACGACCAGCAGGAGCGCCCGGCGTCGCCGGGAGTGGACCCGCGGCCGGTGCCGGACCGACGCCCACGCGACCAACATCCCCGCCGCGAGCATGATGACGACGTCGCCGAGCCCCTTCATCGTGCCGATGAAGAGGTAGAACGCGATGTGCGTCGCCGTGGCGACCAGGCCGGCGAGTCGCAGCCAGCCGGAGAGACTGCGCCAGTGCAGCACCAACAGCGGCACGAGGGTCACGCTGAGGACGCCGAGCGGGAACAGCAGCGTCATCCACGGGCTCGTGCTGCCGACCCCCTGCTGGTAGACGTCGAACTTGTTCACGTAGCCGGCGGCGGGCGCCTGGATGTTGGCCCACACACTGCCGGGGCCGGTGGCACCGAACTGGGTCAGCCGCGTCAGGTTCACCACGACGTAGTAGACGGCGCTGGCCAGGACCAGTTGGCGTACCAGCCGGACGCGGGCGACGGAGTGGGGTGCGGCCGCCACCGCGGGCGGACGGCGGGACATCTGCGCCACGTACCCACCGGCGAACAGGGCTGTCGCCACGAGCACGAAGGCGCAGAGCTGGTCGGGGTTTCCGACATCGCGAGCCAACCTCGTCAACCAGAACGCCCCGAACGTGCCGAGCATCCACGCCAGCGCCAGCGCCAGCGGCAGCCAGGTGGTCGTTCGACCTGCCGGTGCCGCGCGGTTAGCCGCCACTGGCGGGTGTACGCGGTGCCCGGGTCGCGGCGCGGTGGCCGGCATCTGGAGGTCGCCGACCGGCGAGCGGTGCCGGCCGTGACTGATCCGGTCGACGGCGGTCACCGGAGACCACTCCGTGCCGGACGGCCGACCCTGGGCGGTCGCGAGTCGACCCGGACCGGGTTCCGAGATTGCACTCGCCGACCCTCCACACTGTTGGGCGACCGTCGACCGTCGCGGGACGACTGTCGCGCCCCGGCATGTTCCGGTGCTCCGCGACGGTGCGGGTCGATCGGCTGGCTGTCAGTAGTCACTGAACGAGCCAACGACCGGGTAGTCACACCGGTGATGGGCCCTGGTCACGTGGGAACGGCTCCGCCGAGAAGGGGCGCGCCGGCGCGGGCACCGCCCGGTCCCGGCGGAGGGGCCGCCAGCCGGCCCGGTCAGCCGCCGTCCGACGGCCGGCGGCCTGGACCGGCAGCATCGACAGCAGGGCGAGTGCCAGCCACGACCCCCGCTCGAACTCCCACACTCCGGTCAGCCAGAGCGGGAACCCGCCCACCAGGAAGAGCCCGGCGACCCGGAGTCCGACCGGGCACCGGGCCGCCCGCCGGGCGAGCACCACCCCGAACAGGGCGACGACGCCCAACAGCCCGACCAGGCCCAGGTCCACGGCGACGGCGAGGACGGCGTTGTGCGGGCGGATGCCCAGCGGGTTCCAGAGTTCGAAGGTTCCCGCGCCCCCGCCCACCCACAGGACGTCCCACCAGTAGGAGGACGCGTACCGCCACAACTCGATCCGACTCAGCACGTCGCCGGTCGCCGCCGAGCCGATGAGATCGTCGGCCCACACCAGGGCGCTCTGCCCCAGGCCGAGCGGCACCGTCAGCAGCAGCGTCGGCACCGCGGCGGCCGCCGTCACCCACATCGTGCGGGGGCTGAGTTCGCTGAGCAGCGCGTACATCACCACGAGCAGCAGGGCGACCAGGGCGCCCTTGGTCCGGTTCAGGAAGACCCCGGACGCCAGCACCGGCAACGCGGCGGTCAGTCCGATGGTGACGAACCGCCGTTGACCGCGGATCTTCAACAGGCCCAGCGCCAGCACGAACGCGGTGACGCTGGAGTAGGCCGTGAAGTTGATGTTGGTGCCCTCGATGCCGAAGCGCACCGCCATGTCCATCGCGCTGGCCTGCCCGTCGACCCCGCGCGCCTCGATGACCAGACGCCACACCGCCATCGCGCACCCGAGGATGTACGCGCCCCCGACGGCGAGCAGGTGCCTCGGCGTCGTGGCGACGTGGCGGACCGCGACGAAGAGCAGACAGGCCGAGGTGTACGCGAGGGCCACACTGTGCGTCTGCGCGACGTCGCTGGACCAGAGGGCGGTCAACTGCGCCCAACTGGCGACCGCGACGGCGAGGACGTCGGGCAGTCGGGGGCGGGGAAGACGGCAGCTGAGCAGGATCGCCGCGACGGACGCCTGTAGGACGATCAACCAGGCGTTCGCCGACGACGCCTGGAAGGCCGCGACACACAGCAGCCCGACGGCGAGCGTCGTCGCCCTCGTCCGCCAGCCACCCCGACCGGTCCCGGCCGCGGCGACCGTGGCCCCACCGGCGGGGGCGAATCCGACACCGGCCCGAGCCGGCACCGGCGTACGGGCTCCGAGCCGCACCCGGGTTTGCGATGTCACGACCACTCCTCCTCGTCCCCACACCGGCACCGACGACGTCACTCGCGCAACGGCGCTGACCACGTCGTTCGCGCGGCGCACCGGTGCCTCGTCCGTGAAGCGGCACCGGTGGCGTCGTCACTGAAGCGGCACCGGCGACGTTGGACACCCGACAGACCGACGACCCGTCCCGACCGGCACGCGTCAACCACATGACCTGAAAAAACAACCTCAAGAACGTGCCAAATGCCCGATTTGATGGCAATCGCAGCTTGCTATAGACGCCGTCCCGCTCGGGACGAAACGACGGAATCTCCGTGCCAACACCCAAGGGGAAGGTGAAGGTGAAACCCGATCTCCGCGCGATCGCCGTGGACACGCGCGCTCTGGGCCTGTCGGCGCCACTGCGCGCGGCGTACGAGGCATCCAAGCGCAGCGGATTCCACGCCGTCCTGTTCCACGGGCGGGCGCACCGGCACCATCCGGCCGCGTTGGTGCCGCTGACGAGCGTGCTGCCGATCGGCGACGGGGCGCGGCAGCGGTGCCTGGACGACGCCGGCCACGTGCTGAACGACGGGCTCCGGGTCTTCGGCGCCCGCGTGTCGACGGGCGTGTCCGCACCGTGGGGCACCGACCCGCTGACCGGGCGGCAGTGGCCGGCGGGCGACCCGTGGTGGCGCATCGACATCCGTTCCGAGGCTCGGCTGTCGGACGTGAAGCACACCTGGGAGGCGGCACGCCACCGGGACCTGGTCGTCCTGGCCCGCGCGGCCCGCCTCGACCCGGCCGGCCCGTGGCAGAACGGCCTCGACGGGCTACTGCGGGCCTGGTGTGCGCAGTCCCCGCCGGAGCGGGGCGTCAACTGGTACTCCAGCCTGGAACTCGCGCTGCGCGCGATCGCCTGGAACCAGATCCTCGCGTTGGTCGGCGACCGACTACCCCGCGACGTCGTGACCGGCATGGAGCGACTGCTGCTGTCCAGCGCCCGGCACCTGATGGTCGAGCTGCCCTACACGTTGAGCAGCATGCGCAACAACCACCTCCTCGGCGACGCGCTCGGGCTGCTGCTGCTCGCCCGGATGTTTCCCACCGCCCGGCGCGCGCGCTGGTGGGCGCGTACCGGCGAGCGGATGTTCGCGGCTCAGCAACGCCGACACTTCGGGTCCGACGGTCGCATGATCGAGGACTCGGTGTCGTACCACCGTTTCGTCCTCGAGATGCTCGTCGTGCGGGTGCTGCTCGGCGGCGCGCCGTCCCGCGTCCACCGTGACCTGCACGCCGCCAGCCTGCACCTGGCCCGGCTCGGCGTGTTCGACGGCGATGTCCCGCAGTACGGCGACTGGGACGAGGGGCGGGTGCTGGCGTCCTCCGGCGACCCGCTCGACGTGGCCGGCTCCGCCGCGCTCGGGCTCGCGTTGTGCGGCGAACGGCTGCCGGCGCGGTGGTACGCCGACTTCGACGAACTGGCGTGGTACGCGCCCGCGCCCGGCCCGGAGGCCACGTCGGAGGAGTTCGTGGCGCGGATGCGTACCCGGTCGACCGCGACGACCTCGGGCGGCATCGCGCTTGTCGAGCGGGGGCCGTGGCGGGTGTGGTTCAAGGTGGACGGCGGTCCCTCGCACGGCCACGCCGACCTGACCTCGGTCTGGATCAAGCACGGCGACCGGTGGCTGATCGCCGACCCGGGCACCGGCACCTACAACGGCCCACTGGAGGTACGCAACGGGCTGCGCACCTCGGCCGCCCACCCGGTGCGCCGCCCGAACGGGCAGGACCAGCTCGTCCCGCACCGGGCGTTCCGCTGGCTGAACTCCGGCCGTGGCCACCTCGGGGCACCGCTCGTCCTGCCGGACCGCACGATCGTCTTCGGGTGGCACGACGCGTACGCGCGCGGCGAGCACCCGGTGCGCGTCGGCCGCGCGGTGGTGGTGGCCGAGCAGTACGTGGCGATCGTCGAGTTCGCCGACCCGTCGGCGACCGCCCGGTCCTGGTCGCTCACCGTTCCGCTGCACCCCGACGTCGTCGTGGACGACGACACGCTCATCGCCGGCGAGACCAAGCTGGACCTCGTCGGACTGGCCGGACACGAGGCGGTGCGCGGACGGTCGGCGCCCTTCGCGGGCTGGCACAGCCGGACGTACGGACGCTGGGAGCCGGCGACGTGGCTCACGGCCGAGAGCCGGGCCGACACCACGGTGTGGGGGCTCGGCGCGATACCCGGCCCGCCGGACCCGAGCGCCCTCGACGGTCTCCGGTTTCAGGTGACCTGGACCGACGCGGGCGCCCGGCTCACCGTCACCCACCTCGGATCAGGGGAAACCCACCACGTGCGAGCACCGCGATGACGACACGCAGAGTCCTCGTCCTCAACCACTTCGCCGTGCCCCCGGGCCAACCCGGCGGCACCCGGCACACCGAGTTGTTCACTCGGCTGCCCGGCTGGACGCACGTGATCATCGCGGGTCGCCGCAACATGATCACCGGCCGGCCGCAACGGCCACAGCCGGGGTTCCACCTGGTCGCCGTGACCCCGTACCGGGGCAACGGTCTGGGCCGGGTGGTCAACTGGGCCAGCTACGCGGTGACGGCCACGGTCGCCGGCCTGCGGCAACCCCGACCCGACGTGGTCTACGCCTCCTCGCCGCACCTCCTGGCCGGCCTCTCCGGCTGTGTCGTGGCGACACTGCGGCGTACGCCGTTCGTCCTGGAGGTCCGGGACCTGTGGCCGCGGGTGCTCGTCGAGATGGGCACGCTGTCGGAGACGTCGGTGGCGTACCGGGCGTTGGCGCGCCTCGAACGGTTCCTGTACCAGCGCGCCGACCGCGTGGTGATCATGGCGCCCGGCGTACGGGCGGCGATCGAGGGCACCGGCGTGGCGCCGGAGAAGATCGCCTTCATCCCGAACGCGGCGGACCCGGAGGACTTCGTACCCAGCGGGGACCGTGCCGAGCTGCGGCGACGGTACGGGTTCACCCGCCGGACCGCCGTCTACGCGGGAGCACACGGCCCGGCGAACGGGCTCGACCTGCTGCTGGCCGCCGCCGAGGCGGTGCCCGAGATCGACGTCGTGCTGGTGGGTGCCGGGGTGGAGAAGTCGCGCCTTCAGGCGTTGGCCCTCGGCAGGCCCAACGTCCGTTTCCTCGACCCGGTGCCGAAGTCGGAGATCCCCGACCTCCTGCACGCCGCGGACGTCGGTGTGCACGTGCTCGCCGACGTCGAGTTGTTCCGTGCCGGGGTGAGCCCCAACAAGGTGTTCGACTACATGGCCGCCGGGCTGCCGATCGTCACCAACAGCCCGGGGACCGTCGGCGATCTCGTGCTGGGTGCCGACGCCGGGTACGTGACGCCGCCGGGCCACCTCGCCCACGGCCTCGCCCAGATCACCCAGGCAAGCCCGGACGAGCTGACCAAGATGGGCGCGGCGGGGCGGAGCTGGATCCGGGCGAACCAGTCGCGTACCGCGATGTCGCACGCCCTCGGGCGACTACTCGCGCCGCTCGTCGACGGCCACGCCCCGCGCTGACCCAGGTGCGCCGACGGGCGCGGCGCGGACGCCGGCACGCGGCACCGCGCGGGGACCCGGCCGGGCGCGGCCGGTCACGAGGTGGAGCCGGCCCGCACGCTCTCCACGTCGACCTGGGTGGGCAGCCGCGAGGGGTGTTCCTGGATGCCGGTCAGGGCGGCGATCGCGGACAGCGCGGCCCTCGTCGTGCCGAACGACGCGTCGAGTTCCCGTTCGGCGGGCGCGTTCCCGGCGAGCACCGCGCGGGTGTGGGCGAGCAGGTCCTGGTGCCCCTTGCCGCCGGACACCCGCTTCACCTCCCGGCCGTCGATCTCCAGCCGCCGGAAGTCGTCGATCACCACGGTGTGCCCGCGCCCGAGAACCTCCAGGCGCTCCTTCGGCGTCCGCCGGTGCCCCCGGGTGGAGTACGTGATCGTCGCCGTGGACCCGTCCGGGTAGCCGAGCAGGACACTCACGTCCTCCTCCAGGCCCGGTTCGCCGCGACCACTGCCGTACGCGTGCACGACCCGCGGCTGCTCGCCCACCAGCCACGACGCCAGGTCCATGAAGTGGCACACCTCGCCGCGGATGCGGCCGCCCTGGCGTCGGTCGTGGTACCAGTGCGCGGCGGGCAACTGCCCGGCGTTGATCCGGTAGGCGACGGTGATCGGCCCGGACCCGGCGGCCAGGGCCCGCTTCGCGTGCACCACCATCGGCGCGTGCCGGCGGTTGAACCCGACGAACAGGTGCCCGGAGTTGCGGTCGTAGGCGGCTCTGACCTCGTCGAGTTCGTCCTGGGTCAGCGCGAGCGGCTTCTCCACGAAGACGTGTTTGCCGGCGTCGAGCGCCTGCACCACCAGGCGGGCGTGCGAGTCGTGGCGGCTGAGGACGAACACCACGTCGACGTCGTCGCGGACCAGCAGATCCTCGACTGTCGGTGCCACGACGGCGATGCCGTTGCGCTCGGCCGCGTGCCGCGCGGACAGGCCCCGGGCCGACGTGATGGCGACGAGGTCGTCTCCCCAACCGGCCGCCTTGAGCGCGGGCAGGAACGTCGCCTTGGCGTAGGTGCCGGCTCCGATGAGACCGGCCCGCGGCGACGGCGAGGTCCGGCGCGGGCGGATCGTGATCGTCTGCCGGGACGGCTGCGCGGGAGCCGCGTAGCTGAGCTGCACCGCGAGCGAACGCGGGTCCGAGGCCAGCACGTCGTAGGCCGCCGTCGCGCGCTCCACCTCGAAGACGTGCGTCACCAGGTCGTCGACCGCGACCCGGCCACCGGCCACCAGGTCGAGATAGGCCTCGATGTTGCGCCGTGCCGTCCAGCGCACGTGGCCGATCGGATAGTCGATGCCCCACTCCTCGTAGGACCGGTCGTGCCGGCCGGGCCCGTAGCTGCGCGCGAACCGGAGATCCAGCTCGCGCTCGTAGAAGCGTCGACGGTCGAGGTCCAGGCCGACGTCACCGACCACGACCAGTCGGGCCCGGTCACGGGCGATCTCGGTGCTGCGCGCGACCGGCTCCGACGAGGGCGTCGCCGCCGTGATCAGGACCGCGTCGACGCCTCGGCCACGGGTCAGTTCCATGATCTGGTCGGTGGTCGTCGCGCCCGCCTCGACCAGGCCGACCGCACCGCACTCGCCGGCCAACTGAGCGGTCCAGTCGCGCAGGTCGATGCCGATGACGCGCAGCCCCGAGGCGAGCGCCAGTCGTACCGTCAGTTGCCCGACCAGGCCGAGACCGACGACCGCGACCGCACCACCGAGGCCCACCTCGGCCTGCCGCAGGCCCTGCATGGCGATGGCCGCCACCGCGCCGAAGGCGGCAGCCTCGTCGGACACCGACTCCGGGACGGGCACGGCGAGCAGACCCGGCACCGACTGGTACTCGGCGTGCCCCACCGAGGCAGTGGCCACCCGCATCCCGGGTCGGATGCCGTCGGTGGCGGTGCCGGCGGTGACGACGACACCCGCGGCGCTGTAGCCGAGCGGCATGTCCTCGTCGAGCCGGCTGCGCACGGCGGCGAGCGTCGAGCGGACTCCCCCGGTGCGTGCCCGGTTGACGACCTGGCGGACCAGATCCGGCCGGGCCCGGGCCTTGCGCAGCAGGCTCGCCGAGGCCAGCTCGCGCACGGCGCGCTCGGTGCCCGCGGAGAGCAGGGACCTGCGCGTGGCGACGAGCACCTCGGTGGGGCCGGGCTCTGGCTGGGGAACCTCGACGACGCGCAACTCTCCGCCGGACACCGATTGGACGATCTGCTTCACGCGGGTCTGCCTGCCTTCGGGAAGTAAGAACATCGTCTGCGGCGGTCACCGCTCCGGCAACGCACACCGCGACGCATCCGTCATTCGGCATTCTATGCCGATTAGATGCTTTAAACTGGATAACTTGTACTATTGGCGCGCCGTCGCTGATTCGCCCCGAAATCACGAGGAGATCCATGCCAGCCGACGCCGTTCTGCACGTCGCGGGTGCCCGTCCCAACTTCCCCAAGGCAGCGCCGGTGATCCGTGCCCTGCGGCGGCACGGCGTGCCGCAGCGCCTCGTCCACACCGGACAGCACTACGACGAGCGGATGTCCGAGGTCTTCTTCCGGCAACTGGGCCTCCCCGAGCCGGACGTCAACCTCGGGGTGGGTTCGGGCAGCCACGCGAGCCAGACCGCGCGCGTCATGACCGGCCTGGAAGAGCTGATGGTCGCCGACCGCCCGGCGCTCACCGTCGTCTACGGCGACGTCAACTCCGCGCTCGCCGCGGCCCTCGTCGCGTCGAAGCTGGGCATCCCGGTCGCGCACGTGGAGGCCGGCCTGCGCAGCTTCGACAGGTCCATGCCCGAAGAGATCAACCGCATCGTCGTCGACCACGTGTCCGACCTGCTGTTCGCCACCAGCCCCGACGCCGTGTCGCACCTGGAGACCGAGGGCGTCGCGACCGAGAAGATCCACCTGGTCGGCAACCCGATGATCGACACCCTGCTGGCCAATCTCGACCGCTTCGACGTCGCCGGCATCCGTACGGCGCTCTCGCTCCCCGACCGCTACGTGGTGGCGACACTGCACCGACCGGGCAACGTCGACGACGCGGCAGACGCGGTCAGTCTGGTGAAGGCGATGCACGCGGTCGCCGACCAACTCCCCGTCATCCTGCCGCTGCACCCGCGCGGCCGGCGTCACCTCGAGAACGCGGGCCTGCTCTCACATCGCGCGCTGCGCGTCGTCGACCCGCTGGGCTACCTCGAGTTCGTCAGCCTCGTCCGTGGGGCGGCAGTCGTCGTCACCGACTCCGGCGGGGTGCAGGAGGAGACGACGATGCTCGGCGTGCCCTGCCTGACGCTGCGACCCAACACCGAGCGGCCGATCACGATCACGCACGGCACCAACCGCCTCGTCACCCCGTCCACACTCGCCGAGACCGTGGCGAGCACGGTGGCCGCGCAACGACTCGCCAGCTGGCCCACACCGCCGATGTGGGACGGCGCGGCGGGTGCGCGCATCGCGGACGTCATCTCGACGACGCTCCGGTAACCGGTACCACTCGTTTACTGGCGGCACCCGCACCAACACGGTCAGCCACCTCGCGCCCATCGAACTATTGACATCGTTTACGCCACACCGAAGGCTCGCGCCTACAGGTCCTTCACCCAAGGAGGCGCGATGAGACCGAGACGACTGGCGATCGCCAGCGTGGTCACCCTGCTCGGCGCATTGGCACTGACCGCACCCGCCAGCGCGCGGCCGTCGTCCGATCCGGACGCCCGGGACGGCCTTGAGGTGTACGTCGGCACCGTCGACGCGAAACAGCGGGATCAACTGCGCGCGGCGGGGGTCGACCTCGGCCACGACGCGAAGACCGACTCGGCCGGCCGCACGACTGTCGAGACGGTGCTCAGCCGCCGGCAGGCCAAACGGCTGACCGACAAGGGCGTTCCCCTGTCGGTGAAGAGGGTTCGCGGCAAGGACGCGTCGCAGGCGCTGCGGGAGCAGGCCGCGGCCGGCTGGACGGCGTTCCGCCCCTACGGGGAGCCCGGTGGCCTCCGGGACGAGCTGAACGCCACCGCCGCCCGGTTCCCCAGACTGACCAAGGTGGAGACGCTCGGCCGCAGCCAGCAGGGCCAGCCGATCCTCGCCCTCAAGGTCACCAAGAACGCGCGGACCGTCGCGGACGGCAAGCGACCGGCGGTGCTCTACGCCGGCGCGCAGCACGCCCGCGAGTGGATCACGCCGGAGATGACCCGCCGGCTGATGCACCACGTGCTGGACAGCTACGGCACCGACCGGGAGATCACCCGCCTGTTGGACACCACCGAGCTGTGGTTCCTGCCGGTCGCCAACCCGGACGGCTACGACCACACCTTCACCCCCGGCAACCGGCTGTGGCGCAAGAACCTGCGGGACAACAACGGCGACGGGCAGATCACCTCGGTCGACGGCGTCGACCTCAACCGCAACTTCAGCTACAAGTGGGGGTACGACAACGAGGGCTCGTCGCCGGTGCCGAACAGCGAGACCTACCGGGGCCCGAGCCCCAACTCGGAGCCGGAGACCAAGGCCCTGGACCGGCTGTTCAAGCGGGTCGGGTTCGAGTTCTTCGTCAACTACCACTCGGCGGCCCAGTTACTGCTCTACGGCGTCGGCTGGCAGGTGAGCACACCCACCCCGGACGACGTGATCTACGAGGCGATGGCCGGTGACGACGCGCACCCGGCGGTGCCCGGCTACGACCCGGACATCTCCGCCGAGCTGTACACCACGAACGGCGACACCGACAGCCACGCCACCGTCAAGTACGGCACGCTGGGCTTCACCCCGGAGATGTCCACCTGCGAGGCCGCGTCGGCGGTCGACCCCGACGACCAGTGGCGCCCGGAAGACTGCGTCAGCGAGTTCATCTTCCCCGACGACGAGGCCCTCATCGCCGGTGAGGTGCGCAAGAACCTGCCGTTCGCGTTGGCCGTGGCCCGGTCCGCGGCGGACCCGGACGACCCGGTGTCGGTGGTCGGCCGGAGCACCCCGGACTTCGTGGTGGACGCGTTCGACACCTCGTACGGGCGTACCCAGCAGGTCGCCTCGATCACCCGGCGGGCGTTGAAGAACGTCCGAATGCACTACACGGTCAACGGCGGGCGACCGAAGACGGTCACGGTCCGCGAGTGGCGCGGCGGCGAGCGGTACGGCGACACGCACGACGACTACTACGCCGAGCTGCGCGGCACGGTCACCGGCGCCAAACCGGGTGACCGGGTGGAAGTCTGGTTCACCGGCAACAAACCCCGGGCCGGAGTAGCCGCCAGTGCGCACTTCACCTACCGGGTGCACGGCGACATCGGCGGTGACGTGCTGGTCCTCGCCATGGAGGACGTCACCGGCCTCAGCCCGACGCAGACCGGCACCACCGCGAAGTACGCCGACGAGGTCGCGGCGTCGCTGAGCGCCGCCGGGCGCAGCAGCGACGTGTACGACTTCGACACGATGGGACGCAAGGCGCCACACCCGCTGGGCGTGCTGTCGCACTACAAGGCGGTGGTGTGGGAAACCGGTGACGACGTCATCCTGCGGGCTCCCGGCCAGGTGCCCGGCACCACGGCCAAGGCGGCGCTCAACACCGAGCTGGCCGTCCGGGACTACCTCAACGAAGGCGGCAAACTGCTGATCAGCGGCCAGTACGCGCTGTACGCGCAGGGCGCCAACGGTTCGTACGTCTATCACCCGGACGCGCCGCCCGAGTGCACCGACGCCGAGTCCGACGACTGCCTGCCGTTGTTGAACGACTTCCAGCAGTACTGGCTGGGCGCGTACACCTACGTCAGCGACGGCGGCACCTCCCCGGAGGGGGGACCGTACCCGGTCGCCGGCATCGACGGGGCGTTCGCCGGCTTCAGCGGGCAGCTCAACGCGCCCGGGTCGGCGCAGAACCAGGAGCACGGCGCGTCGTTCCTGACCACGTCGGGCTTCCTGCCGCCGGACGAGTTCCCCCAGTTCGCCAGCTCCGCGCCGGTGGGCTGGACCCGGCCGGGCGCCGCGCCGTTCGACCCGCGTACCGGTGAGTGGTACCTGCACAGCGGGCAGAGCGACGAGTCGTACAAGCGGCTCACCCGCACGGTGGACCTGACCGGGGCGAGCAGTGCCGAGTTGCGCTTCTTCACCTCGTACGACATCGAGCAGGACTGGGACTTCCTCTTCGTCGAGGCCCACGAGGTGGGCAGCGACAACTGGACGACCCTGCCGGACGCCAACGGCAAGACCAGCACGGCCACCGGGGAGAGCTGCCTCAGCAACTGGGGCGAGCTGCACCCGTTCCTCACCCACTACCAGGGTGCGGACTGCTCGTCCACCGGGACCACCGGCAGCTGGAACGCGGCGTCCGGTGCCTCCGGCGGCTGGAAGGAGTGGGTGGCGGACCTGTCCGGTTACGCCGGCAAGCAGGTCGAGGTGTCGATCACGTACGCCTCGGACTGGGCCACGCAGGGTCTCGGCGTCTTCGTGGACGACGCCCGGGTGCTCGTCGGCGGGGCGACCGTGGCGGAGACCTCGTTCGAGTCGGCCGACCTGGGCGGCTGGACGGTGGCCGGACCGCCGGCCGGGTCCGGTGGCAACGCCACCGACTGGTCGCGCAGCCAGCGGGCGTTCGAGGAGGGCTCGGTGGTGGTCACCGGCGACACGGTCTACCTGGGCTTCGGGTTGGAGGGTCTGCCCCCGGCGGCCCGCGACGACCTGGTCGCCCGCTCGCTGAGACACCTCACCGGTCGACCCCGACCCTGACGGCGGCGAGGTGCGCCGGCGGCCTCCGGACCGTCGGCGCACCTTCGGTGTACGCCGGGTACGGCCATCGCGAATGTGGTGAGCTGTACGAGTGTCGGGGCTGGGACTTGTGCTGCACCCCACCCGGGATGTCACCGAGGTGGTCGGGATCATCGAACGGTGGGCCACGCGCCACCACAAGACGCTGATGGTGCGCGAGGAGGACCAGCACCGGGTACCGTCCTGCGTCGAACCGGTGCCGGCCGACGAGGTCGCCATCCGCGCCAACGCGCTGATCAGCATCGGCGGCGACGGCACCATGCTGGGCGCGCTGCGCTCCGCCATCCGCGACCCGAAGCCGGTGCTTGGCGTACACCTGGGTCATCTGGGTTTTCTCGTCGAGATCGAGCCGCCGGAGCTGCCCGACGCGCTGAGTCGGCTGCTGTCGAAGGACTTCACCGTCGAGTCGCACGCCTGCCTCGCGTGTGACGTGTGCGGTGACGACGTCGTGGCGTTCAACGACATCGCGCTGGTCCGCCAGCCGGGCTCCGGCTTCGTCAGCGTCACCCTCGGCATCGACGGCCAGCAGTACGGCTACTACCGCAGCGACGCCGTGGTGGTCAGCACCCCGATCGGCTCGACGGCGTACAGCTACGCGGCCGGTGGCCCACTGATCTCCCCCGCCGCGGACTCGGTGGTGATCACGCCGTCGGCGCCGATGGCCGGCATCTCCCGGTCGGTGGTGCTCTCGCCGGACGAGAAGATCCGGTTGGAACTCCGGCCCGACTCGTCGCCGGTCGTGGTGGAGATGGACGGGTTGGTGTTCCGCGACGCGGCCACGGAGGGGACCGTGGACATCACGTACCGCCGCAACGCCGGCCTGGTGGTCCGCTTCGACCCGCTGCGCTACCAGGAACGCAACCAGTTGAAGATGACACTGCTCGACCTGCCGTTCCTGCCGGAGCAACTCCGCGAGCTACTCCCCGAAGAACTCCGACGAAGAGCCCAACAACAAATCCCCCCACCCTGCTAACCCACCCCCGTTGATCATGGAGTTATAGCCGCGACACGCCGAGGTGCGCGGCTATAACTCCATGATCAACGCGGGTGGCCGGGTGGGGTGGGGTGGGAGGGGGGTGGGGTGGGGTGGGGGCGTTGTTAGGGGGTTAGGGCTTGGTCTACCAGGTTTTTGGCTTCTTCTTGGATCTGCTTGAGGTGGTCGGGGCCCTGGAAGGATTCGGCGTAGATCTTGTAGACGTCCTCCGTGCCAGACGGGCGCGCGGCGAACCAGCCGGACTTCGTGCTCACCTTCAGGCCGCCGATCGGGGCGTTGTTGCCGGGCGCGGTGGTCAACGTCGCGGTGATCGGCTCGCCGGCCAGCTCGGTCGCGGTCACCTGCTCCGGGGAGAGCTTGGCGAGCACGGCCTTCTGCTCCCGGGTGGCCGGTGCGTCGATCCGGGCGTACGCGGGTGCGCCGAACCGCTCGGCCAGCTCGGCCCAGTGCTCGCTCGGGCTGCGCCCGGTGGTCGCCAGGATCTCGGCGGCGAGCAGGCAGAGCAGCAGACCGTCCTTGTCGGTGGTCCAGGTGGAGCCGTCCCGGCGCAGGAACGACGCCCCCGCGCTCTCCTCACCGCCGAAGCCGACCGCGCCGTCCAGCAGGCCGGGCACGAACCACTTGAAGCCGACCGGCACCTCCAGCAACGGCCGACCCAGGTCGGCGGCGACCCGGTCGATCATCGACGAGGAGACGAGCGTCTTGCCCACCGCGGCGTCCGGACCCCATTGGGTACGCGTCCGGAACAGGTGCCCGATCGCCACCGCCAGGTAGTGGTTGGGGTTCATCAGGCCGGCGTCGGGGGTGACGATGCCGTGCCGGTCGGCGTCCGCGTCGTTGCCGGTGGAGATCTGGTAGTCGGCGCGGGCGGCGATCAGCGACGCCATCGCGTTGGGCGAGGAGCAGTCCATCCGGATCTTGCCGTCGCCGTCGAGGGTCATGAACCGCCAGGTCGGGTCGACGTTCGGGTTGACCACGGTCAGGTCCAGTCGGTGCCGTTCGGCGATCTCCCCCCAGTACGCCACGCTCGCCCCGCCCAGCGGGTCCGCGCCGATCCGGATCCCGGCGTCGCGGATCGCGTCGATGTCGATCGCCGCGGGCAGGTCGTCGACGTAGTGCGCGAGGAAGTCGTACTCCCCGGTGGTGTCCGCGGCCCGGGCCCGCGCGTAGGTGATCCGGCGGACCTCCTTGAGCCCGGCGGCGAGGATCGCGTTGGCGCGGTCCTGGATCCACCGGGTGACGTCGGTGTCGGCCGGCCCGCCGTTCGTGGGGTTGTACTTGAAGCCGCCGTCGTCCGGGGGGTTGTGCGACGGGGTGATGACGATGCCGTCGGCGAGCCCGCTGGTCCGCCCGCGGTTGTGGGTGAGGATCGCGTGCGACAGCGCCGGGGTCGGGGTGTAGCCGTCGCGGCTGTCGACAAGCACGGTGACCCCGTTGGCGGCGAGCACCTCCAGGGCGTCCACGGCGGCCGGGGCGGACAGCGCGTGGGTGTCCCGGGCGAGGAACAGCGGCCCGTCCAGGCCCTGCTCGCGTCGGTAGTCGCAGAGCGCCTGGGTGACCGCCAGGATGTGGTCGGAGTTGAACGCGTTGCGCAGGCTGGAGCCGCGGTGGCCGGAGGTGCCGAAGGAGACCTGCTGCGCCGGGTCCGCTGGGTCCGGATGCTCGGCGTAGTAGGCGGTCACCAGGCGCGGCACGTCGACCAGGTCGGCGGGCTCGGCGGGCTGGCCGGCACGGGGGTGGGTCACTGCGGGAACCTCCTCGGGGAGTGCGGGTCGGTCACGGTACGACCTTCTGGCCCTTGCCGATCACCACGATGCCATTGTCGGAGACGGTGTAGCGCTGCCGGTCCTTTTCCAGGTCGACGCCGATCTCGGCGCCCTCCGGGACGAACACGTTCTTGTCCAGGATGGCCCGCCGGACCACCGCGTGCCGGCCGATCTCCACACCCTCCATCAACACGGAGCCCTCGACGTGCGCCCAGGAGTGCACCCGCACCTTCGGCGACACGATCGAGTTCTCGACGAGCGAGCCGGAGATGACCACACCCGGGGAGACCATCGAGCCGACCGCCCGGCCGACCCGCTCACCCCACTGGTGGACGAACTTCGCCGGTGGCCACGGCGGCTGCTCGGTGTAGATCGGCCAGTCGAAGTTGTACATGTTGAACACGGGGTGCACGTTGATCAGATCCATGTGCGCGTCGTAGAACGAGTCGAGCGTCCCCACGTCGCGCCAGTAGCCGCGGTCCCGGTCGTTGCTGCCCGGCACCTCGTTGTCGCGGAAGTCGTAGACGTTGGCCTCGCCCCGCTCGACGAGCATCGGGATGATGCTGCCGCCCATGTCGTGCTTGCTGGTTTTGTCTTCCGCGTCCCGCTCGACCGCCTCGCAGAGCGCGCGGGTGGTGAACACGTAGTTGCCCATCGAGGCGTAGATCTCGTCGGGGGCGTCCGGCAGACCGACCGCGTCGGTGGGCTTCTCGCGGAACGCCCGGATCCGCTTGCCGTCCTCGCCGACCTCGATGACGCCGAACTGGTCGGCCATCGACAGCGGCTGGCGGATGCCGGCGACGGTGACCGCGGCGCCGGAGGCGATGTGGTCCTCCACCATCTGCCGCGGGTCCATCCGGTAGATGTGGTCGGCGCCGAAGACGATCACGTAGTCGGGCTGCTCGTCGTGGATCAGGTTGAAGCTCTGGTAGATGGCGTCGGCCGAGCCGGCGAACCACCACGGGCCACGACGCTGCTGCGCGGGCACCGGGGTGACGTAGTTGCCGAGCAGCGTGGACATCCGCCAGGTCTTGGTGATGTGTCGGTCGAGGGAGTGGGACTTGTACTGGGTCAGCACGACGATCTTGAGATAGCCGGCGTTGGCCAGGTTGGAGAGGACGAAGTCGACCATGCGGTACATCCCGCCGAACGGGACGGCCGGCTTGGCCCGGTCCGTGGTGAGTGGCATCAGGCGCTTGCCCTCCCCACCCGCCAGGACGATCGCGAGCACCTTGGCAGCCATGCCCCGACGCTATCCACCCGCGTCGCACTTCACCACTCGTACGGGGACTCTTCTGCATTAGGGTGCGGGGTCATGACGGAACCCACCCCGCTGCGCGTCGATCTGCTCACCCGCGAGTACCCGCCGGAGGTCTACGGCGGTGCCGGGGTGCACGTCGAGTACCTGGCCCGGGAGTTGCGCCGCCGCGCCGACGTACGGGTGCACTGCTTCGGTCAGCCGCGCACCGAGCCGGGCGTCACCGCGTACCTGGAACCGCCCGGCCTGACCGGCGCGAACGCCGCGCTGCGCACGATGGGCGTGGACCTGGAGATGGCCGCCGGCGCGGCCGGCGCCGACGTCGTGCACAGCCACACCTGGTACGCCAACCTGGCCGGGCACACCGCGAAGCTGCTGCACGGGGTGCCGCACGTGGTGACCGCGCACAGCCTGGAGCCGCTGCGGCCGTGGAAGGCCGAGCAGCTCGGCGGCGGCTACGCGCTCTCCTCCTGGATCGAGCGCACCGCGATGGAGGCCGCCGACGCGGTGATCGCGGTCAGTGGCGGGATGCGCAACGACGTGCTCACCGCCTACCCGCAGATCGACCCGGACCGGGTCCGGGTGGTCTACAACGGCATCGACACCATTCAGTACGCCCCGGACGCCGGCACCGACGTGCTGGACCGGCTCGGCGTCGACCCGTCCCGACCCAGCGTCGTTTACGTGGGAAGGATCACTCGGCAGAAGGGGCTGCCCTACCTGTTGCGGGCCGCCCGGGAGCTGCCGGCCGACACCCAGCTCGTGCTCCTCGCCGGAGCGCCAGACACTCCGGAGATCGCCGCCGAGGTCGAGGAGTTGGTCGCCGAGCTGCGGGCCAACCGATCCGGCGTGATCTGGGTCGCCGAGATGCTGCCCAAGCCCGAGGTGATCCAGGTGCTCACCCACGCCACGGTCTTCGCCTGCCCGTCGGTGTACGAGCCGATGGGCATCGTCAACCTGGAGGCGATGGCCTGCGAGACGGCCGTGGTGGCGACCGCCACAGGCGGCATCCCGGAGGTGGTGGCCGACGGTGAGACGGGCCTGCTGGTCCCCATCGAGCAGGCCACCGACGGCTCGGGGACCCCGTTGCAGCCGGAGAAGTTCGTCGCCGACCTGGCCTCGGCGATCAACACGCTGCTCGCCGACCCGGCGCGCACCGAACGCTTCGGCCTGGCCGGCCGCCAGCGCGCGGTGGAGCACTTCTCCTGGGACGCCATCGCCGGTCAGACCCTGGACGTGTACCGCTCGGTCGGCGCGGGCTCCGCGGGCTTCACGGGCTCCGCGGGCTGAGGCGGCCGGCGACATGCGGTACGACGAACTCGAAGCGGCGATCCTCCGTCTGGTAGTCGCGGCCGGTGCGGACGAGCTGCGCGCCTTCGGCCTCGACACGGTCACCCGGCTGGTCCGCAGCGACCTGCTCGACACCGCCGCGGACGACGAGTTGGACGAGGACGCGTGGGCGGCACTGGCCACCGCCCGGGAAAACGTCCGCACGGCCAGCGCGACGGAGCTACGCGCACAGCTGGAGCGGATCGACGCGGGCGTCCTCGCCGACGGCGACCTGGATCAGGGGCTCCTGATCGTCATCACCGCGCTCGAACACTGGACCACCTACCTGGAGGAGGACCAGCGCGGGGAGCTGTACGAGCTGGCCATCCGCTCCGTCGAGGAGGTCGACTTCCAGGTCTCGGCCGATCTCGACGACTTCCTCGCCACCCCGGAGATGACCGCCGAGTTCGCCCGGATCGAACGCCTGCTCACCACCGGCCTCAGATCGCCGTCCCCGGCGGGGACTTGAGTAACGGAGTCGCCTCGGCGGAGTGACCGCCACGCCCGTCGCGGAGCGCGCTCGCCGCGATGCGGATCAGGTCGATGTTGACCCCGGCCGCGCCGCTCGGATCATGCACCTTCAGCTTCACGTCGAGGCTCACCGCCGTCTCACCCCAGCCCTGCGCCTCGATGTTCAGGTGCGCCACCTTCTGCGACGCGAGGTGCGGTAGGTAGCCGAGCGGAGCGACCTCGACCGTGCCGGCGGTCCGTTGTTCCGTGGCGCTTTGGCCGGCGGAGGGTCGGTCGGCGGCGTGGCCGGCGGGGTGGCCTTCCGACAGGGCGTTGAGCTTGGACTGCTTCTTGGTGTTGGGGTTGTCGACCAGGTTGCGGAAGTCCTCGGTGCCGCCCAGATTGACCTGGTAGGAGCTGACCAGGGTGAGGCCCCGCTCCTGAAGGAGCCGCAGCAGCGCGTTGTGCAGCACCGAGGTGCCGAACTGGCTGGCCAGGTCGTCGCCCAGCAGCGGCAGGCCCGCCTCCTCGAACCTGTGCAGCACGTCCGGATCGCGGGCGACCGGGTCGGACGTGGTGTTGATGAAGGCGACACCCGCTGTGCGCGCTGCTTGCGCGTACGCCCGTGCCGTGTGCGGCCGCCCACTCGGCGCCGAGTAGAGCAGCACTTCCGCCCCGGCCAGCGCCGCCGCTACCCGTTCCACCTCCGTCGCGTCGACAAGGCCCTTCGTGACGGGTACACCTGCTCTGGGTAGGTCGCAGTTGAGCCGGAGGAAATTGTTGGGCGGCAGGAAGATCGCCTCGGTCAGGTCCCGGCCGATTTTCTCCTCGGAGGTGGCGAAGGCCGCCACGACGTCGATGTCCCCCACCCCGAGCCCGTCGATCATCGGCCTGCGGATGCCGACCAGACTGCCGCTCTGGCGGTAGAGAGCAAGCCCCTGCACCAATGCCGACGTGTTGTTACCGACGCCAACGACCGCGACCCGCACCCGTTCGACCATGGCCGGAGGCTACGTCACCTCCGGTTCGGTGATCCACTGCGACCGTACCATCAACGGCGCCGGAAAATGTCGTACACCTGTTCTAGTCTTTGCATCGTGATCGATGCGTTGGAGCAGGCGGAGGCCGCGGTGGCGGCCTGCTTCGACACGGCGGCCTGGGCCGCCAGCGAGCACGACCTCGTGGCGGCGTTGGACGCCACACACCGCGTCGAGCAACGGCTGGCCGCGGTGAAGCTGACCCTGGTCCGGGAGCTGGACGGCCGAGGCACCGCGACCGCGCAGGGCGCGTCCTCCACGGCGGTCTGGCTGCGGGATCGGTTGCGGCTCGGGGTCGGCGCGGCCCGTCGTCTGGTCGAGCTGGCCGCTGCACTCGATGCCGCCCCGGCCGGCGTGCGGGACGCTTTGGCCGGCGGGTCGGTCGACGTGGAGCAGGTCCGGGTCATCGCCACCACGGTCCAGACCGTCCAGGCCAGCGCCGGCCCGGAGGCCGCCGACAAGGCCGTCGGCGTCCTCGTCGACTGGGCAACACAGTTCGACGCCACCCTGCTGCGC